>JAIERG010000078.1 GCA_019747095.1 Caulobacteraceae bacterium | reverse complement strand
GGCCGAGACGGCGCCCGCGAGGATGGTGAGCTTCATGGGAGGGGTCCTGAGTGTTCGATCGGCGAGGTGCGATCACAGGAAGGAACGTCGCCGCGAAGGTCGCAGATGCCACTTCTCCTGATGCGCGGCGAGCCGCCGCACGTGTCGCACCCCCCGCCGACCGGTCGTCAGAACGCCCAGCTGAGGGCCGCGACGAGCTGGCCCTCGCCGCTTTCGCCCAGACCTGAGGCGTTGTCGGTGTCGTACCAGTGCAGGTCGCCCGAGACGGACGAGGAGAAGGCGTAGGTTACTCCGGCCTGCCACCATGCATAATCTGGCGCGCCGACCTGATCCTGAAATCCGCCACCGACATCGGCCGAAAGTTTGGGCGTGAGGGCATAGGCGAGATTCATGTTGGCCCAGTAGGCCTGATCGGCCGCGCCCTCGTAGTCTGGCGATCCACCCACAAGAAAGACCCCGGTGACGGCTCCGATGGTGCGGGTCGCCTGCGCATAGAACTCCCAGTGGTCAATATCGCCTGACCCGCCGAAATAGCTGACGCGCTTGGCGTTGAGATCCCACGCCCAATCCGCCCACTGCGGTTGCCATCCGACGTAGAGGTCCACCTCATAGTCCGTGTCGCCGAGCGCCGCCGTGTTGGCGGCGGCCCCGAGGTAGAAGGCACCCCGCGCATGCTCCAGGCTGGCGGTCAGTTCGATATCTTCCTTGCCGCGCACCGTTCCACGTCGCACGTAGTCGGTCGTCACGCCCAGTGTTCCTGACCAGGCTTGCGGAGCCTGGGCATGTGCGTTGCCGGACAGGATGGACAGACCCGCCAAAGCGGTCATCAGACGAACTCTCACCGGCTTCCCCTCCCTCAGCCTGACAGCGTCAATGGAAACTCTGACGCAGAGCCCCTCGGAAAGCTACAACGCCACAAGGAAGGCGAGTACGAGCGCATCGTCGAACGGCTCGCCACGGTCTCCGACATTGGTGCCATGCCACGCCAGCTCGAGCTCCGTTGTCTCGCTTAGCGCGTAGACTGCGCCCACGCTCCAGCCGGTGTAGTCGGGCGCATTGTCCTGTTCTCTGCGCCCCACCGTTACGACTGCTTGAGCACGAGTGGTCAGCGGCCAGCGGATTCGGGTCTCGACCCAGGTCCAGGCCTTCGTCGATCCCAGTCCGTCCGGCGAGTGCTCGATCCGCAGGCGTGCATCCATGATGCCGAAATCGCGAGCAAGGTCGAACTGTACTTCTGTCGCCGCGTCGTCCTGGCCGGGATCAGCCCGCACCCGCCACTTCTGTGAAACAGACAAATCGATGTCCACGCCCCCAGCGGCCCCTTGCCAGCCGGCCTCGATCTCCGTTTCCACCTGTGACCCCGAGGAATCGATCGTCTCGAACTCGGCGTCGACATAGAAGCCGTTGGCGGCATTGAACTGAACTTCGCCGAACACGAACGGGTCGCCTCCGCTCTTGGAGGCACCCTTGGAGCGATTATCGGTGCCTCCACCGAGCTCCATAGACCACGTCGACCCCAGGCTGGGGTCAAAGCGCGGAGCGTCGCGGTCCTGCGCGAGGGCAGGGCCGGCAAGCCCCATCAGCAAGGAACAGAGGCAGACAACGGAGCGGATCATTCGCTCCGTTTAGGCGACGCCGACCTTGCTGGCGAATTTCTGCGTCGCCACAGCGTACTCGGCCCGCAGACGCCCGACCAGGTCGCCCGCCGGGACCACATCGTGGATGGCACCCGCGCCCTGGCCGGCCGACCACACTGTCTTCCACGCCTTGGCTTCATCGCCCATGTCCAGCTTGCGATCTGGCAGGACCTTGGGATCGATCCCGTTGGCTTCCAGAGACTTGGTCATGAAGTTGGCTGGAATGCCGGAAACGGCGGCAGTGTGGACGATGTCGGTCGCACTGGAGTCGATGATCATGTCCTTGTAGGCGGCAGGAGCCATGGCCTCGGTCGTGTTGATGAAGCGGGTGCCCATGTAGGCGAAGTCCGCTCCCATCATCAGGGCACCTGCAACGTCCTGGCCCGTCGACAGGCAGCCGGACAGGATGATGGTGCCCTTGAAGAAGGTTCGGACCTCATTGATCAGCGCAAACGGGTTGATGATGCCCGCGTGGCCCCCCGCGCCGTTGGCGACGAGGATCAGGCCATCCACACCGCTCTCGGCCGCCTTTCGGGCGTGACGCACGTTGGCGATGTCGTGGAAGACCACGCCGCCATAGCCGTGGACGGCGTCGACCACGTCGCGGACAGCCCCCAGCGAAGTAATGATCAGCGGCACCTTCTCCTCGACCGAGACCATCATGTCGGCCATCAGGCGGGGGTTGGTCGGATGGACGATGTGGTTGACGCCGAAGGCCGCCGCGTCCGGCTTCAGCCGCGCCTTGATGTCCTGTAACCACTCCCGATAGCCCTCGGTGGTCCGCTGGTTCAACGACGGGAAGGTGCCGATCACACCGTTGTTGCAGCACTCAACCACCAGATCCGGCCCCGAGACGAGGAACATGGGGGCCGCGATCACCGGCAGCTTGAGGCCCTTCGTCAGGGAGGCGGGGATGGCCATGGCGTTTGCTCCGTTTTGTTTGGCTACGCTTAACCGGCTGCCGGTGCGGAAGGCAAATCCTGCGTTGAGCGGTGTGTCGCTGCCAGCCCGGTGCGCGAGGGGTGGTGCCTTTCAATACTCTCGATGTTCTATTTCTGTTCGCATGGAACAAGGTTAGCGGCGTGTCTGACCTTGATCGTGGTTAAAAATCGTCAATCAATCCCATTGAGACCCATCTGATCCCATGCTATCCCAAACACGTGATTTGGGGATGCGGCGCCGGCGTTCTGGCGTGGGGATGACTTCAGGGGCGGGCCGACGGGTCCGATTGGGCAAGGCGTGTTTCTCTCGACCTATGAGAAGCAGCTGGACGGCAAGCGCCGTCTCCTGATCCCGCAGGAGTTCCGCACGTCGGAGAACGGCGCCGAGCACGGCGTCTTCTGCTTCTTCTCCGTGGAGTCCGACTGTCTGGAGGCCGGCGGCGACAAGCTGATGGCCGAGTATGTCGCCCTGATCGAAAGCCTGCCGTTCGGCGACGACTGGCGCACGGCGCTGGAGGAGACAGTCTACGCAGGCCAGAAGCCGCTGGCCTATGATTCCGGTGGCCGCATCACCTTGCCTGAGGGTCTGATCGAGGACGCGGGTCTCTCGGAAGACGTGGTCATCGTCGGCATGGGCCCCCGATTTCAGATCTGGGACCGCGCGCGGTGGATGGCGCGCAAGGAAGAGCGCCGCCAGTTGGCCCGCAAGGCCATGCGCGAACGCGGCGAGTTCGCGCGCCGCCGTCTGCCGGGGAACGACCAGTGAGCGGCCCTCATGCCCCCGTCCTGCTGGCTGAGGTGATCGAGGCCCTGTCACCCAAGCCCGGCGACGTGGTGGTCGACGCCACCTTCGGTGCCGGCGGCTACACCCGTGCCATCCTCGCGACAGGGGCCGAGGTGATCGCCCTGGACCGCGACCCAACGGTCCAGCCCCACGCGAACGCCGTCGCCAACGACTTCCCCGGCAAGTTTAAACTGGTCCGCACGCCCTTTTCGGGCCTGGCCGAGGCGTTCGCCGACAGCGGCAAGGCGCGGCTGGACGGAGCCGTGTTCGACATCGGCGTGTCCTCGATGCAGCTGGATCAGGCCGAGCGCGGCTTCTCCTTCATGCGCGACGGTCCGCTCGACATGCGCATGTCCGGCGAGGGCGAAAGCGCCGCCGACATCGTCAACACCTGGGACCACGGGCCCCTGGCACACATCCTAAAGCTCTATGGCGAGGAGCGTCAGTCGGGCCGCATCGCCACCGCCATTCTGCGCCGCCGGGTTGCTGAGCCCTTCACCCGCACGCTGGATCTGGCCGAGGTGGTCGAGAAGGCGCTGGGCGGCCGTCGTGGAGCTCCGACCCATCCGGCGACCCGGACGTTCCAGGCGCTGCGCATCGCGGTGAACGACGAGCTGGGCGAGCTCACCGCCGGGCTGGAGGCGGCCGAGGCCACGCTGTCGCCGGGCGGGCGTCTGACGGTCGTGACCTTCCATTCGTTGGAAGACCGAATCGTGAAGGCCTTCCTGACGGAGCGCAGCGGCAATGCGCCGGGCGGCTCGCGTCACGCCCCGGTCGCCGTCGAGAGCCGCAAGCCCAGCTTCACGCTCCAGTTCAAGGGCGCGCGGGAGGCTGGACAGGCCGAGCTCGCCGCCAACCCTCGAGCCCGGTCGGCTCGCCTGCGCGCCGCAGTGCGGACAGAGGCCCCCGCCTGGAGGGCGGCGGCATGACCCGCAATCCTGTCCAGGCCCTGTTCGATTGGAAGGTCCGCGGCGTCCGGTGGATCGAAATCATCCTCCTGGTCGTCGTCGCGGCCCTGGTTCTATCGGTCTACGTTGCCAAGGCTGGTGCCGCCCGCGAGAGCGTCCGCATCAGCCAGCTGGAGCGCGAAATCGCCGAAACGCGCCAAAGGGTCCGCCTGTTGCGCGCTGAGGCCGCGCGCCTCGAGCAGCCGGCCCGGCTTGAAGTCCTGTCGCGATCGGCGGGCCTGGCGCCCGTCGAGATGAAACATCAGGCCGATGTGAGCGCGCTGGACAGTCTGGTCCCGCTGCCTGAGCCCGCACCTGTTGCGGCCGCTGAGCCGTCGCCCGAGGCCGCTTCCGCTGATGTCGCGTCCGCCGAGATCGGCGGCCCTGTGGTCGTTCCAGCGACCACCGCTCCTGCAGATGAGTCGGTGCGATGACGGCCCAGGATCACCGCACGTTCCGGTCTCCCCCCGCGGCGCGTCCGGTGACATCGGCCGTCTCGCCCTGGCTGCGATGGCTCACCGAGGCGATCTGGTTCGTGGAACACGCGTTTGAGCGCGCTCGGGCTGACGCCAAGCCTGAAGAGGACACACGCGTCCGGATCGTCGTCATACAGGCGGCCTTCATCGCGGTTTTCCTGCTGCTGGCCGCCGGTGCCACGCGTGCAGCCCTCTTTGCTCCGGCTGGCGGTGGGGGTGTTCACTCAGCAACCGGGGCCCTCCAGCGCGCCGACTTGACGGACCGCAATGGTGCCCTTCTGGCGACAAACATCACCCACTATGGCCTCTACATCGACCCGGCCGAGGTCTGGGACCGAGAGGCTGCCTTCCGCCAGATTCGTGCGGCCTTGCCCGAAGTATCGGCCAGCCGTCTGCGCCGGGTCCTGAATGGTGAGCGTCGCCTGATCGTCCAGCCGGGGCTGACCCCGAGCCAGCGGCAGGCCGTCCACGCCCTGGCCCTCGGCGGCGTTTCCTTCGAGCCCGAGGATCGCCGAGTCTATCCGCTGGGAACCTCCGCCGCCCACCTCATCGGTGCAGCTGATACGGGCGGGGAGGGAGTCTCCGGAGCCGAACTGGCCTTCAACGAGGCGATCCGCCAGGCCGGTTCCCGTGGTCAGGACTTCGCTCTGTCGATTGACCTTCGTGTGCAGGGCGTTCTGGAGAATGAATTGGCCACCGCCGCGACCGAGGCTGCCGCGAAAGGAGCCGTCGGCGTGGTCGCGGACGCCACGACCGGCGAAATCCTCGCGATGGCGTCCTGGCCGACTTTTGATCCGAACCGTCGCGGCGACGCGCCGGAAGGCGCGACCCTCAACCGCGTGACCTCGGCCCACTATGAGATGGGCTCGGTGTTCAAGACCTTCACGGTTGCCGCCGCGCTCGACACCGGCCGTGCCGATCTGGACACCATGATCGATGCGTCTCAGGCCTACTACGTCGGCAATCGGCGGATCGCCGACTTCCATGCCACCAACAAGATCCTTTCGCTGGAAGAGGTCTTCATCCACTCCTCGAACATCGGCACGTCGCGCCTCGCGGTGGAGATGGGCGCAGACACCATGCGCGACTATTTCCAGCGGCTGGGCCTGCTCGATGCGGCCCCGATCGAGCTGCGGGAAAGCGCCCGGCCGAGTCGGGTTCGAAGCTGGGATGACTCCACCCGCGCTTCACTGTCGTTCGGCTATGGCATCCTGATTACGCCCCTCCAGATGACTGCGGCGACGGTCGCCCTTGTCAACGGAGGCATACACCGTCCGCTCACCCTGCGTCGTGGAGGCACAGGCGATCAGGGCCGTCGTGTCGTGAGCTCCGAGACATCAGCGGCCGTGCGCGAACTCATGCGCGCCAATGTGCTCCGCGGATCGGGCCGGTCTGCCAACGTCGAAGGGTTGCGCGTCGGTGGCAAGACCGGCTCGGCCAACAAGCTGGTCAATGGACGTTACGACCCATCGCACGGCGTGGGGTCCTTCGCTTCGGTCTTCCCAGCGGATGGACCAGAGAACACGCGCCGCTATGTCGTCTTCGTCCTGGTGGACGAGCCCAGCCAAGGCTCGAGACTGGGCGGTGCGGTCGCCGCGCCGGTTGTCGGCCGAGTGATTGATCGCATCGCGGGCTTCCTCGGCGTCCAGCGTCGGATCGACCCACCTACTCCGGTGGAGGCCGCACCATGAGCGCGGTGCGTCTGTCCGACCTGCTTCGCCGCGACGTTCCGGCCGATCCCGAGATCACCGGGATCACGGCTGACAGCCGCAAGGTTGCCTCAGGCCACCTGTTCGTCGCGCTCCCCGGTACCGCCGCCGACGGCCGCGCCTTCATCCCGCAGGCCCTGGCGCAGGGTGCCGCCGCCGTGCTGGCACCCCAGGACACGCCGGACGGGGTTGCACCGCTCCTGGTCCGCTCCGGCGACGTCCGCCGCGCCTACGCTCTGGCCGCACGGGGCTTCTACGGAGCCCAGCCCGCCACCTGCGTCGCGGTGACCGGCACCAACGGCAAGACCTCGGTCGCCGCCTTCTGCCGTCAGATCTGGGCCACGCTGGGCCGCAAGTCGGCCAGCATGGGCACGCTCGGCGTCGTCGCCCAATCGGGCAAGACGACCGAAGCCCTGACCCCGCCGGGCCTGACCAGCCCCGATGCCGCCGACGCCGCGCGACTGCTGGCCACGCTGGCCGAAGGCGGGGTCACCCACCTCGCGCTGGAGGCCTCGTCGCACGGGATCGACCAGAGGCGTCTGGACGGCGTGACGCTGAAGGCCGCCGCCTTCACCAACCTGACCCAGGACCACCTCGACTATCACGGCACCATGGAGGCCTATCGCGAGGCCAAGCTGCGACTGTTCGAGACCCTGCTGCCGCGTGGTCGTACGGCTGTACTGAACGCTGATTCCGACGCCTATTCCGAGTTCGCCGCCGCCTCGATCATGTCTGGGCTCGGCGTCATGGGTGTTGGGGAGCGCGGTCGCGACCTAAGCCTGATGGAACGCCGCGCCGTGCCCGAAGGCCAGCGCTTGATCCTCGACGTCCACGGCGAACGCCACGAGGTGCTGCTCCCGCTCGCCGGTGCTTTCCAGGCATCCAATGCGCTGGTCGCCGCCGGTCTGTGCATCGCGGCGGGCGAGGAAGCCGGTCGGGTGCTGGCGGCGCTGGAGCATATCACCGGCGCGGCCGGGCGGTTGCAGCGCATCGAGGGTGGCTCGGGGCGCGGCGAGGCCTATGTCGACTACGCCCATACGCCCGACGGCCTTGAGACGGTGCTCAAGGCGCTTCGCCCCCATGCCACAGGCCGCCTGATCGTCGTCTTCGGCGCGGGCGGCGACCGGGACAAGGGCAAGCGGCCCCTGATGGGCGAGATTGCTGGCCGTCTGGCCGACATCGCCATCGTCACCGACGACAATCCGCGCTCCGAAGACCCCGAGGCGATCCGCGCTCAGGTCCGCACAGGCTGCCCGTTCGCTCTGGAGATCGGCGACCGTCGTGCTGCCATCCGCGAGGCCATTGGCATGATGAAGGACGGAGATGTGGTCGTCGTCGCCGGAAAAGGGAATGAACAGGGGCAGATCGTCGGCGGCGTGACCCATCCCTTCGACGACGCAACCGAAGTCGCCGAGGCTCTGAGACTGCATGCCTGAACCGCTACCGCCGCTCTGGACGGCGCAGGAGATCGCCCTAGCCACCGGTGGCCGCGTCGAAGGCGGCGTCTTCGACGCTTCGGGCCTGACTTACAACAGCCGCGAAATCGGCCCCGGTGACCTGTTTTTGGCGCTGAAGGGCGCGCGCGACGGCCATGATTTCGCGGGCTCGGCCTTCGAGGCCGGGGCGGCGGGGGCGCTGGTCGAACGGCCCGTCGACGGCGGCCCTTGCATCGTTGTGCCGGACACCCAGAAGGCGCTGGAGGCCTTGGGTGCCGCCGCCCGCGATCGCGCGCCCCACATCAGACGCGGCGCTGTCACCGGTAGCGTGGGCAAGACAAGCGTGACCCAGGCCATCAAGGCTGGCCTCGATCTGGCCGGCCCCGCCCACGCTTCGATCAAGAGCTACAACAACCACATCGGCGTGCCCCTGACGCTCGCCCGCATGCCGGCCTCGGTCGAGCGCGCGGTGTTTGAGATCGGCATGAACGCGCCTGGCGAGATCGCGCCCCTTTCGAAGTTGGTTCAGCCCCACGCCGCATGCGTCACCACCGTCGGGCCGGTTCATATCGAGGCGTTTTCAGATGGCGAGGCCGGTGTCGCGAGAGAAAAGGCCGCGATTTTCCAGGGACTGGGGCCCGGCGGTCTGGCTATCGTCAACGGCGACAATCCCTGGTTCGACACCCTTCATCAGGCCGCGCTGCACGTCGGGGCTCGCGTGGCGACGTTCGGGTCGGAGACCTTCCACGACGCCCGCCTGATCGACTTCGTCCCCTTCGACGGCGGCGCGCGGGTGACGGCCGAGGTCTGGGGCCGGACCCATGTCTTCCCGCTCAGGCAGTCGGGCTTCCACTGGGGCCTGAACAGCCTGGCCGTCATCCTGATGCTGGATGCGCTCGATGTTCCGGTCGAGACGGCGCTAACCGCCCTCGGCGAGTTCTCGCCATTGTCCGGCCGCGGCGAGATCCGCACGGTCCACATCCCGGGCGGTGCCTTCACCCTGATTGACGAGAGCTACAACGCCAATCCGCTGTCTATGAAGGCCGGCTTTCTGTCGCTGGCGGCCAAGCCCGTTGAACGCGGCGGGCGTCGGGTCGTTGTCCTGACCGACATGCTGGAACTGGGCGATCAGTCCCGGGCCCTGCATGCCGGCCTGTCCGAGCCGATTGAGGCCGCCGCCATCGATCTCGTCCACGCTGCAGGACCAGAGATGCGCCATCTCTACGATGCCATCTCGCCCGAGCGCCGAGGCGTCTGGGCCCCTACCGCCTCGGATCTGGCCGATCAGGCCCGCGATCTCGTCGGTCCGGGTGACATCGTCATGGTCAAGGGGTCGAATGGCTCGAAGGCATCGCTTGTGGCGGCTGCCCTGCTGCGGCTAGAGCGGGACGAAGTTCCGGGGGCCTGATGTTCTACCTGCTCTACCTCTACTACGCCGACGTGGCGCAGGATTATCCCCTGCTCAACCTGATCCAGTACCAGACGGTGCGGGTGGCACTGGCCATGGCCACGGCCATGATCGTCGCGGTCGCCATGGGCAGCCGCTTCATCAACTGGATGCGGATCAAGCAGGGCAAGGGTCAGCCGATCCGCGCTGACGGGCCCGTCAGCCATCTCTCGAAGGTCGGAACGCCCACCATGGGGGGTCTGATGATCCTTGCGGGCATCGGCGTGGCGGTCTTCCTGTGGGGAGACCTGACCAACCCCTACATCTGGATCGTTTC
>JAIERG010000211.1 GCA_019747095.1 Caulobacteraceae bacterium | reverse complement strand
GCGGCATCCCAGGCATCCATGCCCGCGCGCACTGCGGTTGGATCACCGGGCTCAAGCGCCCCCAGCCGCGGCTGTTGGGCCGCGCGCGCGGCGCTCCAGGCCCGGAAAGTCTCATTGATGAAACCGGGCACGAAGGTGACCATCACCACACCGCCGTCCTCGGGCATCAGGCGCAGCACGCTGTCGGGCACGTTCCTCGGATGGTCCGTCACGCCTCGCGCCGAGGAATGGGAGAAGATCACCGGTGCTTCGGACACCCGCATGGCGTCCAGCATGGTCTCCTCCGAGACGTGGCTGAGATCGACCAGCATGCCCAACCGGTTCATCTCGCGCACCACCTCTTCGCCGAAGGGCGACAGACCGCCATGGCGCGGAGCGTCGGTGGCGCTGTCGGCCCAGGTGGTGGTGCGTGAATGGGTCAGGGTCATGTAGCGGACGCCGGCCTCGTGGAACTCCCGCAGCAGGCCAAGCGAATCGTCGATCGAATAGCCGCCCTCTATGCCCATCAGACTGGCGATCCGCCCCGCGCGATGAATGCGGACGACATCGTCGGCCGTGGTGGCCAGCTCGAACACGTCCGGATGAGCGGCGACCATGCGACGGACCACGTCGATCTGCTCGAACGTCGCCTTGGCGGCCTCCACCGGCGTCAGGCTGGCGGGGACGTAGACCGACCAGAACTGGCCGCCGACACCGCCGGCGCGCAATCGCGGAATGTCGGTATGCAAGCTCGTAGTCTCTTCGAGATTGGTCGAGAGATCGACCGCGTGAGGATCAGAGCCGTGCCCCTGCCGAAGCGCCCAGGGCAGGTCGTTGTGGCCGTCGATCAGGGGCGTGCGCTCCAGAATGCGACGGGCACGAGCCTCCCCGTCCTGGGCGGCCGCCGGCAGGGCGAGGGCGAGGGAACAGACGGCCAGCGTCAGGGCACGGAACATGGATCAGCCTCCGGGTATTGTTGGGGCAGTCTTGCAGCCCCGGTCGCCTGCCGTCACTCCCCCAGGCTCAAGCGCCCGATCAGGACCGCCGCGCGCTGGGCCTGGCGCACCAGACTGTCGAGATCGGCCCATTCGCCCTCGGCGTGCGCACCACCACCGGCGACGCCCAGCCCGCCCAGCGTATCGACGTCCGCGGCGACAAAGCCGCTGTCGGCCGCCCCGCGCCGGGCGGGATCAAAGGGGGCCATTTCGGGCAGGCCGAGGTCGCGGTTGACCTGGTTCAGACGCTCCAGCAGGGCGATGTTGCCGGGCGTCGGGGCCATCGGTGGATATCCGTCCTCGGCGAAGACCAGTTCGGCGGTCGTGCGCGGCAGGTTCCGCGTCACGATCTCGGCCATGCGAGCGCGGACGCGGGCGTCCTGCTCGGGCGTCAGAGTGCGGAGATCGCCACGTGCGACAGCCGTCTCGGCGACGATGTTGGTCTTGCCGGACGCCTCGACCCGGAAGCCGTCGGCGTCGATCTCGGCCGGGGTGCCACCCGCCAAGACGCCGACGTTGTAGGTCAGGTTGGGCTCGGGAAGCTCGCGCCGGAAGGCGTCGAGGATCCGCGCCATCTCATAGATGGCGCCATAGCCGAGCGTATCGTTGAACACTCCGCTGGAATGACCCGTGCGGCCGCCGGTCGTCAGGGTCCAGCTGGATGAGCTGCGCCGCGCGATGGTGCCGAACTCCGCCCCGTTCTCAGTCGCCAGGTTTTCGAACTCCAGCGCGTAATCGGCCACGCGACCCGCCTCGATCAGGTCGCGCCGGGCGATGTCCAGCGGCGCGCCGGGTCGCTCCTCGTCGCCGGTCAGGAAGACGGTGATGTTGGAGCCCTCGAGCGTGCCCGCCGCCTGCATGGCGCGAAGGGCCGCGATGATGACAACCACCCCGCCCTTGTCGTCGCCGACGCCGGGACCGGTCGCGCGTGAACCCGTCCGGACGAAGGTCTGGAACGGGCTGTCAGTCTCGAACACGGTGTCGAGATGACCGATGAGCAGGATGTTCTTGCCGCCGCCGTCATGGGTGGCGACGAGGTGCCCGGCGCGGCCGGTCATGCTCATGTCGATCCAGCGCACCTGGAAGCCCAGCGGCTCCAGCTCGGCGCGGACCAATTCGGCGGTCGCGCGCACCCCCTCCGCGTTCAGGGTGCCGGAGTTCTGGTTCACCATCCGCTCAAGCAGGGCGATGTGGCGGTCGTGCTCGGCGACGACGGTCGAGACGATCATCCGCTCCGCCTCGGGCGTTTGAGCCACGGCGGTCCCGGCGAGCAGGAGGCTGGCGACGGTGGACAGAAGCAGACGCATGAACGGTCTCCGGATTGCCAACACCCTGACGAACACGGGCAGCCAGGTAAAGCGGGCGGAGGACAAGGTGACGCGCTCGGCGAAGCGTGGTTCAACGTGGCCATGAGCCAAGCCGACATCGCCCCCACCCCCTCGCTGGATCAGAAGAAGGCCGAGACCCGCGCCTGGTTCGAGACCCTCAGGGACCGTATCCACGCCGGGTTCGAGGCGCTGGAAGACGCCGCGCCCGCCGACCTGTTTCCCGGCGAGCCGGGCCGCTTCGTGCGGACGCCCTGGAGCCGGCATGAGGGTGGCGGCGGGGTCATGGGCATGATGCATGGCCGCCTGTTCGAAAAAGTCGGCGTCCATGTCTCGACCGTCCACGGTGAATTCCCGGCGGACTACGCCAAGAACGTTCCGGGCGCGGAGGAAGACCCGCGCTTCTATGCCACCGGCATCAGCCTGATCTGCCATCCGGTCAGCCCCAAGGTTCCGGCGGTGCACATGAACACCCGTTTCATCGCCACAACCAAGAGCTGGTTCGGCGGCGGGGCCGACCTGACGCCGGTTCTGGACGTGGAGCGAACGCAGGAGGCACCGGACACGATCGCCTTCCACGCCGGCATGCGCGCCCCTTGCGACGCCCACGATCCGAGCTGGTACGCCAAGTACAAGCAGTGGTGCGACGAGTACTTCATGCTGCCGCACCGGAACGAGATGCGCGGCATCGGGGGCATCTTCTATGACCACCATGACAGCGGCGACTATGCCAGGGACTTCGCCTTCACCCGCGATGTGGGCATGGCGTTCCTGGACACCTATTCGGCCATCGTGCGCGGCCGGATGAGCGAAAGCTGGACGCCGGAGGATCGCGAGGAACAGCTGATCCGCCGCGGTCGCTATGTGGAGTTCAACCTGCTCTACGATCGAGGCACGACCTTCGGGCTGAAAACGGGTGGCAACGTCGAGTCGATCCTCAGCTCCATGCCGCCTGTGGTGAAGTGGCCCTGACATCGTCGCCGCATGCGATGCTGCTGACCCTGATCTTCGGGCTGACCCTGCTGTTGCCGACGGCGGAAGCGGCATCCCAGGACACGCGTGACCTGAACCGGAGCACGCGCGGTCGGCTGCCCGACAGCGGCGCGCGGCTGGAGACCCAGGCCCTCGTCGACCGGGCTGGCCTGACATGCCGCGTAGTCAACGCCATCGCCTTGGGACGCGACGTCGAAGGAAACCGTCAGTTCGAGGTCGCCTGCGAGGAAGGCCTTGGCTATCGCCTGATCGCCGGAACCGGCGTGGAGGCCCTGGACTGCCTCGTCCTCACGAGCGCCGAACGCCGGGACGGGGTCGGTCAGGCGGTGGGGCGGGCCTGCCGTTTACCTGAGAATCAGGACTTTTCCGTTGTGTTCGCCCGGGTCGCTCGCGAGGCCGGGCTGGCCTGCAGGGTCGATAGTGGCACCGTGGTCGGCCGGTCTCAGGACGGTGGCACCATCTATGAGATCGGTTGCGCAGACAGCGCCGGTGCCTGGATCGAACGGGCGGGGCCCAGGTGGCAGATGACCGACTGCCTGGTCGTCGCAGCTCAAGGCAATGGATGCCGGTTCACGACCACCGCTGAAG
The DNA here is from genome assembly GCA_019747095.1 of Caulobacteraceae bacterium. Lineage (GTDB taxonomy): Bacteria > Pseudomonadota > Alphaproteobacteria > Caulobacterales > Caulobacteraceae > Brevundimonas. Next base: position 5,622 of record JAIERG010000211.1, on the reverse strand, counting down.
CCTTGGCCGCCTTCGCAGGAAGGCTGCCGACCGGAGCCATACCGGACTGCGCCCCGACGCAGGTGCGCTTCATGGGACGAAGTCCGTCAGCAGCCTATTATGAGGTGCTCTGTGCGTCAGGCGAGGGCGCGGTCGCCGCCTTCGCGCCGGATGGTGCCTATCAGGAGTTGATCCGCTGTCCGGACGCGCGTCTGATCGGCGACGGCTGCCAGCTTGCTGCACGTACGGACGTTGGGCCCGACTGACGCTTTCGGTCAGGCGGACAGGAATCGTCGGATCCAGTCCGCGACCACCTGGCGGTCGTCGTCGGCCTTCAGGCTCTCGACGGCGCGGCCCACCACCGCCTCCTCGATTCGGCCGCGACGGCCCTGCACCAGTTCCGAGGTAAAGGCACGGCTGAACTCCGGGTGGGGTTGAAACGAGATGGCGTCATCGGCCCAGGCGAGCCCGGCGTAGGGAGTGAAATCGCTGGCCAGGGTCACGCGAGCGTCCGCGGGCTTCAGGACGACCTGATCCTGATGCGAGGCGGACAGGGCGATCTCCGGGAGCGGCGGTGCCATCCACGGCTGCGCCTCGACCACGCGATAGCGGTGCAAGCCGACGCCCCAGCCACGGTCGGATTTCTCGACCTGGCCGCCCAGCGCCTGGGCCATGGCCTGGTGGCCGAAGCAGACGCCGACCAGGCGAGTGAGGCCGCGCGCCTGCCGGATCCAGTCCAGCAGAGGCGGGATCCAGGCATGGTCTTCGTACACGCCCGCCGCCGAGCCGGTGATGATCGCACCGTCGAAGGTGGCCGGATCGGGCAACGCCCCGGCCTGAACGTCGAAGGACCGGGTGTGGAAGCCTTCGCCGAGCAGCTGGGCGAACATCGACGGATAGTCGCCATGCGCGGGTTGAAGGGCGGCAGGTGGACGGCCCGTCTCAAGCAAGGCGATCGTCGGCATGATGGTCTCACGAGGCTGGGGATGGTTGTCGGTCATGTAGGGCGCCGGATGACGGAATGCGCTAGAGGGCCCGCATCGGCACTTCGCCGCTGACCAGGAAGGGTCTCGCCATGGACGCCGATGATGCCCCCGTCGTCCTGATCAACGTCTTCAAGGTCCAGCCCGAGAAGCAGGACGAGCTCATCGAGCTGCTGGCTGCCCTGACCCGTGCCCAGGTCGGCTTGCCCGGTTTCGTTTCGGCAACTCTGCATCGGGGGCTGAACGGCAAGACCGTCGCCAACCACGCCGTCTGGCGGTCGGTCGAGGACTGGAAGGCCATGACGCGCAACGAGGCCGTCGCCGCCGCCATGGTGCCGATCATGGCCATCGCGACGTTTGAGCCGAACCTCTACGAGGCCGGCGAGGTCATCGGCTAGACACGCCAGACCTCGGCCTTGGCGCCGGCATCGCCGAGCGTCCCGGCCACCCAGCCGCAGATTTCGCTGGCGGCCGCATCGGTGCCTTCGGGCGGATTCACGACCACCATGGCGCAGCCGTTCATCTTCATCGGGTCGGTGAGCGGGCGCAGCCGCGCCTCTGCGACAAGGGTCGGAGCGGACGTGACAGCAGCCAGGCGGCGCAGGAAGCCGTCAAAGGTCTCAAGGTCCTTGAGCGGGGTCCAGATGGCGACGATCGCCCCGGGGTCTGTGTTGAGGATCGCACCCGCCGTCTCGGCGGCGCGCAGGTAGTCGTCGGGGCGCTCGAAAGGCGGGTCGATCAGGACGAGGGCTCCCCTCGCCTGCTTCGCCTCCGTACGGACCAGGTCATATCCGTCACCGATCTCGCCGCGCGCGCCCTTGAATCCCCGCAAGCTCTCGCGGAGCAGGCCCGCGACCTCCTCGCGCAGCTCGAAGCCCACATAGTGGTCACCGGGTCGAAGGGTCCGGCCGATCAGGACCGGGGAGCCCGGGTAGAAGCGCACACCGCCATCCGGGTTCAGGCCCGCGACTTCGGAAGCCAGAGCCTCGATCAACGGGGGCCGCGCCCCGGCCGCAATCAGGCGCGCAACGCCGGCCTCGGCCTCGCGCGAGCGCGCGGCGTCGCCGGTGAGGTCATAGAGTCCGGCCCCCGCATGGGTGTCCAGCACCCTGACCGCCCCCGAAGCCTGTCGCGCCCTCAGCAGCCAGAGCACCAGGGCATGCTTGACGAGGTCGGCGAAGTTCCCGGCATGAAAGCTGTGGCGATAGTTCATAGCGGCCTCTAGGCCTGCTCCCAGAACGTGCGGCTGCCCATGCTGACGGGGCGGCCGGCGCGATCATCGAGCTTGAGGATCAAGTCGCGGAACTCCACCGCCTCGCCGGGTCCCCGGAGCAGACGCAGGGACTTGATGATGCGGGTGATCCGAAGGTGGTTGTGGTCCTGGGAAACCAGCCAGTGGCCATTGGACTGGTAAAAGGCCGCCATGCGGTCGGTACCGGCCGCCAGAGCGATCTGGGCCAGACCGGAGGCATGAATGGCCTGGACGTCCTCCGGCGTAAGGACGGGAGCGCGGCGATTGGCACCCGACGGCTGGTCCAGCGGAAACAGCCACTGGATGAAGTCGTGCGTTTCTTCGATCTGGCGATCGTTCATGGCGACGACCTCGAAGACGTTCCGCCCGGCGCTGTCGACGCCCGCGCCCTTCAGGAAGTCGACGACGGCGCTCATCCGCGCGGCCCCTCGGCCAGCGCAACGCTCGGACAAGAATCAGTCGCGGGCCCCATGACTTCCGCGTGGTCGGGGATCACGGGTATGGCGTCAAGGGCGGCCGATCAGGCCGCCCTAATCACGCGGCCTTGTCCCAGTCCAGAACGACCTTGCCGGACTGGCCCGACTTCATGGCCTCGAAGCCCTCGGCATATCGGTCATACGGCAGGACGTGGGTGATCAGGGGGGTGAGATCGAGGCCGGCCTTGAGCAGGCCCAGCATCTTCCTCCAGGTCGTGAACATCTCGCGTCCATACACGCCCTTGATGGTCAGGGCCTTCAGGATGATCGCGCCCCAGTCGGTCTCCATCGGCTTTGACGGAATGCCGAGCATGGCCATGCCGCCGCCCATGATCAGGGTGTCGACGCACTGCTTGAAGGCGATGGGGCTTCCCGACATCTCCAGCGCCACGTCGAAGCCGACCTTGAGGCCGAGTTCGTGCATCACGTCCTTCAGGTCTTCGCGGGTGGTGTTCACGCAGCGCACGCCGGGCGCGACCTTCTGGGCCAGCTCCAGGCGGAAGTCGTTGATGTCGGTGAGGACCACGGTGCGGGCCCCGGCGTGACGCGCGACGGCGGCGGCCATCATGCCGATGGGACCGGCCCCGGTGACCAGCACGTCCTCGCCGAGCAGGTCGAACTGCTGGGCGGTATGCACGGCGTTGCCGAACGGATCGAGGATCGAGCCGATCTCATAGGGCACGTCTTCGGGAAGCTCGATGACGTTGAAGGCCGGGGCGACGACGTATTCGGCGAAGCCTCCCTGGCGATTCACGCCGATGCCCCGCGTGGCGGGGTCGAGGTGGAAATGGCCGGCGCGGGCGGCTTCGGAGTTCAGGTCGATGACGTGGCCTTCGACCGAGACGCGCTGGCCGACCTTGAGGCGGCGATCCACGTCCGCGCCAATCTGGACGATGTCGCCGGAGAACTCATGGCCCGTGATCATCGGGACAGGCACGTTCTTCTGGGACCACTCGTCCCAGTTCCAGATGTGGATGTCGGTACCGCAGACGGCGGTGCGGCGCACCTTGATCAGGACGTCTTCGGGACCGGCCTGTGGGATCGGGGCGTCGATCAGGTCGAGGCCGACCTCGGGCCGCATCTTGGCCAGGGCCTTCATGGTGTCGGTCATTGGATCACTCCCAGTTCCTTGCCGGCCGTCGTGAACGCCGCGACCGCTTGATCAATGTGCTCAAAGGTGTGCGCCGCCGACATCTGGGTGCGGATGCGGGCCTGGCCGCGCGGCACGACGGGGAAGCTGAACCCGATGACGTAGACGCCGAGCTCCAGCATGCGGGCGGCGAAATCCTGGGCCAGTTTGGCGTCGCCCAGCATGACCGGGATGATCGGGTGCTGGCCGGGTAGGAGGTTAAAGCCCGCCGCCTGCATCGCACCCCGGAAGCGCTCGGCGTTGGCGAACAATTGGGCACGGAGCGCGTCGCCCTCGGCCCCTTGGGCGATGCGGATGGCCTCCAGGCTCGCGCCGCAGACGGACGGGGCCAGGGCGTTGGAGAACAGATAGGGCCGGGCCCGCTGCTTCAGCAGTTCGACCACGGGCTTTGTGGCGCAGATGAAGCCGCCCATGGCCCCGCCCAGCGCCTTGCCGAAGGTGCCGGTGACGAAGTCGACCTTGACCCCGCAGTGGGCGTAGGAGCCCCGGCCCTGCGGCCCCAGGAACCCCGTGGCATGGCAGTCGTCGACCATGATCAGGGCGTCGTAGCGGTCGGCGAGGGCGCGGACCTGATCCAGTTTGGCGATGTAGCCGTCCATCGAAAACGCGCCATCGGTGGCGATGATGATGTCGCGCGCGCCGTCCGCCCGGGCCTGCTTCAGCTGGGCCTCCAGGTCGGCCATGTCGGAGGTGCCGTAGCGGTAGCGCTTGGCCTTGCACAGCCGCACCCCGTCGATAATCGAGGCGTGGTTCAGGCTGTCCGAGACGATGGCGTCCTCGGCTCCGAACAAGGGCTCGAACAGGCCGCCGTTGGCGTCGAAGGCGGCGGCGAACAGGATGGCGTCCTCGAAGCCGAGGTAGTCGGCGATGGCGCGCTCCAGCTCCTTGTGGATTTCCAGCGTGCCACAGATGAAGCGCACCGAGGCCGTGCCCCCGCCCCAACGCTCGGTCGCGGCATTGGCGGCGTCGACGATCCTCTGATCGCCGCCAAGGCCCAGGTAGTTGTTGGCGCAGAAGTTCAGGACCTGACGCCCGCCGACCTCGATCACCGGGCCCTGGCGAGACTGGATGACCCGCTCGGGCTTGGTCAGCCCCTGATCCGCGATCTCGGACAGTTCGGCGCTGACGCGGGAATGAAAGGCGGTGGTGCTCATGCGCCGCGTCCTAGACCCTTCGCCCAGCGCTTGGAAGCGTCAGGCCGTCTCAGGCGTCGCGATGAGCTCCTCGGTCGCGCGAACCGGGTTGACCCGGATGCGCCCACCGCAGGGTGTCAGGTTGAGCGGCACGGCGAGCGTGGCCGCATCGGCGCCGAGGCGAACGGTGACTCTCGCCGCAGTCGGACAGGTCGTCTGCCCTTCGGCCTCGTTCGGAATAACGTTCCAGGCGATGTCGAAGAAGGCGCGCCCCCCGGCCGCCAGGGTAACCGGTGAGGCCGTGCCAGGGTTCTGGTCGGAGCGTACACCGCTGACCGGACGCCCGTCGGCGTCGAGAAGCGACACGGCCGGATAACCGGACAGGCTGCACGGCACGGTCCCGGCGTTGGTCAAGGTGAGAACCTGAGCTCGATTGCCGGCACCGGCGTCGCTCTCGCCGGCTGCGAGGCGCAGATCGCCGGTGCGGCAGGCGAGCACGGCTGCGCCGGTCGAAGCGGGTTGTCCTGGTGGCGGCAAGTCGGGGTTGGTGGACGGGCGGCTGCAGCGTTCCAGCACCACCGTGCCGACCTGATCGTTCGGACCGATGCGGCTGAGCGTCGCCTGTTCCTGACCGTCACGGCTGGCCGCC
>JAIERG010000109.1 GCA_019747095.1 Caulobacteraceae bacterium | reverse complement strand
TGCCAACCCAGCCGATCACAGCTCAGATCAACCTAGGACTCTCGTTATGGCTGGATGAGAAACGGGGGTCACGTCACCGTCACGCTCACCGCCTTCAACGAGACTGAGCGGATCCGTCGGGACGACGCCGTCCGCGCTATTGGCCTCGAACCAGGCCCGGGCAAGTGAGCTTTCTTCTTCAAAGATCACTCCGCCGGTAGAGTCCGGCCCGCGGCGATAGGCGTTGGCGATGAAGGCGTAGGTAGAGATTGTCGGGGGATCATCATCCGCATTGTAGCCAGCGCGTTCTCCACCCCAGTTGTAGAAGACGTTGTTGATGAAGGCGAAGCGGGCACCTTCGGAGTCCTGGTCCGGCGTCAGATAGTTCCCCGGTCTGGGCATGCGTGCCCTGTGGCTGGCCCACAGGTTGTGATGGAAGGTGATGTCGGCACCACGACCCGCTCGGATGAGCGAGCCATAGCCGTGGTCTCCCTTGGAGTGGGCTGACAGGTTCAGGCTCTCCGAGATGATCGACCACTGGACGGTCACATCGTCGATGACGCGATCGCGGCTGCCGATCGACAGGGTCTCGTCGACCGACCAGGAGGCGGAGATGTGGTCGAGAATAATCCGCTGGCCTCGATCGATGGTCACGGCATCCGCTTCGACCCCGTTTTCGTCGCCGAGACGCGAGCGGATGTAGCGGACGACAACGTCGTCGGCCGACACGATCAAGGGCTGGCCGCGCAACGTGATTCCGTCCCCTGGAGCGGTCTGGCCCGCGATGGTGATCCGCGGCTCGCGGATCCGCAGGGGAGAGGCGAGGCGGATCGTGCCGCCGATATCGAACACGACCGTCCGTGGACCGTCTGCCTCGACGGCGGCTCTCAGACTGCCCGGGCCAGAATCGTTCAGATTGGTCACGCGCAGCACCGCGCCGCCCCGTTCGCCCAGTGCAAACCGCCCGGCCCCCTCGGCTCCGGGAAAGGCGATCGGTCCGGATTGCGCAGTTGAAGGCGAGGCGGCCACGCTGGCCATGGCCGCCAGACCCAGCAGAATGGCGAGCCTTTCCGTCCTCATTCCGCGTCGGTTGCGTAGGACAGGGCCCAGCCCAGCTGGGCCGGCTCAGAGAGCGTTCGGCCCTCGGAGCGGCAGCGGATCACACTCTGGAAGGCTCCCGTCGGGCTCGCATGCACGGGTTCGACGGGAACCGCCTCGCAGCGGTCGAATCCAGTCACCTCGAACTCGGTCAGAGGGCCAGGGCCATAGGTGATCGTCCAGAAGGTGCCGTCCTGCTCCAGGGCGCTCACAGGCTGGTAGCTGGCGAACTCCATCTGAAGCGCGACAGGGCCAGGTTCTGACGCCGCCGCGTAGACATCCGACCGCTCAACCCGCCCGGGCGTGAACCGGTAGCGGGTCTCGGCAGAGATGCGCGTATCCGCAACAGGCGCATTCTCGCCCATGCGATCCATGGCGTCCTGACGGTAGTCGAGCTGGACCGTTTCGTCCGTTTCGGTCATCCGGATGTCGCGGTGGAAGGCGAGCGGCTGCAGGATCGATCCGTCGGCCAGCTCCACGCGGGTGATCAGCTGCGGGAAGGTGGCGTCGGGCGACCCCGCGACCAGTCCGGGGGAGTATGGGATCGGAAAATAAGGATTGTTCATGTGCTGACCCGGTCCGCCGTTCACGACGGGCAGGCCAATCAGACGTTGCCCGTCGAGGATGGTCAGCAGAGCCCGGTCGTATTCGCCCCGATCGAACCACGTCAGGGTGGCGCGGGGCCGTGAGGCGCGCCAGGCCGCCAGATCAGCCGTTGGCGTCCGATCCCGATATCCGAGCCGGTTCCACAACGCGTTCGTATAGCTGTGCTGACGCCCAAGGCTGAAGTTCTCGCCCAGGATTCGATGCTTGCCACGATAGGCGTCGGTGCGTCGGCCATGGTCCCAAAGATTGACAGAGCCTGTCCGGGGATCGACCCAGAAGTCCATGTGCCGCGCCGTGATGGCCGATGACAGGGCATAGGCGACGTCCATTTCCTCGGGCGTGAGGATTTCCAGTACTGCCGCGGCCGTGAGGACCTCCAGCATGGCGGTCTCGCCGTAGGCACCGATGCTGCGACCATACTCGAAGCCATCCCCGTCCGGTCCCGCGCGAAGAAGGATCAACTCGGCGGACTGTCGCAGCCAGCGGCGGACCTGTTCGGGGGGCTCACGTCCTACGTCGATGAACCTCTGAGCGATCTCGCCGATCAGCAGGACGCTGTAGCGGTCGAAGCGGCCCTGACCGTCGGTTTCGTCGGCGAAGCCATAGTCCGAATAGGTGGCGTAGTGGTCCAGCGTCTTGCCCAGAAGGGCCTCAGCGGCACCTTCGTCCTCCCAGCCGAGAAGGTTGCGCAGCTGGGCGACGCTGTAGGCCACGCCATAGTAGTTGTTGGGCAGGTTGATCAGCGTCAGATCGTCTTCACGAACGAAGGTGCGCCAATCCAGCTGCGTCCGCAGCCTGGCGAGTGTCTGCGGATCGACGGCGTCGTCGAGCAGGCCCGCCTGGTTAAGCCGATTGAGGGCGAGGAGGGAGTAGTAGGCTCCCCACTCGGTATTGGGATCATCGATCGTCAGCACCGAAAGGTCGCGAAAACCCTCCAGATACCGGGCCCGGCGCGGATCGTCGGCGGGGGTGTCGAGAATCAGCGCCGCCATTGCGACGGCGATCTTGCCCGGCAGAAATTTGTCGGTCGTGCCGAAGACCGGCTGACCGTCAATCACCATGTCGCGCTGCTCGTCCATGAGACGGACCAGAAGCGCCTCGACCTGGGGATTCATCCGCTCTGTCACCGTCCGGTTCATCGGCGGCGGCACTGAGGCCACGGTCTGTGCGAGGGGTGTCGAGGTCAAGCCGGATGCGACACCAAGACCGAGCAGCAGGGCGAGGGTCGAGCCGGACTTCATGTGACGCGCCTTGGACAAGGTTCACCCTTGCGGGCAACAGAGCGCCGGTGCCGTGGTCCTGACCACTGTGGCACCGGCTAAGTCGCTTCAGGAGGAAAGCGCAGGAAAGGACTGACCGCTGTTACCCTCCGGTCAGTAGCGGTAGCGAACACCAACCACGAACTCGCGGCCCGTGTGCTCGTAGTTGAGGTTGTTCTGACGCTGGCTGTTGATCCAGCGCTCGTCATACTGATCGGTCAAGTTGATCCCTTCGAAGGTGAAGGTCAGGTTGTCGCCGAGGTCATAGGACATCGACATATCGACGTTGGTCGACTCAGCCTTGCCTTCGACGTCATTGCTGTTCGCGCCGGGGACCCGGATCAGGAACTCGTCGCGATAGGTGGCCGAGACACGGGCCTCGAACGGCCCGCGCTCGTAATAGAGCGTGGCGCTCCACGACGACGGCGATTGGCCGACGATCGGTTGACGGGTCGTGGTGCCCAGCGTGGGGCTGACAATGTACTCCACCTCCGATTCGACCTGTGTGTAGTTGAACAGGCCGCCCAGCCCCTCGAACGCTTCCGGCAGGAAGTTGAACGGGGTCTGCAGGGTGATCTCGAAGCCATCCAGATCTCCGCCCGGCGTGTTGCGGCTGGAGGTAAAGATGACATCCGAGGTCGGGGCGACACCGGCGGGCAGGATATCGTTAGGGAAGCCGGTTTCCGAGAAGGGCAGGCGCTCGCGCACCGTCTGCACGAAGGAGTCGATCGACTTGTGGAACAGGGCGAAGCTGAAGAGGGCTTCGTCGTAGGGATACCACTCGATGCTCAGGTCGTAGTTCGTTGCCCGGATCGGGTCGAGGAAGGGGTTGCCAACCGTCAGGGTCACGTCAGCGACGCCCTGCGCCACCGTGCCACCGGGCGTCAGCTGGTTCAGGGCCGGACGCGCCATCACCTTCGCGGCTGCAAAGCGAACGATCAGGTCCTCGACCGGTTCGATCGAGACGTTCAGGGCCGGCAGGGTGTCTTCGTAGGTGTTGCTCAGGTTCAGGGTTCGCGTACCCAGCAGACCCGTCGAGTTCACCTCTGTCTCGACATAACGGACGCCGAGGTTACCGCGCACCGGCATGTTCCAGAGATCGGTGTTGAAATCGGCCTGGATGAAGAAACCGTTGGAGGTTTCCTGCACCGCACGGGTCTCGCCTGCGAACGGGGTCACCCGGAAGTCGCCGAACTCGTTGACGCAGTTGCAGCTGAAGCCGATCAGGGCGTCCAGACGGGCGATGTCCGGGATCACCCACGTTGCCGGTGTATTGCCGGGCAGGGTCAGCGAACCGCGGTTCAGGCTGGTCACCCGTGTCGAGTATTGGTCGATGGTGACGCCGCGCGCCGCCAGAAGCGCCAGCGCCGTGGCCGGAACCGCCTCGACGGCCTTGCGGTTTTCGGCGACCGCAAAACCGAACTCCTTCTGCGACGCACCGAACCGGAAGGTCAGGCTGTCATTGAAGTCGTAGGTGAATTCCGCCTCGATGGTGTCGTAGGTGTTCTCCGTCCGGTTCGGACGAAGACGGATGATCGAGGCATCGCCGAGGGTGCTGGAGGGGCTGAGAGCCCAGTTTGCCGGATTGTTGACGTCAAAGCCGTAGTTGAAGGCCGGAACGTTCACGTTGCCGGAGTAGTCGTAGCTGTAGCCGTCGACGTCATACCGGTCGAACGAAACCGTGGTCTGCTGCGGGTTCGAGCCGATCGCTTCTGACGAACCGATCAGGCCGCGGAAACGCAGAGTGTCGCTGAAGTCGTGGGTCAGGGTCAGAGCGTGCTGGGTGAACTCGGTCGACAAGACGTCGATCCGCTGCTCGGTTCGTGCGTCAACGTCGTCGAATGTCGCGCTGATCAGGGTGGCGTTGTTGTCAATGACGCCGCGCACCAGATCCATGGCGCGGAAGCCCTGAACGCCGCCCTCCCGAGCCGGGCTGATGATCTCCAGGAACTCCTCATTCCGGGTCTGATCCAGTTTGGCATACAGGCTGTCCAGCGTCAGGCGGGTGCGGTCGCTGACGTCGAACTGGATCGAACCCGTGACGCCCAGCCGCTCGCGGTCATAGCTGATGCGCCCATAACGCGGAATCCGCGGATGGGCGGCGCGGAAGGCTGCCTCCTGAGCGGCGAGGCCGGTCAGAGTGCGGCCATCTGCGGTCGTGATCGTGCCGACCGACTGATAGCAGCGGGTGGAGTTGACGTAGGATGTGATGACGCCGGCCACGGTCGTGGGCACGCAGCCATCATCGGCGGGCACGCGGAAGCCGACCGAACTTGAGCCATCCTCGAAGGTCAGGCGCTGGCTGTAGGCGACCGAGAGCAGGGCCCCAAGGCGACCGTCCATCCATCGATTGCTGATCAGCGCCGTGGCACGCGGGCCGGTGTTCTCCGACAGGTCATTGTAGGTGACCTGGGATCCAGCCGCGAAGGTGAAGCCGTCGTAGTCGAACGGGCGAGCCGTCTGGAGGTCGACGGTCGCGCCAAGAGAACCCTCGTTGACGGAGGCCTCCTGCGACTTGCGCACCGTGATGCTGTTGAAGAGTTCTGAAGCGAAGACGTTGAAGTCGAAACCGCGGTTGCGGTTGGCGCGACCCTGGTCGCGGCCGCCCGTCGTGGCGAGGGCTTCCAGACCGTTCAGGCGGACGCGCACGAAGTCAGAGCTGAGGCCCCGAACGTTGATGGAGCGGCCTTCGCCGCCATCGCGATCGATCTGCACGCCAGGGACGCGCTGCAGCGACTCGGCCAGGTTGAGGTCGGGGAAGTCGGCGATGTCCTCGGCGCTGATCGAATCGACGATCGAGTTCTCGCGCCGCTTGACGTCGATGGCCGCGCGCAGCGACCCCCGGAAGCCAGTTACGACGATCTCGTCAACCGTCGTGGCTTCCTGTTCCGCCGTCTGTGCAGCCGCCCCGCCGAAAGTGGCGCAGGCCGCCGCCGTTCCCAAAAGCATGGATCGCAGCATCATCGGTGTTCCTCCCCCTTACCGTCGCGCCTTGATGGCGAGTTATCGGATCAGACCGCCATTGATACCGGTGTCATTCTGTCCGTCAAGTGCTACCGGTGTCATTCACGCTGGGCTGGGTGCCTTCACGGTCTTTGAGCGTCGCGCGCTGTTCGCCGTCTTCCGGTGACCACGACGTCCACAACACCGCTGCCGCGCACTCGCGCGATGCGACTGTCCAGGGTCTGGCTGACCTCGCCGACCGTTACGGTGGTCGTCACCCGATAGTGGTCTGAGGTGTAGCCGGTCCCCGGGAGTGTCGGCGCGCCCTCGGCAGCGAGGTCGGCAGGCGTAAGGTATCCTTTGCGAGTCCGCGCTTCGACCAGTTTGCGGGCGATCTCCGGGTCGCGGGTCATGAGGGACAGCAGAGGAAACTCGACGGTATTGAGATTGATGCCAACGCCTCCCGGCAAGATGGTGACGTAGGGGGCCAGTCGATCCAGATCGGAGCGCGGAACGCCAGCGGCCAGAATCAGCTCTTCGTCGGACAGCCCACCCGCCACGCGCACGACCGTGGCGATCCGGATCATCGTCGCCGGATCCATGTCCAGGGACGCTCCGATCCTCTGGAACAAGTCGATGGGCTCTGGGTCCCCGGTCCGCAGCGCGTTCAGGTTGAAGCGGGACTGTTCGTCCTCGATCACCAGGGCGAAGCGGCCGTTGGGGATGGCGATCTCCTCTTGACCCAGCTGCGCCCAGGGCTCTGTCAGGTTGTCGCTGGCGGCCGCTGTCAGGCCGTCGCGACGCAAAGCTGTGATGGCCGATAACTCACCCGCGCGGGCATAGGCGTTGGCCTGGGCGGCGTCGCGCAGCCGGGTGGAGCGCTGCACCTCCAGGTCCTGGGCGGCGATCATGATCAGGACGGCGACACTGGCCACAGCCATGACCAGCAGCACGTTCAACAGGATCATGCCCTCGCGCCGGGTCATGGGGCAGAACCCGGGCCAGTCTGCACGACCGTCTCCGGCGCATCCGTCAGCGGGATGGAGACCAGACGTCGCACGGTCGCCCCCGGACGGCCGTTGATGCCGGTCAGGGTCAGGTCGAGCGCGATGGCGGCAAGCCCTTCGTCGGGCACCATCCGGGTCGCACCCGGGGGCGCAGAGGGCGACGGGAGGGTCGCGCCCGACTGGGGCGGGGGCCAGTTGCTGTGGACGGCTCCGCTACGCTGATGAAAGGTCCAGCGCGCGTCCGAAACGCCGGTGACCAGGGTCTGGATCCTTTCACCGCCTGGTCCCGTTACCGTGCGCGTGAAGTCCTCGCCGGAGACGTCATAGCGCACGGCCACGATGGCACCACCCGTGTCGAACTTGCGGATCGACAGGGAGCCGCCGCCACCCGCGACCGAGCCGGTCACCTGGTCCAGGTCAGAGGTCACCACCAGCATGGCCCGCTGGATCTCGGCCATGCGGTCCAGTCGGGCCTCGGTCGCGCCCTGGGTTCTCAGCACGCTGTTGAGCAAGGTGAACCCGGCCACGCCGATCAGGGCGAAGAGCGCCAGTGCGATCAACACCTCGACCAGGGTGAAACCCTCCCGGCGCCGCTTCGCTGTCATCTGCTCCGTGCTATTCAGGGGCGGACGAGGGAGAGCGCATGCTGAAGGTCTGGCGGACACGCGACGGCGAAGGCGGACGGGTCGGGGGCGCATTTCAGTTCGAGCGCCTTGCGGTTCGCATAACGCCTTGGCGCGTGGTGCTGGGTGTGGCGGCCGGTGCAACATACCTGATCGGGCTCGTCGCGATGGCACCGGCCGAGATCGTGACGCCGCGCTCCTCGAACGGCGAGCGACAGGCGGTCGGAACGGTGTGGGCGGGCGAGCGGGCGCTGCCCGGCGGATTTGGGGCTGGCTGGAGCCTGAGCCCCTTTGCCTCGCTGTTCAGCTTCGCAGCAGTCGAGCGCATCACCCTGCGGGGGCCGGATACCAATGCGACGGCCGAGGCCCTTGTCCGCCCGGGACGCGTTCTGGTGCGTGATCTCCAGGGGACGGCCTCGATGCGGCTGTTGAACGCGGTCGCACCGGCCATGCCCTTCGTGTGTGACCCGGTGGCGCGGCTGGATGTCGCGCGGCTGTCGATCCGGGGTACACCGGCAGGTGAGGGCACGATTGCGACGTCGGCGGGCCAGTGTGCCCTGACCGGCGGCGGTGCCGGCACGCCGGTTCCGGCCCTGAACGGCTCAGTCACAGCGGATGAGGGTTCCACTTCGGTGGTGCTGACCCGTGACGGTTCTGGTGAACCTGTGATGCAGGCGCGGGTGCAGGCGGACGGCGGGTTGACGGCGTCGATTGAGGCGGGCGGCGTCGGTCTGATCCCCGGCATGACCGCGCCGGTGAGGTTCGAGGGCAGCCTGTAGGTCTGGCGGCTCACAACCCCGCCAGGTTGTTGAGGTTCACGATCGGCATCAGGATGGCCAGCACCATCAGCAGCACGATGCCACCCATCACCAGCAGGACTCCGGGCTCGACCAGCGACACGAGCGCCTGAACCAGGCTGTCGAGCTCCTGCTCAAGATCTTGCGCTGCGCGTTCCAGTCCGAGACCCAGCTTGCCTGACTGCTCGCCGGCCGCGACGATGGCCAGCAGCAGAGGCGGAAACACGTCGGCCTCGGCCATGGCGCGGCGCAGGGAGGAGCCTTCCCGGACGCGGGCGGCGGTGACCAGTGCGCGCTCCCGGACGAACCGGTTGGGCGTCACGGCGGCGGCGGCTTGTAGCGCCTCGACCAGCGGCACATCGGAACGGACAAGCGTCGCCAGCGATCCGGCGAAGCGGGCCGCGTTCAGGTGCTGGACGAAGCCGGCGAAGGGCGGGGTCTTGAGCATGAACTCGGCGAAGCGGCGGCTGTTGGCGGGAACCGCAAGCCAGCGGTTCCAGGCGACACCCGTGACGGCCAGGGCGATCAGGACGTAGACGCCGAAGCCATGGACGAAGGCGGAAAGCGCGATCAGGGCGCGGGTCAGGAAGGGCAGCTCGTCTCCGCGCGAGACGAAGACGCGGACGATGTCGGGCACCACATAGACCATCATCAGGGTGATCATCAGCAGCGACACCCCGGCCAGCAGGGCGGGATAGAGCAGCGCCAGCTGAACCTTGCGGCGCGCCTTCTCCTGATTGCCGACGAACTCGGTCAGGTGGGCGAGCACGGTCGACAGCTTGCCCGACTGCTCTCCGGCGGCGATGGAGGCGCGGTAGAACTCCGGGAAGACCTTGGGATGGCGGCCCAAGGCCGAGGCGAAGCTGCGGCCCTCCAGGATGGCGGAGCGGACGTCGGTCAGGACGCCGGAGACGGGCTGGCCCTCCGTCTGCTGGGCTGCGATGCGCAGCGCCTCCTCGATGCGGATGTCCGAGCCGATCAGGGTCGAGAGCTGGCGGGTGACGGCGGCGAGGGTCTTGGACGAGACGCCGCGCCTGAACAGGGTGATCCCGGCACCCTTCGTCCTCGCCGTGTCGCCGGCGAGGGTCACGCCGGTGGGGAGCAGGCCGCGATCTCGGACCAACTGGCGCGCGCCGACGTCGGAGGCGGCCTCGATCGTGCCCTTGTGCGGCTTTCCCTCGGC
>JAIERG010000171.1 GCA_019747095.1 Caulobacteraceae bacterium | reverse complement strand
GACCTCCGGCGGCTCAACCATGATTTCCGACGGACGGACATGGACCTCGGGGCGCTGGATGTAGATCTGGGCCGGGGCGATGCGGATCGGCGGGGCGTCCACATACACGGGCGGGCCGGAGACATGGACGGTCGGACCGGCGACGTGCACCGGGCGGCCGATCACGCGATAGCCGGGCGAGTGCACATGAATGGCCGGGCCGGCCGGAACCGTGATCGGCGGCGGCCAGCCACCGGGGGGCGTGTAACCGCCTCCGCCCGTCCAGGGGCCATAGAAGTCGACGACGCGGGTGCAGGCGCAGTCGTCGTGCGAACCATGCGGCGCTTCATGACAGCCATGCCCGTCCGTCGCCGCAGCGCCGGAAATCAGCATGGAGGCCACGATCGAAGTGATCGGATCCATTGAGTCAGCTCCCCTCTCAAGTCCTTGCGAGACTTCACTTTTCCCCTGACAGGCGAACCCTGAAAGAGGTCTGCGACCCGCCTGATCACGGTTATCTTAACCATTTTGGACTGTCTACCTCTCTCGGCCCCGCTTGCTTCGGGGTGTGGCAGCGACTACACGGCTTCGCGTCATCGGGGAGTAGTCGCCCGCGCTTCCAGCGGGGCCCGCGTCAACAGACTTCCTCTCGCCCGGAGAGGATGGCGCGGACGGTTCCGCAACGCGCGCTTCCAAGAGCGGAAGCGTCGTCCCTCAAGCAGCGAGACGCGGCGCGTCGAGCGAGAGGGACACTCGGAGCCTGACAAGACCGCTGGCTTCGCAGGGTCGGTTCCACGCGGGGTTCGGCTGCGAACGCCACAGGTCTGTCCGCCGAGGCCCCGCGAACGAGTGCGTTTTGGACGCCGTGCTGATTTCCATCGGCCTCGTCTCCTTGGCGGAGATAGGGGACAAGACCATGCTGCTGGCCATCGCGCTGGCGGCGACCTGGCGACGCCCGACGCCGATCGTTCTGGGAATTCTGGCCGCCACCCTGGTGAACCACGCCTTCGCCGCCGTGGCCGGCGTGCTGGCGGCGCAGTACCTGGAGGGCCCGTGGATGCGATGGGTCGTCGGGATTGCTTTCCTGGGCTTCGCAGTCTGGGCCCTGATCCCTGACACCCTGGAGGTCGATCAGGCAGAGCCGGCAGAGAAGAGCGCCTGGGGCGTGTTCTGGACGACCACAGCGGCCTTCTTCCTGGTCGAGATGGGCGACAAGACCCAGATCGCCACGGCTGGATTGGCCATCCGCTTCGATAGCCTGCCTCTGGTGATCGCCGGGTCGACCATCGGCATGATGCTGGTCAATGGCCCGGCGGTTTGGCTGGGCGAGGCGACGGCCCGCAGGCTGCCGCTCAAGTATATCCGCATGGCCGCTGCCGCCGCGTTTGCCGCGACGGGGTTGTGGGTCCTGATCGCGGGTTAAGTCCTAGAAGAACCGCTCGCCGATGCGGATGGTGTCGCCCGGCGCAACCTGTGTATTGGTCGTCAGGGGGTAGGCCTGTTCGCCCGCGCTGTCTGCGCGGCGGATATAGACCCTGCGGGTGTCTGCGCGATAGGTGAAGCCACCCGCCGTCGCAACGGCGTTCAGGACGGTCAGGTTCGCTGTGTAGGGATACTCGCCCGGCGTATTGACCTCGCCAAGGATATAGAACGGCCGATAGTTCAGAACTTCGGCGTTGACGCGAGGTTCGTTGATGTAGCCCTGGCGCAGGGCCTCGGCGATCGCCTCCTGGAGTTCGGCGATTGTCAGGCCTTCTGCCTGGACTTCGCCGATCAGGGGCAGGGAGACCTTGCCGGAATTCCCGACCGTGAACTCTCCCGTCAGGGCTTCTTCGCCGAACACATTGACCCGAACCTTGTCGGCGGGGCCGAGGCGATACTCCGGGACGATCCGGACAGATCCGGCCACGGTGTCCCCTTGCGCGATCGGAGCGAGAGCGGGGGCCGCAGAGCAGCTTGCGAGCACAAGGCCCAACACCAAGCCAACAAGCCAGGTCAGACTTTTACGCATCTCACCGTTCCCTGCATTCTTCATTCGATTTGTAGCGACGGGTGCCCTTTCGATCCAGTCCAAGAACGCGGTTTGCTCAAGGTGCGGTGGTTTCGCTCCGTCTCCTGAACATCCACGCGCCCGCTTTCCCTGACATCATTGCCGAATACGTCCCGACCCGGGTGAAGCCCGCCCTCGCGAGTATGTCAGTGTAGACTGAGGCTCCGAGACTGGCGTGATAGAGTGGTTCGCCCCGCCAGGTGCCTATGCTGACGCCTGCTCCGGCCGGAATGGTCATCATGAGAACGGAGTCCGGCCGGGCATGAGCCAGAATCCGGTCAAGAGCCCTGTTCTGATCGCCGGGAGTCAGGTGAAACAGGCTGTACCAGATCAGCAGACCATCGAACGTCCGGCCCAGATCCATCGTTCGCATGTCGTCGACGACCCAATCGCCCTCGGGGAGGGTCTCTGATGCATGCTCGACAAGGCGTCGCGCCGCATCGATCCCCGTGACCCGGAAGCCACGGTCGAGAAGAGCGGCGCTCCAAGGCCAGCCGGAGCCGCAGCCGACATCAAGAACAGTCGCTCCCCTGGGCAGGGCTGCGGCAAAGCGCTTCAGCGCCGCGACTTCGTCGATCGACTTGCCGGGACCGCCGAGAGCCGAACGGCGATCCGCGATCCAGCCCTCGGCCTTGTCATCATAGAGGCCGATGATGCGCTCGGCCGGGTCGGTCATTTCGCCAGGAAGGCGTCCAACTCCGCGAAGAAGGCCTGGGGCTGGTCAATGAAAACGAAATGGGCCGCGTCGTCGATGCGGGTAAGCTCCACGCCCGGAAGAGTCGCGTAGGACATGCTGTAGATCGCGTCGGAGATCTCCGGCGTCATTCCGGGGGCCTCGAAGGCGACGTAGACCACTTCAGTCGGAACCTTGATGTTAGCAAGTTCGGGACGAAGGTCCGTTACGATCAGCTCTCGGTAGGCGTTGGAAGACACCACCCGGTCGCTGGTCGCCGTGTCGGCGAGGATCATCGGCTCCGCCGCTTCGTCACGCACCATGGCCGCGACCGTCTGGGCGGCCTGGGCGCGATAGGCCTCTTCGGGGCTGTTGAGCATCTGCGAGTGGATCATGTCCGCAACAGGCGTGACCGCAGCTGGCGTCGGATTGGTTCCGGGCTGGGCGAACATGGCCCCCATGAAGGGGATCATGTCGACGACCATCAGCCTGCCGATGACATCCGGGTGGCGCGCCGCCAGCATCATGCCGATGGTGCCGCCCATGGAGTGGCCAACGACAGCAGGCTTATCCAGCCCTTGCTCGGCGATATAGCGGGCGATTTCCTCGGCTACGGGAGCGGCCACCGGGCCCTCCGCATTGCCTTCAACCGGTGCTCCCGCGAAGCCCTGGATGTGTATGGAGTGAACGCGCCATCCGGCACCCAGATGATCGATCGTGCCCTGCCAGACCTTGGGCGACGAGCTGAGGCCCGGGATCAGGATGATGTCGCGGACACCCGGACCCGCCTCTCCATCGACGCGGACATGCATGCGGGTGGACTCGAAGTCGGCGTGGCGGTGGTGCGCATGGTCAGCGTCTTCGCGGCTCTGGGCGAAGGCCGGGGCGGCGAGGCAGAGGGCGGCAGCGGCGCAGACGAGGGTCCTGAACATGGCGATGTCTCCTGTGTGTGGTCGGGGTATGCCGCATTCACTTTAGAATGTAAAGTACTTTTCGAGTTTAGGCCGAGACGACCTGCATCCCGAGCCATTCAGCGATCAGGGCAGGCTTGTCGCCACCCTCGATCTCGACGGTCAGCTCGTGCTTCAGAAGCCAGCGCCCGCCGCCCTTGTCTTCGGCCGACAGCAGCTTGAACCGGCCCCGCACCTTCGATCCGGCCGGGACTGGCGCGAGGAAGCGCAGCTTGTCGAAGCCGTAGTTGACGCCCATCACCACGCCCTCCAGCGGCTTGACCGCGTCGTAGCTCATGGCCGAGGCGAGGCTGAGGGTCAGGAACCCGTGGGCGATGGTTCCGCCGAACGGCGTGGCCCTCGCGGCTTCCGGATCGACGTGGATGAACTGCTCGTCCTCGGTGATCCTGGCGAAGGCGTCGATGCGGGCCTGGTCGATCTCGATCCAGCGGCTGACGCCGACCTCCTGGCCGATGAGGGATTGCAGGTCGGAAGGCTTGGTCATGCGGCGGCTCCGGTGAAGCGGTCTTCGATGATCTCGGCGAACAGGGCAGGGTCGATGTTGCCGCCCGACAGGATGACGGCGGTGGTCCGGTCGCGGGTCTCGACCTTGCCGGCCAGCACGGCCGCCAGCGCTGCCGCCCCGCCCGGCTCCAGCACCAGCTTCAGCGTATGGAATGCATATCGCACGGCCTCGGCCGCCTCGAGGTCGCTGACGCCCAGCGCCCCTTTCAGGACGCGCTGGTTGATCGGGAAGGTCAGCTCGCCCGGGATCGGGGTCTGGAGCGCATCACAGATCGACGGCGGGGCCTTGGGATGACCCACCCGCTGCTTGGCCGCCAGGGACCGCGCCGTGTCGTCGAAGTTCTCGGGCTCGACCGCCCAGCTGAGCGTCTTGGGGCTCTTGGCCTCCAGCACCAGGTTGATTCCGGCCATCAGCCCGCCGCCGGAGCAGCAGCAGACCAGCTGATCGATCGCCGTGTCGGCCTGCTGCAGGATCTCCAGCCCGCTCGTCCCCTGGCCCTCGATGACGAAGGGATCATCGAACGGCGGCACCAGCACCGCGTTCTTCTCGGCGGCCAGCGCGGCACCGATCTCCTCGCGGCTCTCCGTCCAGCGATCGTAGAGGCGCACCTCGCCGCCGAAGCGCCGGACGCCCGCGATCTTGATGGAGGGACTGTCGGCCGGCATGACGATGGTGGCGCTGGTTCCCATCTTCTGCGCCGCCGCCGCCACGCCCTGGGCATGGTTGCCCGACGAGAAGGCGACGACGCCCCGCGCCCGCTCCTCATCCGTCAGGCGGCTGATGCGGTTGAACGCGCCCCGGAACTTGAAGGCACCCGCGACCTGCAGGTTCTCGGCCTTGAGCAGGACGCGCCCGCCCGCGCGTTCGTTCAGAGCGGGGCTCTCGATCAGGGGGGTGCGGACGGCGACCCCCTCGATCTGACGGGCGGCGTCGATGACGCCTTCGAAGGAAGCGATGCGTTCGGCCATGTCTGGCGGATTAGCGCATCGCCCGATCCTGCGTAAGGTGGGGCCATGACGACCTGCATCCTCGCCATCGACCAGGGCACGACCTCCACCCGCGCCATCGCCTTCGAACTGAGGGAGGACGGAGGTCTTCACCCGATCGCCATCAGCCAGATCGCGCTGCAGCAGCATTTCCCAGCCTCGGGCTGGGTCGAGCATGACGCCGCCGAGATCTGGACCGCCACGCTCCAGACCTGCCGCGAGGTCATCCGTCAGGCCGGCGGGATCGGCCGGTTCTCGGCGGTCGGCATCACCAACCAGCGCGAGACGGCGGTCCTCTGGGACGCCGCGACGGGCGAGCCGCTGCACCGCGCCATCGTCTGGCAGGACCGGCGCACGGCCGACGTCACCGACCGTCTGAAGGCCGGGGGGCATGAGGCCGCGGTGCAGGGGGCGACGGGCCTGATCCTCGACCCCTATTTCTCGGCGACCAAGTTCGCCTGGCTGCTGGACGCCGTGCCCGGCGCGCGGGCGCGGGCCGAGCGGCGCGAGGTGCTTCTGGGCACCATCGAGACCTGGCTGATCTGGAAGTTGACGGGCGGGGCGGCCCACGTCACGGACGCGACGAACGCCAGCCGCACCTCCCTGATGGAGCTGAAGGACCGGGTCTGGCGCGATGACCTGTGCGCCCTGTTCCGGGTGCCGCGCGCCGCCCTGCCGGACATCCGCGAATGCGCGGGCGAGGTCGGCCAGACCGAGGCTGGGCTTTTGGGCCGTGCCCTGCCCATCACTGGCTCGGCGGGGGACCAGCAGGCGGCTCTGGTGGGACACGGCGCGCTGAAGGCGGGCGACGCCAAGATCACCTATGGCACCGGGGCCTTTCTGGTCGCCAATGTGGGGCCGCAGCCGGTGGCGTCCACCAGCCGGCTGCTCGGCACGCTCGGCTATGCCGTCGGGGGCAAGGCGGCCTATGCGCTGGAGGGCTCCATCTTCTCGGCGGGGTCGGCGATCCAGTGGCTGAGGGACGGGGTCGGCATGATCGCCGACAGCCGGAGCTCGGAGGCGCTGGCGCAGGGGCTGAAGGACAACGGCGGGGTCTACCTGGTCCCCGGCTTCACGGGGCTCGGCGCGCCCTGGTGGGAGCCGGAGGCGCGGGGCGCCGTGATTGGTTTGACGCGGGATTCGACCCCTGCCCATTTCGTTCGCGCGGGGCTGGAGGCCCTGGCCTACCAGACGCGCGACCTGCTCGACGCGCTGGCCGCCGACGGGGCCCCCCGGTTGAAGGTGCTCAAGGTCGACGGAGGCGTCACCGCCAACGCCTTCGCCATGCAGTTCGTCGCCGACATCTGCGAGGTCACGGTCGAGCGGCCGGCCTTCCAGGAGATGACAGCGCTGGGGGCCGCGCGGCTGGCCGCCTATGGCGCGGGGCTGATCGACGACCTGGAGCCGCGCGGCGACGAGGCGCCCGCCGTCTGGACCCCGCGCATGGACGCCGGCGAGCGCGAGCGTCTGCTTGGGGGCTGGCGTCGCGCGGTGCGGGCCGCCATTGTCGCCGCGCATGACTGACGCCGCCGCTCTCGACGACCCGCAATCGACCTTCTCCGGCACGCGCGAGGTCGACCCCCGCTATCGCCTGGACGAGGCCGCGCTCGACGCCTGGATGGGGGCGAACGTCGCGGGCTACGCTGGCCCGCTGACGGTGCGCCAGTTCAAGGGCGGGCAGTCCAACCCGACCTATGAACTGACCACCCCGACCGCCGCCTATGTGCTGCGCCGCAAGCCGCCGGGGGCGCTGCTGCCCTCGGCGCACGCGGTGGATCGCGAGTTCACGGTGATCTCGGCGCTGCACGCCCAGGGGTTTCCGGTCGCGCGGCCCCATGCCCTGTGCACGGACGAGGGCGTCATCGGCTCGATGTTCTACGTCATGGACAAGGTCGAGGGGCGGGTCCTGTGGGACCTGAAACTGCCCGGCATGACGCCGGACCAGCGCCGCGCCATCTATGACGCCCAGGTGGACACGCTGGCGGCGCTGCACCACTTCGAGCCGGAGGCGATCGGGCTGGGCGACTACGGCAAGCCCGGCAACTACTTCGCCCGTCAGGTCGGCCGCTGGACCAAGCAGTATCAGGCGTCGGAGACCCATCCGATCCCGGACATGGACCGGTTGATCGCCTTCCTGCCGCAGGGGTTGCCGCCCGAGGGGCCCACGCGGATCGTCCACGGCGACTTTCGGCTGGACAACATGATCCTGGCGCCCGACGCGCCCGAGGTCCGGGCGGTGCTGGACTGGGAGCTGTCGACGCTGGGCGATCCGATGGCGGATTTCTCCTACCTGCTGATCGCCTGGGCCATTCCGGCGACTTTACGGAACGGGCTTGCGGGCGCGGACCTGAACGCGCTCGGCATCCCGTCGGTCGAGGAGACCGTCGCGCGCTACGCCGAAAAGACCGGTGCGGCCCCGCCGACCAATCTGGACTGGCTGTTCGCCTACAACCTGTTCCGCCTGGCCGCGATCTGCCAGGGCATCGCCGGCCGGGTCCGCGACGGCACGGCGGCTTCGGCCCATGCCCGCACCATGGCGGCCCAGGTGGAGCCCCTGGCGGCAGGCGCGTGGAGCTTCGCCAAGAAAGCTGGGGCTTAGCGCGTCGACCGCGCTCAAGCAGCGAGGCTCCGCGGGCCGAGCCGTAGCGCCTACAGGAAACTGTACGGGTCCACGTCGACGCTGAGCCGGACCGAGCCGGGAACCTTCACCCGCGCCAGCCAGGCGCGCAGGAAGCCTTGCAGATCCACATCTCGGTCGGCGCGGACCAGCAGCCGCTTGCGACGGCGTCCGCGCACGAGGGCTAAAGGCGCATCGGCGGGACCGTAGACCTCCAGCCGCTCGGCGTTGGGGATGGCGGCGGCGAGCGCGGAGGCCGTGCGTTCGACCGCGCCGGCGTCCTCGCCCGACAGGATCAGCGCCGCCAGTCGGCCGTGGGGCGGGAGCGAGCCCATTTCCCGCTCGGCCATTTCCGCCTCGACGAAGGCGTCGCGGTCGCCGGCGGCCAAGGCCTGAAGCACCGGATGCTCGGGCGTCCAGGTCTGAAGGAGCGCGCGACCGGGACGGTCGGCGCGACCCGCGCGGCCCGTCGCCTGGGTCAGGAGCTGGAAGGTGCGCTCGGCCGCGCGCAGGTCGCCGCCCCTCAGGCCCAGATCGGCGTCGACCACGCCGACCAGAGTTAGGCGCGGAAAGTTGTGGCCCTTGGCGGCGGCCTGGGTGGCGACCAGGATGTCGATCTCGCCGTCCGTCATGCGTTGGATCAGGGCGCGCGCCGCCTTGCCGTCGGGCACGGTGTCGGAGCTGAACACGGCGGTGCGGGCGTCGGGGAACAGCAGCCGCACCTCCTCCTCGACCCGCTCCACGCCGGGGCCGACGGAAACGAGCGTGTCCTCGGCTCCGCAGGCCGGGCAGGCCTTGGGGCGCGGCATGGAGAAGCCGGTGAGATGGCAGACCAAGCGGCCGGTGTAGCGATGCTCGACCAGCCAGCTGTCGGTGTCGGGCGCGGTCAGTCGGTGGCCGCAGGCGCGGCACAGGACGACCGGCGCATAGCCCCGCCGGTTGAGGAACAGCAGGGTCTGCTCCCCGGCCGCCAGCGTCTCGGCCATGGCGGCGCGGAGCGGCGGCGACAGCCATTGCTCCCGCTCGGGCGGGTGCTCGCGTAGATCGAGCAAGGCGATGTCGGGCAGGGTCGCCGCCCCGTGTCGCCGCCCGAGCCTCAACCAGGCGTATCGTCCCTGTCGCGCGTTCCACAGGGTCTCCAGCGACGGGGTGGCCGAAGCCAGGACGGCGGTCGCCCCCTCGATCCGGGCGCGGGCCACGGCGAGGTCGCGGCCATGATAGACGAGGCCGTCCTCCTGTTTGAAGGAGCCGTCGTGCTCCTCGTCGACGATGAGCAGTCGCAGGCGCTGGAACGGCAGGAACAGGGCCGAGCGCGCCCCGACCACGATGTTGCATCGGCCGGCGACGACCGCCTCCCAGACCTGTCGTCGGCGAGGGCCGGAGACGCCGGAGTGCCACTCGGCGGGGGCTGAGCCAAAGCGGTCGGTGATGCGCTCGATCACGGCCTGGGTCAGGGCGATCTCAGGGAGCAGGATCAGGATCTGGGCCGTCGGATCTGCCCGCAGCGCGCGCGCGACGGCCTCCAGATAGGCCTCGGTCTTGCCCGATCCCGTGACGCCGTCCAGCAGGAAGGCTGAGAAGCCGCCCTTCGCGACGGCCTCGCCGATCGCCTGCGCCGCCGCCGCCTGGTCCGGGTTCAGCGTCGCGGGGCAGTGGTCCGGGTCAGGCGGGTCGAAGGCGGCGACGGCCGCGATCT
>JAIERG010000226.1 GCA_019747095.1 Caulobacteraceae bacterium | reverse complement strand
GGCCGAAGACGTTCGCGTGCTGGACGGCGGCCTGCCGAAATGGCGGGCGGAAGGGCGGCCTCTGGCTGCCGGACCAGCCGAGCCTCTGACGCCCGCCGTTTTCACGCCCGGCCGTCGTCGCGGCGCGGTGGCCGATATGCCGACCGTGCTGGCCGCCCTGACGGGCGACGCCCAGCTCCTCGACGCCCGCCCGGCGCCACGCTTCACCGCTGAGGCGGCCGAGCCCCGTCCGGGTCTGCGTTCGGGACACATGCCGGGCGCTCTGAATGTGCCGTTTAAGTCGGTGCTGGACGCCGAGGGCCGCCTCCTGCCAGCCGAGGCTCTGCGAACCAGGTTTCAAGAGGCAGGCGTGACCTTCGACCGGCCGATCATCACCAGCTGCGGCTCGGGCGTGACGGCGGCCATCCTGACGCTGGCGCTCGCCGAGCTGGGTCAGGACAGCGCGCTTTACGACGGCGCCTGGGCCGAATGGGGGAGCCGGTCGGACACCCCCATCGTCACCGGCCCCTGACGGCTCAGGCGACGGTCGCCACGGTCGGCTGAGGCGCGGCCGGAGGAACCGGCTCGTCCTTTTCGCCGCGCGAGACGACGGTGGCCAGCACCAGGTCGCCGGTCACATTCAGCACCGTGCGGCACATGTCGAGGAACCGGTCGACACCGAGGATCAGGCCGATCCCCTCCGGCGGAATACCGACCATGACCAAGATCATGGCGATGACCGGCAGCGAGCCCGCGGGAACCCCCGCCGTGCCGACCCCGCCGAGGATGCAGACCAGCATCACTACCACCTGCTGGGTGATCGACAGCTCGATCTGGAAGAACTGCGCCAGGAACAGGACCGTCACGCCCTCGAACAGCGCCGTGCCGTTCTGGTTGGCGGTAGCGCCGACGGTCAGGACGAAGCGGGAGATCTTGCGAGGGAGCTTGAGCTCCTCTTCCGCCGCCTTCAGCGAGACCGGAAGCGTGGCGTTTGATGAGGCGGTGGTGAACGCCACCAGCATCGGCCGCTGCACGCCCTTGAAGAACCATAGCGGGTTGCGACCGGCGCCGATCAGCACGACCAGCGGGTAGATCACGAACATATGGATCGCCATGGCGCCCACGGCCACGCCGACGAAGGCGGCCAGCCGCACCAGCAGGTCCCAGCCGAACAGGGCCGCAAGGTTGAACATCAGGCAGGCGATCGCGATCGGTGCCAGCTTGATGACCATGTTGATGAGCTTCATCGTCACCTCGAGGATGCCCTCGATGGTGACCTTCAGGTGCTCGACATTGGGCCCTCGCGCCATCACGAGTCCGATGCCGAACAGCAGGGCGAAGATCATGATCGGCAGAATCTGATTGTCCGCCGCCGCCGTGAAGATGTTGGACGGGATAAGATCGAGGAAGAACTGACCGAACTGCACGCTCTCGGGTGCATTCTCGACGATACCGGCAGCTCCCTCGGCCCCATCGGCCAGAAGCCTCTGTGCAAGTGCTGGATCAACCCCGTCGCCCGGACGGAAGTAGTTCACCAGCCCAAGACCAATGACGACCGCAATGGCCGATACGACTACGGTCAGGGCGAGCGTCTTGAATCCCGCCCGGCCCAAGGACTTCAGGTCGCCCATCTCTGCCACTCCGACGACAAGGGCGGAAAACAGCAGGGGGATGACCAGCATGAACAACAGACGCAGGAAGATTTGCCCGGCCGGCCCCGTGACGTTCTCGGTCAGCCACTGCACCCAGGCCGTCTCCGGGCCGATGTACTGGTTGACGTAAAGCCCTGCGCCAAGGCCAACCACGAAGCCCAGCAGCATGAGCCAGTGAAGCGGAATCCCGCCACGTTTCGTCGTGTCCATTCGTCCCCCGAAGGTGCCGCCCGCTGCTGGCGGGTCGGCACGTTATGTTCAGCGAACCGGCAGGCCGTAGATCAGCCCGCCCGGTCGAGCGTTCCATTGTGCATTCAGACCGCGCGCGAGGTCGAGAGGTGATTGCGCCCCCAGATTCCGCTCGAAGATCTCGCCATAGTTCCCGACGGCTCCCACGGCGTCGGCCGCCCAGGTGGCAGGCAGACCCAACCGTTGGCCGAACTCGCCCTCCGCGCCCAGAAGTCGGCGTACCCGAGGATCGCGTGCGCCTTCGGCCAACTCGTCGACGTTGGCCTCGGTGACCCCGTACTCCTCAGCAAGGATGAGCGCGTTCAGGGTCCACCGGACCACCGCCGTCCACTGCTCGTCTCCGCGACGCGTGACGGGACCCAGAGGCTCCTTGGAGATCACTTCGGGCAAGAGGACATGTTGCGCGGGATCCGACAGCGTCGTGCGCGCCGCTGCCAGCGCAGAGATGTCGGCGGAGAAAGCGTCGCAGTCCTCGCGCCCGTAGGCCTGGCGTGCCGCCTCCTCGCTCGGCAGGATCACCGCCTCGTACTCGATGCCCCGGCTGCGGAAGTAGTCTTCGGCGTTGAGTGCGCTGGTCGACCCGGCCTGAACGCAGACCCGTGCGCCGTTCAGCTCCGCCGCGCTGGCGAGATCCAGCGACCTGCGGACAAGAAAGCCCTGGCCGTCATAGTAGTTGACGCCCGCGAAGCTGAGTTGACCGCTCGTGTCCCGCTCCATCGTCCACGATGTGTTGCGCCAGAGCACGTCGATGCGGCCGTCGGTCAGGGCCTGAAAGCGACTTTCGGCCGTCAGGGGCACGAAGCGGACCGCGTCCGCATCCCCGAAGATTGCGGCCGCCAGGCCGCGGCAGAAATCCGCGTCGAACCCGCGCCACTCTCCCCGATTGTCCGTATAGGCGAAGCCCACCAGGCCCTGATGCACCCCGCAGTTCAGACGTCCGCGTTGCCTTATGGCCGCCAAGGTCGGGCTTGCGACCGGCTGAGAGGCTCCGGCGGTCGGCGTAGTCAGGGGAGCGTCGTCGGCCTCGTCTGGTCTGGCGTCGCGGCCGCAGGCCGCAACGAGCAGCACGGCGGCCAGAGAGGCGGCCCAAAGCGTAATCCGGCCTGAACTCAAACCCATGATCTGTCCCGCGTCACGGTTAGAAACGACTCGCGTCGTCCCTTCGCGCCCCGGCCGCTATAGAGGCCTTTGGACGACGGATCGCAACCCGTGGAGCGCCATATGGACCGCCATTCCGACCGGACGCGCCTGATCGCGGCCGCCACGCGGCGCGGGAAAGGGCGGCGCCCGGTCAATCCGCCCCTCGAACGTGCATCCACCCTGCTG
This sequence comes from Caulobacteraceae bacterium, assembly GCA_019747095.1. Classification (GTDB taxonomy): domain Bacteria; phylum Pseudomonadota; class Alphaproteobacteria; order Caulobacterales; family Caulobacteraceae; genus Brevundimonas. The sequence continues at coordinate 6,226 of JAIERG010000226.1, read as the reverse complement.
TCCGACCGGGTCGCAGACATGCGCGACGACAGTCTCGGCCCTGTCTACGGAATCGATGGCACGGCCTCACAGACAGCGCTCCGTGCCGCTGTCGCCGATCTCGAAGGGGCCGCGCATTGCTGGCTCGCGCCTTCAGGGCTGGCGGCTGTAACCCTGCCAATCCTGGCGTTGACGCGACCGGGCGACGAGGTGGTGACCACCGATGCCCTCTACGGGCCCGTTCGCCGGTTCTTGACCCGTCATCTGGCGGCGCGAGGCGTGACCACCCGCTTTCATTCGCCCGGCGCTACGGTCGGTGAAATCATGGCTACGGCGACAGAACGGACACGGCTCATCCTGATCGAATCGCCAGCCTCCCTAACCTTTGAGATGACCGACGTTCCAGCGGTGGCTTCTGCGGCACGGGCTCGTGGACTGTTGACGGTGATGGACAACACCTGGGCCGCCGGACTGGCCTTCAAGCCCCTTGCCCATGGAGTCGATATCAGTGTTCAAGCCCTGACAAAGTACGCGGGTGGCCATTCTGATCTGCTGCTGGGATCGATCTGCGCCAACGATCCCGGAGTCGCGAGGTGCATCGCTGCCGCAGTCGAGGATTTGGGCATCTGCGTCTCTCCCGACGATGCCTGGCTGGCGTTGCGGGGGCTTCGAACCCTGACCCTCCGCTATGCCGAACAATCCCGGTCCGCTCTGAAGGTTGCGACTTGGCTCGCTAACCGGCCCGAGGTGGCGCGTGTCCTTTACCCCGCCCTTCCCGGCGATACCGGCCATCCGGTCTGGGCGCGGGACTACTCCGGCTCGGCATCGATCTTCGGCGTTGTGATGAAGGGCAGTGATGCCAAGGCTGCCGAAGCGTTCCTGGAGGCCCTGACCCTGTTCGGCCTCGGCTATTCCTGGGGCGGGTTTGAAAGCCTGGCGACGTTCGAGACCCCTCAGCTGGCCATGCGCAACACCCCTCCGGGCCTTGAAGGGTCGCTTCTGCGCCTGCACATCGGGCTGGAGGATCCCGCCGACCTGATCGCTGACCTCGAGCAGGGGCTCACGGTCTGGCGCGCCCTGCAGGATTCGAACCTGCGACCGTCCGCTTAGAAGGCGGGTGCTCTATCCAGCTGAGCTAAGGGCGCTGACCGGGCAGCGGGGTTAGACGGAACGCCCGCGAGGCTCAAGCTGCGAGCCAGCGCGCGGTAAGCACAGCTGCGTCGGCTAGTGCGTCCAGGGCTGCTTTCTGCCCGTGGCGAAGTTGTCGGCGTAGGCCTTGAGAATCACCGGCGGTTCCTGCGGCTCGTGCAGGCGGAAGGGGATCCCGTGGCGCTCGGCGTAGGCGATGGCCTCCTCCTTCGTCTCGAACGACAGACGGACCTGGCCGTTCATGTCGGTAGAGCTGGTCCAACCCATCAAGGGGTCGATCGTGCGCGCAGAGGCCGGTTCGAACTCCAGACGCCAGTCCTTGGTCTTAGCCTTGCCGGACTGCATGGCGGTCTTGGCGGGGCGATAGATGCGGGCGAGCATGGGCGATCTCGGGTCGGCTGAACTGGGGCGGACTTACAGGGCTTTGGCCCCCGTCGTCGAGGGCCACCGCCCTACTGGCGCATCATCTCCCGCGCCGTGATGACCCGCATGATCTCATTGGTGCCTTCCAGGATGCGATGGACCCGCAAGTCGCGCACGATCCGCTCCAGCGGATAGTCCTTCAAGTAGCCGTAGCCGCCGTGCAGCTGCAGCGCCTCGTCGGCGATCTGGAAACAGGCGTCGGTGGCCAGCCGCTTGGCCATGGCGCACCATTTGGTCTTCTCCGGATGGCCGGTGTCGATGGCCCAGGCACCACGCAGCACCATCAGCCGGGCCGCCTCCAGCTGGGTCGCCATGTCGGCAAGCTTGAATTGGGTATTCTGGAACTCGTTCAGCGCCTTGCCGAATTGTTTTCGCGTGGCAACGTAAGCCTGGGCCGTCTCCAGCGCCAGCCGCGCGCCACCCAGTGAACAGGCTGCGATGTTGAGCCGACCGCCATCCAGACCCATCATGGCGTAGCGAAAGCCGTCGCCTTCCTTGCCCAGCAGATTGACGGCCGGCACGCGGCAGTCATCGAACGACACGACCGCTGTGGGCTGGCTGTTCCAGCCCATCTTCTTCTCCTGCGCCCCGAAGCTCAGGCCCGGCGTCCCCTTCTCGACGACGAAGGCCGAGATGCCCTTCGGCCCCGCCTCACCCGTCCGCGCCATGACAACATAGATGTCGCTGGTCCCCGCGCCGGAGATAAAGGCCTTGGAGCCGTTCAGGATGAAATGGTCGCCATCGCGCGTCGCCGTGGAGCGCATGGCCGCCGCGTCCGACCCCGAGCCCGGCTCGGTCAGGCAGTAGCTCGCGATCAACTCCATCGTCGCAAGGCGCGGCACATAGCGGCCGCGCAGATCGTCCGAGCCGAAGCTGTCGATCATCCACGTCGCCATGTTGTGGATGGAGATGAAGGCCGCCGTAGATACGTCACCGCGCGACAGCTCCTCGAAGATCACCGCCGCCTCGACCCGGCCGAGCGCCATGCCGCCGTGTTCCTCGCCCGCATAGATGGCGGCGAAGCCCGTCTCAGCTGCGCGCCGCATGACGTCGACGGGGAAGTGCTTGGTCTCGTCCCACTCGGCCGAGTGGGGGGCCAGCTCTGCCTCGGCGAAGGCGCGCGCCGCGTCCTGAATGGCACGCTGGTCGTCGGTGAGGGCGAAATCCATGGAGGCTCCCTGAAGTTTTCGGGCCTTCTATCCGCTTCCCCAGTCGGGGAGAAGGACGCTAAACCGGCCTGATGACCGCACCGTTCGCTCCCGCCCCCTACCCCCTCGCCCGACCACGTCGCCTGAGGTCAAGCCCGTGGGTTCGCCGTATGGTGGCTGAGACGACCCTGACGCCGTCCGACCTGATCTGGCCGCTGATCGTCCACGACGGTGCCGAGGACCGCGTCCCGGTGCCTTCGATGCCGGGCGTCTTCCGCCTGTCGCCCAAGGCGGCCGCCGAGGCCGCGAAAGAGGCGCAAAGCCTTGGCATTCCGATGGTCGGTCTGTTTCCTAATGTCGATCCGTCGCTAAAGGACACGGTCGGCACAGGAGCGACTGATCCCGACGGCCTGGTCCCCGCCTGCATACGGACCATCAAGGACGCCGCGCCCGACATAGGCGTCATGACCGACGTTGCACTGGACTGCTACACCGACCACGGCCACGACGGCGTGCTGGAGGACGGCAGGGTCGTCAACGATCCGACGCTGGAGCGGCTGGCCGAGCAGGCCTTCATCCACGCCCATGCGGGTGCCGATGTCGTGGCCCCCTCCGACATGATGGACGGCCGGGTGCAGGCCATCCGCGACGCCCTGGAGGCGAACGGCTTCTCCGACACCCTGATCCTGTCCTACGCCGCCAAGTACGCCTCGGCCTTCTACGGGCCTTATCGCGACGCCGTGGGCTCGGCCAAGCAGCTGACCGGCGACAAGAAGACCTATCAGATGGACTACGCCAACACCGACGAGGCCCTGCGCGAAGTCGCCATGGACATCGCCGAGGGTGCCGACATGGTCATGGTCAAGCCGGGCATGCCCTATCTCGACATCGTCCGGCGCGTGTCGGAGACCTTCCGCGTTCCGACCCTCGCCTATCAGGTGTCGGGCGAGTACGCGATGATGAAGGCCTCGATCGCCAACGGCTGGCTGGACGAGGACCGGGCGATCCTGGAGACGCTGCACGGCTTCAAGCGGGCAGGCTGTGCGGGCGTCCTGACCTATTTCGCGCCCCGGGCCGCGCGACTGCTCAGCGCCTGAGTGGTAGGCGGCGACGGGTTCGAACCGCCGACCCTCTCGGTGTAAACGAGATGCTCTGACCAGCTGAGCTAGCCGCCCATCCACTCGCGGTGTTTGCCCGGCCCTATCGTCCGGTTCAAGAGCACAACTACTCGATCTCGACGACCTCGACGCGCGGCCCGTTGAGCACAAGAGCGATTTCGCCCCGTTTGAGCTTCAGGGCGTCCTCACCAAAGAGTTGCCGCCTCCACCCTTTCAATGCTTCGACATCGGCGGCGTCGGAGAGGGCGATCTTCTCGAGGTCGGCGACATTGGCGATCAATTTGGAGGCCACGCCGGCGTTATCGCTCTTGGCCTTCAGCAGGACCTTCAGCAGCTCTACCACGCTGGGCGGTGCCGGTTGATTGTGCGCAGGACGATCCATCTTCGGCGCGTGAGCTTCGGGATCGGCCAGAACATGCTTGAGCACATCGATCAGTTCCAGCCCCAGCCGGGAACCGCCAAACCCCTTGGGCACGGAGCGGAGGCGATTGAAGGCCTCGATATCCGTCGGAGCCTGCGTTGCGATCTCGTCGATCGCCTCGTCCTTCAGGATGCGGCCGCGCGGCTGATCCCGCTCCTGCGCCGCCCGCTCGCGCCAGACGGCCGTCGCCTTGAACGCCGCCAGATACTTGGCCGAGTACTTCTTGGGCTTCAGCCGCTTCCAGGCCTTTTCGGGATCAGTGTCGTAGAGCTCCGGATCGACCAGATCCTCCATCTCCGACATGACCCAGTCCAGCCGCCCGTCCTTCTTCAGCCGGTCGCGCAGCTTGGGATACAGCGCCGCCAGATGGATCACGTCGCCCATCGCATAGTGCAACTGCGCGTCCGACAGAGGTCGCCGCGACCAGTCGGTGAAGCGGCTGCCCTTGTCCAGGTCGATCCGAAGCATCTGCCGCACCAGCGAATCATAGGCGACCTGATCGCCGAACCCCGCCGCCATCGCCGCCACCTGGGTGTCGAACATCGGCACCGGCATGGCCCCCAGCTTGACGAAGATCTCGGTGTCCTGCCGCGCGGCATGGAACACCTTCACGATCGCCGGGTCGCGCAGGATGTCGAGGAACGGCTCCAGATCCAGCCCCTCGGCCTGCGGGTCGATGATCGCCTCGTGCTCAGCCGTCGCCGCCTGGATCAGGCACAGCTTGGGCCAGTAAGTCGTCTCCCGCATGAACTCGGTGTCGACCGCGATAAAGGGAGCATTCCTGACCGCCGAACAGAACTGGCCCAGCGCGTCATTGGTGGTGATCGGCGTCATTCCGATGCTATAGCGCGCGCCGACGCCGTCGTGGCAAGAGCGACGGCCTTTTTTCCGCACTCCTTTCAGGCCCGTGAGCGATGAGCGACACCTCTGATTCCCTCCAGAACGGCCTGACCTACGCCGACGCGGGCGTGGACATCGACGCCGGCGACATGCTGGTGGAGCACATCAAGCCCTTGGCGAAATCCACCGCCCGCCCCGGTTCCGAGCCCTCGCTCGGCGGTTTCGGGGCCCTGTTCGACCTGAAGGCGGCCGGCTTCATCGATCCCCTGATCGTCACCACCACCGACGGCGTCGGCACCAAGCTGAAGATCGCCATCGAGACCGGCCGCCACGACGGCGTCGGAATCGATCTGGTCGCCATGTGCGTCAACGACCTGTTGGCGCAAGGCGCGGAGCCCCTGCTGTTCCTGGACTACTATGCCACCGGCAAGCTCGAGATCGACGCCGCGCGCCGCGTCGTCTCCGGCATCGCCGAAGGCTGCCGCCAGGCGGGCTGCGCGCTGGTCGGCGGCGAGACGGCCGAGATGCCCGGCATGTATTCCGGCGGCGACTACGACCTTGCGGGCTTTTCGCTGGGCGCGCTGGAACGCGGCCATGCGCTCCCCCGTCTGGACCTCCAGAACACCGGCGACTTGATCATCGGCCTAGCCTCGTCGGGCCCGCACTCCAACGGCTATTCCCTGATCCGCAAGGTGGTGGAGCGCTCGGGCCTGTCCTGGGGCTCGGACGCCCCCTTCGCGCCCGACCGGTCGCTGGCCCAGGCCCTGATGGAGCCGACCCGCATCTATGTGAAGTCGGTCCTGCCGCTCATGAAGGCCGGCAAGGTCAAGGGCGCGGCACACATCACCGGCGGCGGTCTGATCGAGAACCCGCCGCGCTGCCTGCCCGATCATCTGACCGCGTCGTTCGACTGGGACGCCTGGCCGATGCCGCCCGTGTTCCGCTGGCTGGCCGAGACCGGCGGGATCAGCGACCACGAGATGCGGCGCACCTTCAACTGCGGGGTAGGCTTCATCCTGATCGTTGCGCCCGAGAACGCCGAGGACGTGCTGGCCGCACTGCTGGAGGCTGGCGAGACCGCCTTCGTATGCGGCCAGCTGGTCTAGCGCGCCAGCTCGCCCCTGGCCCCCGCCTCGATCAGTTCGATC
>JAIERG010000233.1 GCA_019747095.1 Caulobacteraceae bacterium | reverse complement strand
AGAGTCTAGAGCCACTTTCAATACGGGCGAGCTCAGGGCGTCTCAATCGTCACTGGCGCTGAATTCGTTGGGAGAATTCGGGCGTCGTTGGATGATTGGGAAAAACAGCGTGCGTTTCTCCTTCCCCTTCATGGGGAGGGACGGCGGAGCGCAGCGGAGCCAGGGTGGGGTCCGTACGGGACAGCGCCCTCCGCACGTACGGACCCCACCCGGTCGTCGCTACGCTCCGCCGTCCCTCCCCATGAAGGGGAGGGAGAAAGGTGGGGCGGCCGGTGAGCCGGACTCCGGCCATCGCCTGTGCATCGCTCTGCCGCCCCCACCCCGTCGCTTCGCGACGACCCTCCCCGTTCCGGGGAGGGAGAGGGGTTTGTGGATCGATTCACGGCTTTCGCTCGGCGGAAACAAAACAAGAACAAAACACTTGTTTCCGATCTCTCCGCGGGGCTTAGTCCGTCCGGAAGAGGAGGGCGCATGCGCGACATCAGGACCGATTTCTATGTGCCGCGCGACATTCGTCAGCCGCTGACCGGGGCTCGACTGGTCGTAGCTTGCCTGGCGAAGGACTGTGAGCGCGCGGCGCTTATGGATCCGCGACCCCTGTTTGGCGCGCGGCGGAACTGGCCGGTCGCGGGCCGTTCGGCGCGATTTCGATGCCAGTGCGGATCCCGCGAGACGCGGGTCAGCTATACCGTCAACACGGCCCAGCGCGAGGGGCCGGTGTCGCAGGATGCCATCCGCCTCTGGTTTTGAGCCGCCCGGAAGACATGCAAGAATGCGGTATTTTAATACCGCACACGATTTCATGTGACAGATCAGATGGTTATGGAATGACGGGCGGGTCTCCCTGCATTGACGGCAGGATCATCCTCCCCTAGAAGCGCGCCTTCGCTCGTTCCGGCCCGCCGGGGCGATCCCGTTTTCGTCTTCGTCCCAGGACACCTCAACCATGCTGAAGAGCACCACGGCTTCTCTGAAGCCGGCCGAGGTCGAGAAGAAGTGGATCCACATCGACGCCGAAGGCGTGGTGGTGGGCCGTCTCGCGACCTTCATCGCCATGCGCCTGCGCGGCAAGCATCTGCCGACCTACACCCCCCACGTGGACGCCGGCGACTACGTCGTCGTGACCAACGTCGACAAGGTGGTGTTCACCGGCAAGAAGAACACCGACAAGGTCTACTACCGCCACACCGGCCACCCGGGCGGCGTCAAGGAAACGACCCCGGCCAAGGTCCTGGGCGGTCGCTTCCCCGAGCGCGTGCTGGAAAAGGCCGTCGAGCGCATGCTGCCCAAGGAAAGCCCGCTGGCCCGCAAGCAGATGACGCACCTGCGCCTGTTCGCCGGACCGACGCACAGCCACGAAGCCCAGCAGCCCGAGACGATCGACTTCGCCGGTCGCTCCAAGAAGAACACCCGGAGCCTGTAAGCCATGACCGACGTCACGCAAGAAACGACGGCCACCGGTTTCGACGCCCTGAAGGGCCTGGGCACCGCCGGTAGCGCTGAATCGGCTCCCGAACACGTTCAGAAGCTGGACGCCCAGGGCCGCGCCTATTCGACCGGCAAGCGCAAGAACGCCATCGCGCGCGTCTGGGTGAAGCCCGGCACCGGCAAGATCACCGTCAACGGCAAGGAGCTGGCCCAGTACTTCGCCCGCCCCGTGCTGCAGATGATGGTGGCCCAGCCGCTGGAAGTCACTGACCGCACGACCCAGTTCGACGTGGTCTGCACGGTCGAGGGCTCGGGCCTGTCGGGCCAGGCCGGCGCCATCCGCCACGGCCTGTCGCACGCCCTGACCCACTATGAGCCGGGCCTGCGCCCGGTCCTGAAGCCGCACGGCTTCCTGACCCGCGACAGCCGCGTCGTCGAGCGCAAGAAGTACGGCCGCGCCAAGGCCCGCCGCAGCTTCCAGTTCTCGAAGCGCTAAGCCGTTTCATTCGGTTTGGATTTTGGGCGCTTCGGGACACCGGAGCGCCCTTTTTCTTTGGCGAGATGCGCACATGACCCACACCATCTTCATCGACGGCGAGGCGGGGACCACGGGGCTGGAGATCCGCGAGCGGCTGGAGCAGCGCGCCGATCTGGAGTTGATCCTGCTGGGCGAGCGCAGGCGCGATCCAGCGGCGCGCGCCGAGGCGCTGAATGCGGCCGACGCCGTGATCCTGTGCCTGCCTGACGATGCGGCGCGCGAGGCGGTGGCCATGATCGAGAACCCGGACGTACGGGTCATCGACGCCTCGACCGCCTATCGCACGGCGACGGGCTGGACCTATGGATTTCCCGAGATGGACGCGGTGCAGAGGGGCGAGATCATCGGCTCGCACCGGGTGTCGAACCCCGGCTGCTATCCCACGGGCTTCATCGGCCTGATGCGGCCGCTGGTGAAGGCCGGGATCGTCCCGACCGAGTGGGGGGTGACGGTCAACGCGGTCAGTGGGTACTCCGGTGGGGGAAAATCCATGATTGCAGAGTTTGAGGAAAAGTCTGGTGCGCCGCCGTATCGCGCCTACGGACTGAGCCTGCGTCACAAGCATGTGCCGGAAATGACCAAGCATGCCGGCCTGAAGCACGATGTGCTGTTCGCTCCGGCCGTCGGAGCCTATCGCCAGGGGATGCTGGTCGAGGTTCCGTTGCATCTGGCGGCGCTGCCAGAGACTCCGTCGATCGACCGGCTGCACGGCTGCCTAGTCGAGGCCTATGACGGTTGCCGCTTCGTCGAGGTGGCGGGGCTGGAAGAGACTGAGGCCTTGGCGGGGCTGGATCCCGAGGGGCTGAACGGGACGAACCGGATGCGACTGCATGTGTTCGGCGATCGGGGCGGGTCCCAGGCGCGGCTGGTGGCGCTGCTCGACAACCTCGGCAAGGGGGCGTCGGGCGCGGCGGTTCAGAACCTAAACCTGATGCTGGGGCTGGACGAGGCGACCGGCCTGATCTGAGGCCTTGAAACCTCGCGCCTCATGCTAACGTAGTTGGGGCCATGACCCAGACCTCGACGTTTTCACGCCGCGCCGTCCTGCTGAGCGCATCGGCATCCGCGCTCGCGGCCTGTTCCTCGCCGGGGGAAGCGGATGCGTCGACCGCGCAGTACGCCAACTCGCCGTTGCGGCGGATCACCGACGCCCAGTGGCGCGAGCGGCTGCCGGGGCTGAGCTATCAGGTGCTTCGTCACGAGGCGACCGAGCGGCCCTACACCAGCCCCCTGAATGAAGAGAGCCGCAGGGGGACCTTCGTCTGCCGGGGCTGCGAACTGCCGCTGTTCCGGTCGGAGTGGAAGTATGATTCCGGGACCGGCTGGCCCAGCTTCTACGACGTGATCGACGGGGCGATCGGGACGAAGACCGACTTCGCCATCGGTATTCCGCGGACGGAGTACCACTGCGCCCGATGCCTGGGGCACCATGGCCATGTGTTCAATGACGGGCCGCGTCCGACGGGACTGCGCTACTGCAACAACGGCGTCGCCCTGATCTTCCAGCCGGCCTAAGGTTTGGCGCGCGGGGCCGTCATGGCCGACCGCACGGTGTAGCCAAACAGCACCGAGGCGATGACGATCAGCAGCCCGTAGTCCCAGCCCCGAAAGAAGAAGGGGATGACGGCGAAAATCGTCACCGCGCCGGGAAAGATCGCAGCCCAGATGGCCGAGGTCGGCGCGCGCATATCGATCATCGGCGGCCGGTCCGGGTCCATGCGCATCAGCTTTGACATGGGGCGATGCAGGACCACGAACATGGCGGTGTAGAGGCCGGCCAGCAGCGGATAGCGCCACAGCGGAGCTGCCTCGCCATAGACGGCTGCGGTCAGCGTCAGGAGCAGCAGCGGCAGGCCGGTCGCGACGGCGAGAAGCAGGTTCGGTTCGATGCGGCTCAAGACTTCACTTTCACATAGGACCCAGGAGCGGGTTCTAGCGGTGAAAGCGGGCCTTTGTTGGGATCGCGGGCTGCGACCCATTCGCCCGAGCGGGCGTGCAGCCACTGCGCCCAATGGGGCCACCAGCTGCCGGGATGCTCCTTCGCGCCGGCCTGCCATTCGGCCAGGGTGGCGGGCAGGTCCGGGTTGACCCAGTGCTGGTACTTCTGGGCTGACGGTGGATTGACCACCCCGGCGATGTGGCCCGAGCCCGCCAGCGTCAGGGTGACATCAGCGTTCCGGAACGCCTTGGCCGAGCGATAGACCGAGTTCATCGGGGCGATGTGATCTTCGCGGCTGGCCTGGAAATAGAGGGGGATGGTGACTTTCGACAGATCGACCCGCTCGCCGCCGATCTCGAACTCGCCCTTGGTCAGCTTGTTGGCCCCGTACATGCTGCGCAGGTAGTTCATGTGGAGCGCCTTGGGCATGCGGGTCTGGTCGGCGTTCCAGAACAGGAGGTCGAAGGCGGCCGGCTCCTTGCCCATCAGATAGTTGGACACGAAGAACGACCAGATCAGGTCGTTGGCCCGGAGCGCGTTGAAAGTGTCGGCCATGGCCGCGCCGGGCAGGACGCCGCCCGCCGCGTCCATCTGCTGCTCGATCTGGTTCAGCCAGTGCTCGTCGGTGAAGAGCAGCAGGTCGCCGGCCTCCTCGAAATCGTGCTGGGCGGCGAAGAAGGTGGTGGCGTTGACGCGCCTGTCGCCCTTGGCGGCCATGTGGGCCAGCGCCGCGCCCATCAGGGTGCCGCCGATGCAGTAGCCGACGGTGTTCAGCCGGTCCTGGCCGGTCTGCTCCATCACCTTCTGCGTGGCGCGGTAGATGCCCTTCTCGAGGTAGTCGTCGAAGTCGTTGGTCGCCATCGACGCGTCCGGGTTGACCCAGGAGCAGACGAAAACGGTGAAGCCCTGTGCCGACAGCCAGCGGATCATCGAGTTTTCGGGCTGGAGGTCCAAGATATAGAATTTGTTGATCCAGGGCGGGAAGATCAGCAGCGGGATGGCGCGCTGCTTGTCGGTCGCGGCGTCGAACTGGATCAGCTCGAACAGCTCGTCGCGCCAGATGACCTGGCCAGGCGCGGTGGCGACGTTCTCGCCCACGACGAACTTGCCGTAGTCGGCCTGGCTGATCTTGAGCTTGCCCATGCCGCGTTCGAGGTCGGCGGCGAAGTTCTGCATCCCCTTCACCAGGGACTCGCCGTTGGTGTCGGCCAGGGCCTTCAGCGCCGCCGGATTGGAAGCGAGGAAGTTCGAGGGCGAGAAGGCGTCGGTCAGCAGCTTGGTGAAGAACTCGGCGCGCCGCTTGGTGCGAGGGTCGACGTCCTCGACGGAGGAGACAAGGCCGTTCATCCAGTCGGCGGTGACCAGATAGGACTGGCGCATGACATCGAACATGGGGTTCTCGGCCCAGGCGGGATCCTTGAAGCGCTTGTCCTTCGACGGTTGCGCCGGTTCCCCGCCCGAGACCCGGCGCGCGGTCGTGGCCCACAGATCCATATAGCGGTTGAAGAGATCGGCCTGGGCGGCGAACAGCTTGTCCGGGCGCGCCGCGAGGCTGGTCATGACTGAATTCATCGCCGGGCCGACGTTGAACGGGTCGGGCGACAGGGCAGCCGGGCGATCCGCCTGCGCCAAAGCCGCTTCGGCGATCGCGGCCTGGGCTGTCATGGCGGCCTTGGCCAGATTGACCGACAGGGTCTCGATCATCTGGCGCTGTTCCTCGCCGGGGAAGGCGAACGGGTTAACGGAGGCGGCATCCGGCGTCGGATCTGTGGCGGCCTGTTTCTCGGGAGGTGCCGGGCTCGCTGCTGGGATAACCGGTTCGGCTTCGCCGACAGCGTTCTTCGCGCGAGGGGCCCGGGGCTTGGCGGAGGTCGTCCGACCAGGCTTGCGTGGCTTGGAGGCGACAGCGAGTGGTTTGGGTGGGGTCTTGGGGGCCTTGGCCATGCGGTCTCCGGACGTGTCCTGCTTGGCAGTGGGCATGCGCTTCGCCCTTTTGCCTGTCACGATCATGGCCTAAGACCGCCCGGAGATGAACGCGCAACAAGCGAAAATCCTGATTGGGCTGGCGCTGATCGGTGGATCGGCCTCGGCCTGTGCCGGATCCTTCGAGGCTGAGACCGACGCGGCCTCGCCCGTCGCCCTGCGCATTCAGACCCTGGTGGACGCCAATCGGGAGTATCCGCGCTGGGAAAGCTTTCCTCGGGCGGCCAACGAGACGCCTGCTTCGGCGGAGGTCGCGGCGCGTGTGCAGGGTTTGACCGGTGCCGGGGCATCGCTGCTGTCCGAGGCTGATCGTATCGAATGGACGCTTGGTGATCCGGCGGCGCTGGCGAATGAGATCACCGCGCGGGTCGATGCCCAGCAGATTTCTCCCGTAACGGCCGAGACGCAGGCCGAGGTCGAGGCCTTCGCCGAACAGACCCGGCGTCGCGCAGAGGCCCCTCCACCCATTGACAGGACCCCCGCGCCGTCAGGCGACGGGCCGCGCTGACCCTTTCCTATCGCCCGGCCGACAGAATCCGGGGATCATCCGCCCGCAGGAGCTTGACCATGGCCCACACGGCCCCTTTCGCCTCGACCCTGGCCGCTGACGCCGCGATGGTGACCGAGCTGGCCGCCATCGCCAGCTGGGCCCAGATCGGGCGCGGCGACGAGAAGCACGCCGACCAACTGGCCGTCGATGCGATGCGCAATGCGCTGAACAGCCTGGACATCGACGGCAGGATCGTGATCGGCGAGGGCGAGCGCGACGAAGCCCCGATGCTCTACATCGGCGAAAAGGTCGGCACCGGCAAAGGCCCGGCCATCGACATCGCGCTGGACCCGCTGGAAGGCACGACACTGACGGCCAAGGCGATGGCCAATGCCCTGTGCGTGCTGTCGATGTCAGCCTCGGGCGGCCTTCTGCACGCGCCCGACACCTACATGGACAAGATCGCGATCGGCCCGGGCTATGCGCCCGGCACGGTCGACCTGGACATGAGCCCGCAGGAGAATGTGCGGTCGCTGGCCTCCGCCAAGGGCGTCCGGCCAGAGGACATCACGGTCTGCTGTATGGACCGGCCCCGGCATGAGGCCCTGATCGCGGCTCTGCGCGAGGTGGGCGCGCGGGTTATGCTGATCACCGATGGCGATGTCGCGGGTGTGATCCACACCGCCGAGCCGGAGACAGGGATCGACCTCTATCTGGGCTCTGGCGGGGCTCCGGAGGGCGTGCTGGCGGCTTCGGCGCTGAAGTGCGTCGGCGGGCATTTCCAAGGGCGGCTGCTGTTCCGCAATGACGACGAGCGCGCGCGAGCGCATCGCACGGGCGTCACGGACTTCGACCGCAAATACGACCTGCACGACCTGGTGTCCAAGGACGCCGTTTTCGCCGCGACCGGCGTGACCAAGGGGGCGATGCTGGACGGTGTGGTGATGCGGAACGGCTTTGTCACGACGCATACTCTGGTGATGGACTCCTCGACCCGGACGGTGCGGCGCATCCGAACCACGCGACCGGTCTGATGGCTGATGGCTCGGCTTCGGGACTGACGCCAGGCTTCCTCGACGTCGCGCGCTCACTGTCGGGCCGGGCCTGGAGGCAGAGACCGGCCGAGACCTCCGTGGTCCGCGCCCACATGCAGACGCTGGGGCTGTCGGAGCCGCTGGCGCGGGCGCTGGCTGCGCGGGGAGTCGGCGTCGAGGACGGGGCGGACTTCCTGTCGCCGACGCTCAAGCGGCTGTTTCCCGATCCGTCGAGCTTCATGGACATGGACAAGGCGGCGGACGCCATCGTCTCGGCGGTGCAGGCCGGCGAGCGGGTGCATGTCTTCGCCGACTATGACGTCGATGGAGCCTCCAGCGCGGCGCTGCTGGTGAGGTGGTTCCGGGCCATGGGCGCGGAGCTGCCGATCTATGTGCCCGACCGCCTGACGGAAGGGTATGGGCCGAGCGCGCCGGCGTTCGACCGGCTAAAGGCGCTGGGCGCCGATCTCGTCATCACTGTGGACTGCGGTGCTGCGGCGAACGAGGCCATCGCCCATGCCTGCGCCATCGGACTGAGGGTCGTGGTCATCGACCACCACATGATGCGGGAGGAGCCGCCGCAGTGCCTGGCGGTCGTCAATCCGAACCGGCCGGGATGCGCCTCCGGGCAGGGGAACCTGGCGGCGGCGGGGGTGGTGTTCGTGTTGCTGGCCGCGCTGAACCGTGAGGCGCGGCGACGGGGGATGTTCGAGGGGCGGGCCGAGCCGGATATTCGGCAGTGGCTCGATCTTGCGGCGCTCGGGGCCATCTGTGACGTGACACGGTTGAGCGGCTTCAACCGGGCGCTGGCCGGGCTGGGGCTGAGCGTCATGTCCGGCTGGAGCAATCCGGGACTGAAGGCGCTGCTGGCCGTGGCGGGCAGCGAGCCGGGGCCGGCCAAGGTCAATCATGCGGGCTTCATTCTGGGGCCGCGGATCAACGCGGGCGGGCGGATAGGCCGGGCCGATCTGGGTGCCCGGCTTTTGTCGACCGAAGACCCCGAGGAGGCGCGCGCGCTGGCCGAGGAGCTGGATGCGCTGAACATCGCGCGGCGCGAGATCGAGCGCGAGGTGACCGAGACCGCCGTGCGTCGCGCCGAGGCGGCGGGGCATCACGCCGACGGCTCGGCCGTGGTCGTGGTGTCGGGCGAGGACTGGCATCCGGGCGTGGTCGGGATCGTCGCCGGGCGGCTGAGGGAGCGGTGGCGAAAGCCTGTGATCGTCATTGGCGTGGATGTGGCGATGGGCGTCGGCAAGGGTTCGGGGCGGTCGCAACCGGGCATGAACCTCGGCCGGGCGGTACAGGCGGCTTGGAACGAGGGACTGTTGCTGGCGGGCGGGGGGCACGCCATGGCGGCCGGTCTGACGGTGCGGCCGGACGGGATCGACGCCTTGCGGGACTACCTGAACGCTGCGCTGACGAGTGAGCAGGTCGAGGCGGAGGCGCAGGACTGGGTCGAGGTCGACGCCCTGATCGATCCGTCGGCGGCGACACGGGCCCTGTTCGAGGATTTCGAGCGGCTGGCGCCCTTTGGGCCGGGCAATCCGGAACCTCTGTTCGCTCTGGGCGGAGTGCAAGCGCGCGAGCCGGTGCAGATGAACGGCGGACATGTGCGGTGTCGCCTGGTCGGGGCTGACGGTGCGTCGGTAAGGGCCATCGCCTGGCGCTGCGCGGACCTGCCGCTCGGGCGAGCCCTGCTGGCAGGGCAGGGGGGATTGCGCGTGGTTGGCCGCCTGAAGGCCGATGACTGGAACGGCCGACGCGGTGTGCAATTCGAGATAGAGGACGCGTCGGATCCCCGGATGTCCATTTAGCGACAACGGGTGCTTGCGCCCTCCGGAATCGCCCGCTATATCGCCCGCTCTCCGCGCAGCGGTCCCTTCGTCTATCGGTTAGGACGTCAGGTTTTCAACCTGAAAAGAGGGGTTCGATTCCCCTAGGG
>JAIERG010000040.1 GCA_019747095.1 Caulobacteraceae bacterium | reverse complement strand
GTCTTGCCATGATCCACGTGACCGATCGTGCCGATGTTGCAGTGCGGCTTCGTGCGTTCGAACTTTTCCTTGGCCATGGCCAAACTCCTGATGGCCCGGGTTGAGGGGCGCGTTGCTCTATCAAAAACCTGGAGCGGGTAGACGGAATCGAACCGACATACTCAGCTTGGAAGGCTGCTGCACTACCATTGTGCTATACCCGCGCAGAGATGGCCTTGGCCCGCTTCCGGGTCTCGACCACGATCCTCATCGTCGCCATGAACTCTCGGATCGAAGCGCGTGGTGGGGGAAGCAGGACTCGAACCTGCGAAGCTTACGCAGGGGATTTACAGTCCCCCCCCTTTGCCGCTCGGGACATTCCCCCGCACGCGCTGGTCGACCCGAATGAACGCCCGAAACCGGTCTTTCGACCCGCCTCGAAACAAAAGACTTCGGGGTTCGGACACGCCTGCGATACAGGGAGCCAGACCCTAAAGCCCCCAGGGCTTCAAATCGGAGGGCGTCTTATAGTGTCGAGAATTCCAGAACGCAACGACCGCAAGTCGGGTGGAAAAACGACCGCAGGAGCAGGCTTTCGCGGGCGGTCGGGAGCGGGCGGCAAGGGTCCACGGGGCGCGCTGGACAAGGGTGGATGGGCACCGAGAGCGACTGAGCCGAATCCCACGGCACAGCCGCGACAGAGCCGCGGCAAGATCGACGCCGATCAACTGATCTGGGGCCGTCATCCAGTGCTTGCGGCGCTCGCCAATCCGGCGCGCAAGGGCTTGGGCCGACTGCTGGCCACGCAAGACCGCGCCGCCGAGATCGAGCGTGATGGCCTTGCGCCCGGCCGTGTCGTCGAGGTTGTGGATGGCCAGGCGTTGGAGCGCATGCTCCCGCAGGGCGCAGTCCATCAGGGGCTGGTGTTCAAGGTTCAACCTCTGGAGGGCGTGGCCCTGGAGGATCTGGCGGACCCGGCCCGGGGCGTCATCGTGATGCTGGACCAGCTGACGGATCCGCAGAACGTCGGGGCCATCTTCCGTTCGGCGCTGGCATTCGGCGCGCGGGGTATCGTGGTTCAGGACCGGCATTCCCCCGTGCTGGCAGGGGCACTGGCCAAGGCGGCGGCGGGGGCCACAGAACGCCTGCCCTGTGCGCGGGTCACCAACCTGTCGAGGGCGCTTGAACGGCTTGCAGATCTTGGATGGCGGGCCGTGGGTTTGGACGGCGCTTCCGCTGAGACCCTGGAAACGGCGCTCGACAGCCGCCCCACTGTCCTTGTGTTGGGCTCGGAGGGCGACGGCATCCGGAGGCTGGTGGCGGAGCACTGCGACGTGCTGGCGAAGATCCCCATGCCGGGTGGCTTCGAGAGCCTGAACGTCTCGAACGCAGCAGCCATTGCCCTGTATGAGGCGTCCCGCAAGCAGCAATCGCTTGATTGACCGTCGCGGCGTGCCTTAACAGCAGCCATGGAATTTCTCAGCTCGCACGAGTTCGCCAGCCAGCTGACCGCTCTCGGTCAGGTGCTTGCCATCGATCTGGTTCTCGCCGGAGACAACGCGGTCGCAGTCGGCTTGGCGGCTGCCGCGCTCCCCGCAGAACAGCGCCGCAAGGCCATTCTGGTCGGCCTCGCCGCTGCCGTCGTCATGCGGATCGGCTTTGCTCTCATCACCGTCCAGCTTCTGGCCATTGTCGGCCTGCTTCTGGCCGGCGGCATTCTTCTGCTCTGGGTCTGCTGGAAGATGTGGCGCGAACTGCAAGAACAGCGCACTCACGACCAGGCCGAAGCTCAGGCGGAACTCGAGCTTGCGTTGGCCATGGAGCACGGCAAGGGCCCCTCACCCGAAGAGCTGGGTCTGAAGCGCAAGACCTTCGGCGCGGCCCTGCTTCAGATCATGATCGCGGACGTCACCAAATGTCGCTGGACAACGTCCTGGCCGTGGCCGGCGCGGCGCATGAACACCCCTGGATCATGGTGTTCGGCCTCGTCCTGTCTATCGGCCTGATGGGCGTTGCCGCGACCTTCATCGCCAAGCTGCTGAACAAGTACCGCTGGATCGGCTACGTCGGCCTGGCCATCGTTCTCTATGTTGCCGTGCACATGATCTGGGACGGCTACCGCTCGGTGGTGGTGCGCACCGGCAACCTGGAACAGCACAACGCTTCCGCGCCTGCCTTCATCGACATCTCGCCCAAGGAGGTGGAGAAGTTCATGAAGGGTGTCCGCACCGATGACAGCGAAGTTCCTGTCACCGGGTCACCGCAGATCAATGTAGACGGCGCATCTTCCTGACCGCTGGCAATGGGACTAGCCTGACCGGGAGAGCGGACGGCCGCTCGGTCCAGGAGCGCCCTTCATGAGCCTGTTGATCCTGTCCTTGATACTGGCCCCGCCGGCATCGGGTGTTGTCGTAGAACCTGCACCGATGATGGCGCAGGCCCGGACACGGGACATCGGGGTCGGCGATCCCCTGCGTCGCCCACTCCTCAATGCCCTGCGTCCGGCCATTCAGCGAGATCTGGGCGGCCAGCCTGTTCAGTTCATGGTCGACCGGCTGCGCGTGCAGGGCGACTGGGCCTTTTTCGATGGCGCGGTCCAGCAGCCGAACGGACGGCCCATCGACTTCAGTCGCACCCGCTATGCCAGCGCGCTCGAGAACGGCGTGTTCGACGGTCCCGGGATGTTCGGCCTGCTGCGACGCTCTGGCCAGGGCTGGCAGGTCGTCACCTTCGTCGTCGGACCGACCGATGTCGCCTACCTCGACTGGCCGGCTGCCCACGGCGCACCGACAGACCTGTTCGAGTAGGCACGACCCTACCGGTCAGGCCGGCAGGCCGCGCAGCCACCCTGTGACGGATATCCGGTCTGCCCCAGCCGACAGGGCAACCTGCGTGACGGAATGCGGCTGTGGCACGCTCAGCAGGTTGAGCGTGTTGAATCGCGGCGTGAAGGCCTCGGCGACGTTTCCGTCAGCCGAATGAAAGGCCAGCAGACCGCCCCAGTCGATCCTCCAGACCGGCGTCAGGTTCAGCACATAGGCGAAATAGCGGATCTTTCCTTCCGCCGTGTCGTCGTGCTCGGTCAGGAAATGGCCGGGTCGGAACCGGGTCAGCTGAGCATCCGCCAAGGCGATGCGGGGTTCGCCCGTCACCTCGCGCATCAGGCCAAGAAAGGCGTCGCCATTCAGGAAGGCGACCAGGTCGCGCCAGACCGGCTCAGCGGCACCAGCTTGGCCCATGTCGTAGATGGGGTGGTTGTCGAACAGGTACTGGAACTGGTCCGTCGCCGAGGCTTGGACCGTCTGGCCGAGCGTCTGGCGCCGCTGTGGATCGAGCGAAGCCAGCCAGGCCGCGGGCAGATCGACGTGGCCGGTCGAGCGACGGGTGACGATGTTGAAGTCTACGCGATCGGCCGCCGCACGCAGAGCATCGGCGTAATCAGCAGCCAGAACGCCAGGCAGCTGAGCCCGCCCGGTGCGCGCCAGCCGCTCGCGCACGGCCGCCAGTGATTGGGTGGAGACTTCGCCGAGCGCCGGCGTCACTCCGCGCCTCCGAAGCGTTCGCTCCATTCGGCGACCTGGGCGTCCTCGATCTTTCGGAAAAGGACCTCAGGCGCGGAGACGGGCCGCCCGCGCGGCAGACGGTCAAGCAGCGCCTCGTCGGTGCCCGGCCAGCTCAGATCGGTCTCGCCCACGGTCGCGGCGATCCGTTCGGCGGTGAAAGGCATGACCGGGGCGGCGATCCGCGCGAACAGGGCGACGAGGTTGATGCCGGTGCGCACACCGACCGCCGACCGCTCGACGTCCGTCTTGAACGCGGTCCAGGGCGCGGCCTCCTGCAGATATTCGTTCCCCAGCACCCAGACGGCGCGAATGGCCTGACAGGCCTTGCGGAACTCCATCGCCTCAAAAGCCTCGGTCGCTTCGGCCAGACCGGCGCGCAGATCGGCTTCCAGCTTGGCTTCCAGCGGGCCGGGCTCGCCGCCGTCGGGCACGACGCCGTCGAACTTGGACTCGGCGAACTTGACGATGCGGTTGACGAAGTTGCCCAGCACGTCGGCCAGGTCCTTGTTGGTCGTCGCCTGGAACTGTTCCCAGGTGAAGGCGGCGTCCGAGCCTTCCGGCCCATAGGCCGTCAGGTGCCAGCGCCAGTAGTCGGCGGGCAGCAGCTCCAGCGCCTGGTCCATGAAGACGCCGCGTTTCTGGGACGTCGAGAACTTGCCGCCGTACCAGTTCAGCCAGTTGAAGGCCTTGAGCGTATCCACCGTCTTCCATGGCTCGCCAGAGCCGAGGATGGTCGCTGGGAAACTGACCGTGTGGAAGGCGACGTTGTCCTTGCCCATGAACTGGACATAGCGGACGTCGTCGGCGCCCTCGTCCAGACGCCACCAGTCGCGCCAGGTCCGACCGTTGGCCTCGGCCCACTCCTCGGTCGCGCCGATGTATTCGATGGGGGCGTCGAACCAGACATAGAAGACCTTTCCCTCCATACCGGGGCGCGGGCCGCCGTCGGGGCCCACCACCGGCACGCCCCAGGACAGGTCACGGGTAATGCCCCGGTCGATCAGGCCTTCGTCCAGATGCTTGAGCGCGATGGAGCGGGCCAGCGTCTGCCAGTCCGACTTCGACTCGATCCAGGCGCGGATGCGGTCCTCCAGCTTCGTCTGGAGCAGGTAAAGGTGCCGCGTATCGCGCACCTCCAGCTTGGTCGAGCCCGAGACGGCCGAATAGGGCTCGATCAGGTCGGTGGGGTCCAGCAGGCGCCCGCAGTTGTCGCACTGATCGCCCCGCGCCGGACGATAGCCGCAGTGCGGGCAGGTGCCCTCGACGTAGCGGTCGGGCAGGAAGCGCGCATCGTCGATGGAGTAGATCATCCGATCCACCCGCTCTTCGATGAAGCCGTTCGCCTCCAGCACATGGGCAAAGTGCTGGGTCAGGCGGCGGTTGGGCGCGTTCGAGGAGCGACCGAACCAGTCGTAGCTCAGGCCGAACGCCTCGCCGGCCCGCTTCTGGATCTCGTGCTGCTCGTCGCAATAGGTCCGCACGTCCTGACCGGCGGCGGCGGCGGCCAGCTCGGCGGGGGTGCCATGCTCGTCGGTGGCGCAGATGTAGAGCACCTCATGGCCCTGCCCCCGCTTGAACCGGGCGTAGACGTCCGCCGGCAGCATGGAACCCGCCAGATTGCCCAGGTGCTTGATGCCGTTGATGTAGGGCAGCGCCGAGGTGATCAGGATGCGGGACATGGGGCTCCGGGGGTCTGGGGAGCGGTGGATATAGAGGGCCCGACCGCCGCCGTCACGCCGACTGTGCAGCGCGTGCCTTCCGACCTACACTTGGGAATGGCCATCATCCCGACCGTCAAGTCCGGTGACATAGACCGATCCATCGCCTTCTACACCGGCGTGCTGGATTTCACGCTCGACGGACGCTGGCCCGACGTCGGGGATCCGGCCTTCGCCGCGCTACGTCGGGGATCGGACTGCCTCTACCTGTCCAGCCATTCGGGCGACGGGGTATTCGGCCAGGCGGTGGCGATCATCGTCCACGCGGTCGATCGTCTGTTCGAAGCCTTCAGGACCCGCGGTTTGGACACGACTGACAAGTCGCAGTCGCCGGTACATCAAGGTCCTGTCGACCAAACATGGGGCACTCGAGAATTCTACGTCGATGATCCGGACGGCAACACCCTGCGCTTCATCCAACCGTTGAAGTAAGTCTCAGAACGCAAAGCCCCGCGAGTGTAGTCGTCGCGCGATCCGCACGAAGCGGCCCGTCAGCAGGGTCGATGACACCAGGCTCGCGATGATCACGGCCCAGACGAGGCCATCGACGCCCATGCCTCTCGACAGCCACCACCCCAGCGGCATCATGATCGCGCCATAGGCGGTGAAGTGCATGATCGTGGGCCACCAGACGTCGCCGGCCGCACGGTTGGCCTGGGCCGCGACGACCTGGATGCCGTCGGCGACGAAGAACAGGGTCGCCAGAACCAGCGCCGGGATCGCGATGGCGGCCAGCACGGGATCGCGGTTGTAGGCGGCGATCAGCAGCGGCGCGCTGGGCCAGACCACCAGGGCGACGATCAGGGTCAGGGCGGTCACCACGCCAACGCCGACCAGACCGCTCCGCAGCACCGCACGGGGGTCGCGCGCGCCATAGGCCCGGCCAACCAGCACCGCCGTCGCCGACGACAGCCCCATAGGGATCATGAAGACGATGGCCGAGATGTTGAGCACGATGGCCCACGCCGCCGTCTCCGCCGATCCCAGTTGCGCTGCATAGAGCGTCATCAGGGCAAACGCCCCGACCTCGATGAAATAGGACGATCCCGATCCGAGGCCGATGGTCACCTGCTGGCGGGCGGCGGCCGGATCGGGGCGAGGCTTGTCGAAGATGCCGAGGGCGCGGGCTTCGGGCAGGCGGGCGATGTAGATCAGGAGGAAGATCGCCAGCGACGCCCGCGCCCAGAAGGTGGCCCAGGCCGAGGCCTCGGCCCCCGCCACGCCGAGCCCGAGCAGATCGGGCACAAGCAGCAGGTTGAGCGCGAGGTTCACGCCGTTGGCGACCCACATGGCGATCATGCCGGGCTTGGGCTTGCCCAGCGCCTCCAAGAAGAACTGGCAGGCGACCGAGATCAGGTAGGCGGGCATGGACAGGGAGAAGACGATCAGGGCCGGTCCGGCGGCGGCGCCCAGCCCGTCCTCCAGGTTCAGCCGCTCCAGCGCCCAGGGGCCGACGGCGATGAGGGCCAGCATGGAGGCGACGCCGATCTGGGCGGCGTAGACCAGGCCGCGCCGGAGCACCGCCCCCGCCTCCTCGCGCCGGCCTTCGCCCAGAAGGCGCGCGGTCATGACCTGGACGCCGAGAAGCAGGCCCACGGCCGTCGTCACCACCACCGAGGTCGGGGCCCAGGCCAGCGAATGCAGCGCCAGTTCGCGGCTGGCGTAGTTGCCGACCACGATGGCGTCGGTCAGGCCCATCGTCATGATGCCGATCCGCGCCAGCACCACCGGCCAGGCCAGGGTCAGGAGCTCGCGGGTCGCGGCGCGGGTGGCGGGGTTCAAGGCAAACATCGGACGCGGCGGAGACCACGTGTCGACAACGGGGTCAACTCTCGTCTCCTTCTCCCCTTGCGGGAGAAGGTGGCTTGCAAAGCGAGACGGATGAGGGGTGATACTCGGTCTGGCAGGTGAGCGGCCGATCCTGTCACCGGGCGTGCACCTTCGTACCCCTCATCCGGCCCTCCAGGCCACCTTCTCCCGCAAGGGGAGAAGGGAAATGCTCACCTCACCACGCCCCCATCTCCCGCAGCTGCTTGGCCAGATCCTCCGGCATGTCACCGGAGTCCAGCGACGACAGATCCGGCGGCGCGTCCTTAGGCTCGAGGTAGCGCCAGCCCTGAAACGGCCGGCGTGCTTGCGGGGCCGTCCGCACCACCTCGGGCGACAGCTTGATCAGACACATCGACGCCTTGCCCTCGCCGCGTGTCGAGATGTCGAGGATGGGCATCCGGCACGTCACCGAGCCCTTCATCACCCAGTAGATCGAACCCCCGTCCTCGATCTCGGCGGCGCGCTTGGGCGTCATGCGGGTGTTGACGGTCAGCCACTGACCCTTGGCGGCGCGGCGCTCCAGCGTCTCGACGTGGGCGACGCCGACGCAAAGCTTGATCATATGAAGAGGCATGGGGTCGCACTAACATCTCCCTCCCCCTCGTGGGAGGGTGGTCGAGGCGAAGCGGAGACCGGGTGGGTAGGCAAGGTGACGCGGACCCAGCGTGTATGGAGCACGGCACCGTGAATCGCCTTGTCGCTCCCACCCGGTCGCTACGCGACCTGCCCTTCCCCGAGGGGAAGTAATGAGGGCTACGTCGCCTCGACTCGCGCCAGCACGGCATCGGCAGCGACCTGATCGCCGACCGAGACGCCGACCTCGCCCACCACCCCGTCGAAAGGCGCGACGAGGGCGTGCTCCATCTTCATCGCCTCCAGCACCACCACCGGCTGCCCCTTGGTCACTGTGTCGCCTGCCTTTGCCGGCGTCGCCACGATCTTGCCCGGCATGGGGGCGCGGAGCGTACCGTCTGAGGACGCGCCACCCGTCGCACCGCGCGGGGCGCGGCTGTCGAAACGGATCGCGTCGCCATCTGCGAATACAGTCACGCCAACCCCGTCGCCGGAGAACGACAGTGCGCGATCCCCCGATTGGGCAGTCGATGCGTAGAGGCTCGCGTCCACGTCGATCGAATGGACCTTGTCCCCGATCCGCACCTGCCACACGGGATCCGACTTAGGCGTGGCAAAGGTCCGGCTGATGTCCGCAACGACTCGCTCCCCGCCACGCCAGACCATGACGTCCGCACGGCGCGGAGCGTTCAGCCTGAAGCCGAGCGCATCATTCACGGCCGACGTCGGACCGTGGAACTCGACGTTCCACGGAGAGTCCCAATCCGCAGCGCCGATCACGTTGATCCGCTCGACGCCGATACGCCGATGCACAGCCCCCAACACAGCGACGGCGGCGGGCAGATCATCGTGCGACGCGGAGATCAGACCCGGCTCCTCGGACGCGATGAACCCTGTATCCACATCGCCCGCCACGAAGCGTGGATGCTCCAGGCACCGTACCAGGAACCCCGCATTGGTCCGCACCGGCCACACCTCGACCGAGCCGCAGGCCTCGGCCAGCCGCTCGGCGGCCGCCTCACGCGCAGCCTCATACACGATCAGCTTGGCGATCATGGGGTCGTAGAACTGGCTGACCTCACCGCCCTGCTCCACGCCCGTGTCGATCCGCACTCTGTCGGGCAGGACGAAGTGATCCAGCCGCCCTATCGAGGGCAGGAAGCCGTTGGCCGGGTCCTCGGCATACAGCCGCGCCTCCATGGCCCAGCCGGTGATCGACAGCTGGTCCTGCTTCAGCGGCAAGGGCTCGCCGGCGGCGACGCGGAGCTGCCATTCGACCAGGTCCTGACCGGTGATCATCTCGGTGACGGGATGCTCGACCTGCAGCCGGGTGTTCATCTCCATGAAGAAGATGCGGTCGGCGCGCAGCCCCTCGGTGCCGTCGGCGATGAACTCGATGGTACCTGCGCCGACGTAGTTGACGGCTTTCGCGGCACGGACGGCAGCCGCCGTGACGGCCTGCCGTGTCGCCTCGTCCATGCCGGGGGCCGGGGCCTCCTCGATGACCTTCTGGTGGCGGCGCTGAAGCGAGCAGTCGCGCTCGAACAGGTGGACGACCTCGCCATGCGTGTCGCCGAACACCTGAACCTCGATGTGGCGGGGCGACAGGATGTATTTCTCGATCAGCACCCGGTCGTCGCCGAAGCTGGAGGCCGCCTCG
>JAIERG010000114.1 GCA_019747095.1 Caulobacteraceae bacterium | reverse complement strand
TGAACCTGGCCATGACGCTGGGGCTGCAGGGAAAGATGCCCGAGGCCGAGCAGATCATCCGCCGCGAACTGCCACCCGAGCTGGCCGACCGGAACCTGCAGTGGTTGCGGTCGCAGACCCCGATCCAGTCGGCCGCCCTGCCGACCGAGCAGGCGCGGACCTGGAGCTCGCTCCAGAACCCCTGAGGCTTTCGGGCCGGCCCCTGCCCGCCTATGTTCGCCGCATGATCGATGACCTGTACAGCGCGCGCATCCTGACGCTGGCGGCGAACCTGCCCCACGCGGGGCGGCTCGCGGCACCAGAAGGCACCGGCGAGCGCGTGGCGAGGCTGTGCGGATCGAAGGCGATCGTCGATGTGGCGCTGGATGACACGGGGCGCGTGGCCGACTTCGCACAGGACGTGAAGGCCTGCGCCCTCGGTCAGGCGGCGGCGGGCGTGCTCGGCGAAAGCGTGCTCGGATCAACGGTCGCAGAGTTGCTGGACACGCGCGAGGCCATGTTGGCCATGCTCAAGTCCGGGGGTGACGGTCCGACCGGGCGCTTCGAGGGCTTGCGGGTGCTGAGGCAGGTCGCGGACTATCCGGCGCGCCATGCCTCGACCATGGTCGCCATCGAGGCAACACTGGAAGCGGTTCAGGCCGCGCTGGCCGCCCGAACCAGGCTCGCCGGCGCCGCCTGACGGACCGGTTGCAGACCCCGCCCGCGCGAGGGATAAGCCCGGCCCATGGCCCGCTCCGGCAGTCTTTATGAACGCAGCGTCCGCGCGGCCCACCGGGGCTACAAGCTGACGCTCAGCCCCTTCTTCGGCCAGTCCTGCCGCTTCCTGCCCACCTGTTCCGACTATGGCCGGGACGCCCTGATCCAGCATGGACCGATCCGGGGCGGGTGGCTGACCGTGCGGCGACTGTGTAGATGCCATCCCTTCGGAGGGTCGGGATACGACCCGGTCCCTCCCAAAGAGCCCAAGAGACCATGATCCAGCTGACCTTCCCCGACGGCGCGACGCGCGAGTATCCGGCCGGTTCGACCGCGCGCGACGTGGCCGCCGCCATTTCTCCGTCACTGGCCAAGAAGGCCGTGCTGGCCGAACTGAACGGCGAGCAGCGCGACCTGAACCGGGTGCTGGAGACGGGCGGCAGCTTCCGCCTGATCATGCGCGACGACGCCGAGGCGCTCTACACCATCCGCCACGACACGGCCCACGTTCTGGCCGAGGCCGTGCAGACGCTGTTCCCCGGCACCCAGGTCACGATCGGCCCCGCCATCGAGGACGGCTTCTATTACGACTTTTTCCGCGACGAGCCTTTTTCGACCGACGACTTCGCAGCCATCGAGAAGGAGATGGCGAAGATCGTGGACCGCGACGCGAAGTTCGAGCGCGAGGTCTGGGATCGTGACGAGGCCATCGTCTTCTTCGAGGCGCGGGGCGAGAAGTTCAAAGCCGAGCTGATCCGTGACCTGCCGGCGGACGAGACCATCACGCTCTACCGGCAGGGCGACTGGATCGACCTGTGCCGGGGGCCGCACTTCCCCTCCACGCGCCACGTCGGCAAGGCCTTCAAGCTGACCAAGCTGGCCGGGGCCTACTGGCGGGGGGACTCAAAGCGCGAGCAGCTGCAGCGCATCTACGGGACCGCCTGGGCGACCAAGGAAGACCTGGACGCCTATCTGAAGCGGCTGGAGGAGGCCGAGAAGCGCGACCACCGCAAGCTGGGCCGCCAGATGGAGCTCTTCCACATGCAGGAAGAGGGCCGGGGCATGGTCTTCTGGCACCCGAAGGGCTGGGTGCTGTGGCAGGTGATCGAGGCCTACATGCGCCGCCGCCTGAACAAGGCCGGCTATGTCGAGGTCAAGACGCCCCAGGTGCTGGACCGCAAGTTCTGGGAGGCGTCGGGACACTGGGAGAAGTACCGGCCCAATATGTTCGTGTGCGAGACGGTGGAGGGCGAAACCCTGTCGCTCAAGCCCATGAACTGCCCCGGCCACGTGCAGATCTTCGACCAGGGCCAGAGGTCGTACCGCGAACTGCCGCTGCGCATGGCCGAGTTCGGGGCGTGCCACCGCTATGAGCCGTCCGGTTCGCTGCATGGCCTGATGCGGGTGCGCGGCTTCACCCAGGACGACGCCCACATCTTCTGCCGCGAGGACCAGATCGTCGAGGAGACGGCGGCCTTCATCGCGCTGGCCCGCAGCGTCCACGCCGACCTGGGCATGGAGACGGCCTACATCTCGCTGGGCACCCGGCCGGAGATACGCGCGGGCACCGATGAGTTCTGGGACAAGGCCGAGGCCCTGATGCTGGAGGCCGCGCGCGCGGCGGGATCCGAGCCGGTAGTGACGCCGGGCGACGGCGCCTTCTACGCGCCCAAGCTGGACTTCATCGTCAAGGACGCCATCGGCCGCGAATGGACGTGCGGCACCATCCAGCTGGACTATGTCCTGCCCGAACGACTGGGCGCGGAATACGTCGGCGAGGATGGTCAGAAACACCGGCCGGTCATGCTGCACCGGGCCATCCTCGGCAGCTTCGAGCGGTTCATCGGCATCATGATCGAGAACTACGCCGGGGCCTTCCCCCTGTGGCTGGCGCCGGTCCAGGCCGTGGTGGCGACCATCACCTCCGACGCTGACGGCTATGCCGGTGAGGTGGCGGAGCGTCTGCGCGCCGCGGGCCTGCGCGTCGAGACCGACCTGAGAAACGAGAAGGTCGGCTACAAGGTGCGCGAGCACTCGGTCGGCAAGGTCCCGGTCATCGCCGTCGTCGGTCGCTCCGAGGCCGAAAAGGGCGAGGTGGCCATCCGACGGCTGGGGTCTCAGGAGCAGACGGTGGTCAGCCTGGACGAGGCGATCCGCATCCTGACCGAGGAGGCGACGCCCCCGGATTTGCGGCGGGGGTGAGCTCCCGATTCAGGGGTGTGGGAGTCCGGTATCGGGTCGGAGCCCAAGGTCCGGTTTCGACCCTTAGCGGACCTTCTCTCCCGGCCTACTCCGGCCTTCGCCCGTCCGGTAGCATTTCGAAGTCATACTCCCAGCTCCAGGGCACACCAGTCTCACCAAGCGCCGCATGGACAATCCGCGCGAAGCCGCGCTCGGATCGTACGTCGTTCGATAGGATTACAACGCACCTCCCAGAGCGCTCGAGACACACAAGGGTGTTCCCGGTGCTGTCGTTGTGCCCACCCTTGTACCAGCCCGGGCCTTGGGGGCCGGTAAAGGCGACCACGCCCAAAGCGGCTGCGAGATCGGCTCGCCTGTCCTCGATCGGGAGTTCCGGCTGCAACGTGGGAAACTGGGAGCGGGTCGTGATCGCCAGCTGAGGCCGGACCATTTCGGTCCGCATGGCGGGCGAAAGGCCCTCGCCGCGCGATATCGCTGCGGTCAGTCTCGCGACATCGGATATCGTGGTGTCCATGGAACCTGCAGCTCTGGTCCGGGAGCGTTCGTCATGCGGCTCCACCTCACCCTCTTCCGTCCAACCGTCGGCGAGATTGTCGGCGAAGTCGGTCCGCCAGGTCATGGACGTCCTGGTCATGCCGAAGCGATCAAACACGCGTCGCTGCATTTCGGCACCGACATCTAGCCCCAGCCCTTCCTCCAGGACGAACTGGAGCAGCATTATGCCGTCACCAGAGTAGGCGTAGCGGGTCCCCGGTTCGAAGTGGAACCGCAGTTTGCCATCCGGCTCGAGGAATCCGAAGTTTGCGAAGCCCGACCCATGGGTCAGCAGGATACGCGGTGTGAGGGCCCGCCACCGGTCATCCCCCGTCAGGTCGCTGTAGCGGGCATAGCGATCCTCGATGTCGTCGCTGCCATAGTCGGTCAGCGGTCTTGGAAGATACTCGGCAATCGGACGATCAAGCTCGATCAGACCTTCGTCGACCAGTTGCAGCACCATGTAGGCGAAAGCCGCCTTTGTGATGCTTGCACCATACATCACTGTATCCGCGTCGAGAGGTGCTCCGGAAGCGTTCCGCTTGCCCCGAGCCTCCTGCGCAACAACTTCGCCGTCGTCGATAATGGCGGCTGCGATGCCCTGCGATCCCGTGTCCCGCATCACGCTGTCCAGGACCGCAGCGAGATTGACTGGCGCGTGACTGATCGCCGGCGTCGTCCACAGCGACAACGCGACGGTGCCAAGCAAGACCGAAAACGCTCTCAAGGTTTGTCCCCCTACATCGGAGTGAGACTGTCCCGTCCTCTCCGCGCGATCAACGGCCTTCAGTGCTGCTCGAGACGTCGATGTCGGCTTCCCACCCATAGCGGCCCTGCCGAATGTCTGAAGTCTTTCCCGTCAGGCCGAGCGCCCGGGCGATCGCCCGGGCGGCGACGGCTTCGGCGATCCGGGCGGCGGTTTGTGAGACGATGGTTGCAGGTGTCCGTGCCGGGGGCCGGGGACACCGCGTCCCACCGAGGGTCCGGGAGCCCGGGGCTACAGGACAGGATTGAGTTCCGACGCGGCCTTCATGCCTGGAGCCAGGCCCGGCAACCACTGGGCCAGATCGTTCTGCTGCATGCCATTGGTCGGGCTGGCGACCACCATGTCCGCGTCCATGTAGATCATCGTCATGACCGACCGCGGCTGGTCGCTCTGGTTGGCCCCGGCGCGGTGGAAGGTCCATCCGCCATGAAAGCTGACGTCGCCGAGGGCGTAAGGCGCTTCGTCGAGCGGATAGCCCCTTGAGTGCATGGCCTGAGAGATGCGCCGTTCGCTTTCGTCGGAGATTTCAAGATCCCGACCAAAGGCTTCCCGGTGGCTTGCCGAGAAGAAGGCCAGGGGACCCATTTCGAGCGGGACCGGCTGGAGCGGAACCCAGGCGGTGACGCAGCGATCCGAGGCGAACGGCCAGTAGTACTGATCGGCATGAGCCGGCGTCATGCCTCCGGACGGCTCCTTGTACAGCGACTGGTCATGATAGAGACGCACGCGGGGGACACCCAGAAGCTGGGCGGCCACGCCGGCCAGCCGCTTGCCGAAAACGAAACGCCGGACGGCCTCCGAACGTCGCCAAAGGTTCATGACCTGCAGAAAGGCCCTGTCATAGGTCGTCCGATCCTCGAGCGGGGCAGTCTGGGTATTCAGGGCCAGCGTCAGACGCGTGATCTCCTCGCCATGCCGCGCGACCTCGTCAGGCGACAGAAGCCCCGGAAGGCGCAGAAACCCTTGCGCGTGGTAGCGAGCAACGAGCGCCTCGGAGAGCTGGATCGGCGTGTCGAGCAGGTCGGTCATGGCGGACCGTTTACCGGAGCGCGCTTCCCGGTTCGACGCGCAGGACTAGTTTGCCGGCATCGAAACCCTGTCATCCTCTTGCGCCGACGCGGCCGAGGGTGACCGGAACCCGGACGGTGTCACGCCGAAACGCCGACGAAAACGCTGGGTAAAGTACGAGGGCGAGGCGAAACCGACCTCGTAACCGACCGAAGACACCGGCGTGTCGCCATCCAGCAATCGTCGCGCAGCCCGGTTCAGCCGCAGCCCCTCGACGTAGGCAGAGTAGCTCAGGCCGAACGCGGTCTGGAACCTGCGCGAAAAATAGGCCGGAGACAGACCGCAGAGCGAGGCTGCAGCAGGGAGCGGCGGCGCAAGGCCAGGGTCGTCCTGCAATCGGGCGACCAGGTCACGAAACCGCTCTGGACCATCCGGACGGCTATCGCCCTCAAGGGCAGGCTGACGTCGCACGATCCAGAGGAGGGTCTCAAGCGCCGCACCGGCCGCGGGGCCCGTGCCCCCTTCGACCGCCAGCCAGTCCGCGAGAGCCAGAAGGGCGGCCCAATCCACCGTTGACGGCGTGACGGCCACGGCGGCAGCAGGAGCCTCACGTCGACCCGACGGCAGCACCGGGTCGAACTGAATCAGACGCCAGGCCTTTGCCCCGGGTGAAAGCGCGAAGTCGTGGTAGGCCAGAGGCGGAACATAGACGAGCATTCCGTCCGTGAGAGGAACAGCCCGGTCGCCCAGCAGCAGCGCGCCGTGGACCTGCTCGAACAGCACGACCTCGCCGACATCGTGGAAATGGTTCAGCCGCGTGTTCGCCGGAGCCGCGTCCGCAAACCGGACACGCTCGACACGCAGCCTGGCGCCGGATTCCAACCTGACGGGTTCACACAATGGGCCGTCGCGCATGACATGAGACTTACAGTGATGCTTCATGCAGGCAACAGCACCAGCAACCTGCGAGCGGTCTGATTGCGGCTAAGCTCTCGATCGTTCCGGGGGTGCTCAATGTGGAAATCGCTGACACTGGTCCTGATCGGCCTGGCCCTCATCGTCACGCCGGCAAGGGCGACGCCTTCCCCACTCACCGATCTCGTCAATCCCTTCATCGGCACCGATGGCACCGGACACACCTTTCCCGGGCCCGCATGGCCGTTCGGCATGCTGCAACCGGGACCAGACAATGCCGACCGGGGCTGGGACTACACCTCGGGCTATCAATTCCGCGCCCCGAGGATCCTGGGATTCTCTCAGACCCGCGCCAGCGGTACCGGCATACCGGAACTGGGCGATGTCCTGCTCCAGCCCACCGCCACACTTCGAGACGACCTGGCAAGTGGCTATGTGAAGAGCAGCGAGATGGCCCGTCCGGGCTACTACGCGGTCGAACTGTCGGACAATGGCGTTCGGGTGGAACTGACGGTCGGTGAGCGGGTCGCCTATCACCGCTACACGTTCGACCGGCCCGGACGTGTGTGGGTGCTGGTCGACTTGCAGCATGGACTGAACTTTCTGGATGGTCAGCCCGTGCTGGCCTCGGAGGCGCGCGTCACGGATGATGGGGTCGAGGGGATTTCCCGACGGCGGAACTGGACCACGCGCACCGTCGCCTTCGCCGTCCGCTTCGACCACCCCGTCGCGGATGTTCGGCGACTGGTCCCGCGTCAGGGTGACCAGGCCGACCGCCTGCTTCTCGGGTTCGATATCGAGGAAGGGCGGGTGCTCGAGGCCCGCGCCGCGGTTTCGACGACCGATGTGGAGGGGGCACGCCGGAATCTGGAGGATGGCGGATCGCTCACATTCGATGCCGCAGTCGCCGCTGCGGACGCGGCATGGGAAGACCAGTTGGGCCGCATCCAGATCGAGGCGCCAACGGAACAGAAGCGCATCTTCTACAGTGCGCTCTACCGCGCCCTGATCCATCCCAGCCTGATCACCGACGTGGATGGGCGATGGCGCGGTCCCGATGGTCAGGTGCGAACGGCGCAGGGACCTCGCTACTCCACCCTGTCCCTGTGGGACACGTTCCGAGCCTCCCACCCGCTTTTCACGCTGATCGCCCCAGAGCGCGTGGATGACTTCATCAACAGCCTTCTGGACCATGCTGACGCGGCGGGCCGGCTTCCCATGTGGACCATCTGGGGCGGGGAAACCGGCACCATGATCGGGGAACCCGCCCTGCCGGTCATCGCCGACGCCTGGGCCAAGGGTTATCGGGGGTTTTCATCGGAGCGGGCCTTGGCCGCCATGCTCCGGACCCAGACCGTGGATCATCACCTGTCGCAGTGGTCGGTGTATGACGCTTACGGATACTACCCCTTTGACCGCGTCGAAGGCGAAGCGGTTTCCAGGACGCTGGAGGCGGGAATCGGCGACGATGCCCTGGCGCGCTTCGCCCGAGCCCTTGGAAACGACGGCGTTGGCGAGCGATTTGGCCGGAGAGCGGAAGCCTGGCGAAGACTGATTGATCCCGAAACCCGATTGCCCCGTGGACGAGACCATCTGGGCCATTGGCGTGAACCGTATGATCCCCTCACGCCCACGTCCCCACTCAACAACCCTGGCGACTACACCGAGGCCAATGCCTGGCAATATGCCTGGACGCCCGCGCTGTTTGATCCCGAGGGGCTGATCGAGGCGATGGGCGGCCAGGCCGCATTCGCGGAAAAGCTCGATACCTTCTTCTTCGAACTGCCGACCACGGAAGGCGCGGCCTTTTTGGGGCAGGAAGCGATGATCGGGCAGTATGCCCACGGAAACGAACCCAGCCACCACATCGCCTGGCTGTATGCCTGGACCGACCGGCCGGAGGTTGGACGTGCCCTGGTGCGCCGGATCGCGACGAGTTTCTATCGCGATCGGCCCGATGGCGTCATCGGAAACGACGACGCGGGCCAGATGAGCGCCTGGTATGTCTTTGCCACCCTGGGGTTCTATCCCGTTGAACCCTCCAGCGGACGGTATGTCCTGG
The DNA here is from genome assembly GCA_019747095.1 of Caulobacteraceae bacterium. Classification (GTDB taxonomy): domain Bacteria; phylum Pseudomonadota; class Alphaproteobacteria; order Caulobacterales; family Caulobacteraceae; genus Brevundimonas. The sequence continues at coordinate 882 of JAIERG010000114.1, read as the reverse complement.
GCGCGCCTCTCGTTCGTCGGGCGCTGATCCGGGCACCTGGGGACGTGGACCTCGAGGTTCGCTGCGAAAACGAAACAGCACGAGGCGATCAAGGCCGCCGTGACATCACCCACGCTTCCTTGCTGACGTCCCGGAGCCTGGTGTTGCCGTGCAGCTGAGGCTGATTGCTGGGTGGAGTTGGGCTGCGCGGCCTGACATGGCGTCAAGCGTGGCCTTAGCTCATTGATCCACCAAGTGTGACCGTCGGAACCGACGGAGGCGGGCTCCGTTCCTAGGGCTCATCCCTAGAAGGAGCTGACCCATGGCCGATAAGACACTCGACACCCTGTTCCACGACACGCTGAAGGACATCTACTACGCCGAGCGCAAGATCCTGAAATCCCTGCCCAAGATGAAGCGGGCGGCACAATCGGAAGATCTAAAGGCCGCGTTCGACAAGCATATCGGCCAGACCGAGGGCCAGATCGAGCGCCTGCAGCAGGTGTTCGAGATCATCGGCAAGCCGGCGCGCGGCAAGACCTGCGACGCCATCGAAGGCATCCTGGCCGAGGGCGACGAGATCGCCGAGGAATACAAGGGTACGGCGGCGCTGGACGCCGGCTTGCTGGCGGCAGCCCAGGCCGTGGAGCACTATGAAATTACCCGCTACGGCACGCTGAAGCGCTGGGCCCTGGTGCTGGGCATGGATGACGCGGCCAAGCTTCTGGACGAGACCCTGCAGGAAGAGTCGCAGACCGACACCGACCTGACCGCCATCGCGGACGCGGCCATCAACGCCGAGGCGATGCAAGCCGCGGCCTGATCGCCCTCAGGCAGCAGAATCTGGACGCCGCCGGGGACGCCCGGCGGCGTCCTGCGTATCAGGGCCGACGGCCGTCGATG
>JAIERG010000068.1 GCA_019747095.1 Caulobacteraceae bacterium | reverse complement strand
CCCTGGTGGCGTTGCGCGACGTGGCGAGGCGATATCCCGGGTCGTCCTATGCGACCGATGCGGTGGTCAAGATTGACCTCGTCAATGACCAGCTGGCCGGCAAGGAGATGTCGATCGGCCGCTACTATCAGCGCGCCAACCAGCCGCTGGCAGCCATCGGTCGTTACCGTACCGTTGTCGAGAACGAGGCCTTCCAGCGCACCTCTCACACGCCCGAGGCTCTGTATCGCCTGGTCGAGGTTTATCTGGGCCTGGGTCTGAAAGACGAGGCGACGCGCAACGGTGCGGTTCTCGGCTACAACTATCCAGGCAGCGTCTGGTATGCCGAAGCCTATGCGCTTTTGACCGACGAGGGCGTCCGTCCGGAAACCGAGCCGACCGCGGAACGCGAAAGCTGGCTGCAGCGGATCATTCCGGGCTGATCGTTCCCGGACTGTTCTGGTCTAGAGTGGCGGCGATGCCGAATCACGCCTCCATCCTTGTCGCGCCATGCTGACCCGGCTGTCGATCCGTGACGTCGTGCTGGTCGATGCGATGGACCTCGAGGTCGACCCGGGCCTGACGGTCCTGACCGGCGAGACCGGCGCGGGCAAGTCGATCATCCTGGACGCCCTCGGCCTCGCCCTTGGTGGGCGAGGGGAGGCGGGTCTGGTCCGTACGGGGGCCAAGCAGGCCGTCGCGACCGCTGTCTTCTCGGCCCCCGACGACCCAGACCTGATCGCCCTGATCGCGGAGAAGGGCTTCGACGCCGAGCCGGGCGAGGATCTCATCCTTCGCCGCGTTGTTTCGGCGGACGGCCGTAGCCGGGCCTATGTCAATGACCAGCCCGCCGGTGTCGCCGCGCTGCGGGAGATCGGTGCGCGCCTGGTTGAGGTCCACGGCCAGCATGAGACCGTCGGCCTTCTCGACTGGAAGACCCACCGCGCCCTGCTTGACGCCTATGGTGGCCTGTCGCCCCAGCTCGGCGGCGTCGCCCGAGCCCACGAGACGCTCAAGGCCGCCGAGGCCAAACTCGACGCGCTCAAGGCCCAAGCCGCCGACGCCGCCGCCCGCGCCGAGGAAATCTCCCAAAACCTCGCCGAGCTCGACGACCTTGACCCCCGCGAAGACGAGGAAACTGAGCTCGCTGGCGAACGCGCCGTCCTCGGCGCCGCCGAAAAGGCGATGGCCGACCTCGCTGACGCCCGGACCCAGCTGGGCGGAGACAAGCTCAGCCAGCGCCTCGCCGCCGCGCTGCGCGCCGTCGAACACGCCCGCCAGCGCGCCACCCAGGCCGGGGTCGGCGACGATCACCCCGTCCAGATCCGCCTGCTGTCGGCCGCCGAGGCCATCGACCGTACCCTGGTCGAAGCGACCGAGGCCATCGCCGAGGTCGACGCCGCCGCCTCCGCTTTCGACTTCGAGCCCGGCCGCCTGGACAAGGCCGAGGAGCGGCTTTTCGCGCTTCGAGCCGCAGCGCGAAAGCTGAACACGACCGTCCACGCCCTCCCGGCGCTGCGCGTCGCCTTGCGCGAACAACTCCGCCTGATCGAAGACGGGGCCGAGGCCCTGACCGTCGCGGGCCGCGAGGCCGCCGCGGCGCGCGAGGCCTATGACGTCGCCGCGACCCTCCTGACCTCCGCCCGCGAGGCCGCCGCCGAGCGGCTGGAGCGCGCTGTCGCCGAGGAACTCGGCCCCCTCAAGCTGGAACGCGCCCGCTTCCGCGTGGCGCTGGAGCCTGTGGCCGAGGGCCGTCGCGGCCCGCTTGGGGTCGAGACCGCCCGCTTCGAGATCGCCACCAATGCCGGCTCGCCGTTCGGCCCGCTCGACGCCATCGCCTCGGGCGGCGAGCTGGCGCGTTTCGCCCTGGCCATGAAGGCCGCGCTCGCCGGCCGGGAGGACCAGCGCCAACCCGTCATGATCTTCGACGAGGTCGACCAGGGCGTGGGCGGAGCCGTCGCCGAGGCCGTCGGCCAGCGCCTGAAGCGCCTGTCGACGGGCGCCCAGGTCCTCGTGGTCACCCACAGCCCGCAGGTCGCGGCGCGGGGCCATGCCCACTGGAAGGTCCGCAAGGCCGACGCGAACGGCCAGACCACCACCATGGTCGACGCCTTGTCCGATGCTGAGCGGCTTGAGGAAATCGCCCGCATGCTGTCGGGTGCCGTCATTACCGATGAGGCGAGGGGGGCTGCGCGGGCCCTGATCGGTTAGTCGGTTAGGAGGTACAGACGGCCCGGCCGCTCGGCCCGATTCGTTGCCAGAGCAAGGCGATCCGTCGATGGGAGCGTGTCCAATGGCGCTGCAGCGCGCCTTGGAAGGGCATGATTTCCACACCGGTCAGGCAGGATCGCATCATCGGTTCTTCGACCAGACTTGCGACGACGGCGTCTGGACCATGGGCGAGGCCCTGCACGACCTCAGAGCCCGGCGTCCTGTAGAGGAGCCAGCCTGGCGGGATGCTGTGCCGCTGGGCGAAGGCGGCCTGCCGCGCTGCCGTCGCCTCGGCCGCGCTCATGAACCGCTCGAAAGCGGCCTGGGCCTGCTCCGGGGTCTGACCCCTTTGGGCCTCAATCGCCATGAACTCGTCCTGCCGGGACCGCCACCGGTCGATCGTCCAGGGATCGACGCCTCCATGCAGCAACACCACGGCGTCCGGAGCGAGCTCGATGCGGCGAGCGAGCGGCAGGAAATAGTTCGCGCAGGCTGAGTTGCATTCGCCCTCGACCCGCATCGTCAGGTCGCGCCCTTCGATCACGGTGGCGATGTCCAGCGCGGCCTCGACGCTGCCACCCTTGGTGTCGAGCGCAAGGACGCGGGTCGTGTCGGCGAAGGTTTGACGGACACATTCCGCCAGATCCCGGTCGATCTCACCCGAAATGGCGAATACCTCCGTCGATCTCTGCTGGCAGGCACCGGTCGCGGCGGACGCATCGGCGTTGAACGCGCGTGAAGATGCACATGCTCCAAGAAGGATCAGAGCCAAACAGGCGACGATGGTGCCTTTCACAGCCGGGACTAGCGCGCGCAAATCCGTGACGGAGCCGGTGTACGCTCGACCGCGACCCAGCAGGCCCGGTCGCGATTGTCACGCCGATAAAGGCCGCCGATCGCCACGCGTTCATCGCGGCTGAACACCTCGAAGAGATAGCCTTCACCGTTATCAATGATCAGCCGATATGCGATGTTGGGCCCATCAAGCTGGAAGCTGCCGTCGCCGAACAGCGGCGTGAAGGAGCAGTTCGTCTCGCGCATCTGGCCGACGCTGCAGCGGATCTGGCGCGTCCGACCCGAGCGTTCGCTCGGCGCGACCGGGATGACAGTATAGCCCTGCTGTGGCGCTGCTACGGGTTCCGCGATGGCTGCGGCGGCAGGAGCCGACACGGCGAGCGATACGGCCGCGATGGCCAGAAGTGACTTCAGCATGAACCCCTCCATGGACGCGGATGCGCGTCCTTCACGCGCGACCATATCCCACCGTCATCGCAGGTCCAGCGGCCTGAATGATGAGTCGGGAACCGTCAGACCCCGACGCCGAGGATCCAGCCTTCTTCTCCTTCGACCTGGGCGATCAGGGCCCCGTCGGTACCCTTGGGTGGAGCGAAGGCCTTCGACAGCTCGCCCTTTTCGTCCATCAGGGCGAAGGCTTCGGCGGTCGTGCGGACCTGGGCCTGGTCCTTGAACTCGCCCTCGGCGACGGTGGTCGGCCACATCGAGGGCCAGACCTCGGCGACCAGCACCGAAAGAGGCTCCACGTCGGCCGTGTCCAAGGCGCGCCAGCCCGTCCCGAACGGCCACACCGCCGCCGACGGCCCCAGGTGCTCCAAGAGGCGCCGCACCATCGGAATGCCGACCAGGGTCTGACCCCCGACCGCGCCCGCGCCGTGCATCTGCCAGTTCGACTTGGGCTGCAGCTTGCCCTTCTTCACCGCCAGTTCGGTCGCGCGGAACTCCGGAATGTCGCCGGTGCCCTGCGGCGGCTTGGTCGCGGTCAGCCAGCGTTGCGTCTGCTTGGCTGGCGCGCCCCACATCGGCCAGGCGTCGTCGGTCATCAGCCGGTTCATCTTGGCCGCGACCTGATAGCGGTTATTGGTGTTGTCGGGCTTGTCGACCACATTCGAGGCCACGAACTTCCACACCGCCGACCAGGCCGGCGTCTCCTTCAGGCCCAGCCGCTGCGCCGTCCCGACCGGATAGCCGAACGAGAAATCGAACCCCAGCAGCACCCGGTCCCCGCGCTTGGCGTGGTCGGCCAGCAGGGTGCGGATCATCGCCTCGCCCTCGGCTCGCGTCGCCACATTGTGGGTCTCGGTATAGAGGCGGAAGCGCACGTCGCGCTTGGCCACGCCGATCCAGACCGAGTTCTCGCCCAGCTTCTTGCCCTCGGCGGCGGTCCAGTCGGCGATGAAATAGGCGTCGAACAGGCGGGCCACGGGCGGGTCCTTTGGGTTGGGCTGGGCAGGGGAAATCGAGGCGGCTCTTTAGTCCCTTCGTCTGACCCGCGAAACCCCTAGGCCGCTTTCAGAAGCGCCTCGAGATGGCTCAGCCAGCGGCGACCCAGCCGCAAGGCTTCGGAGGGAGACCCCGTTTGTGCCGGGGCAAGCGCATTCCACAGCGCCAGCTCGAACTCCGGCCAGCGTGCGTCGGCGAACAGTAGCCTCAGCGTCACCTGCTCGGCGTCCGGGGCCATGACGTCCAGTGCCTTGCGCGCCTCGCCCCGTCGAATGCGCGCGACAACGTGCCCATCGACGATGATTTCGCCACCCTCGATCTCGTCGAAGCCATAAACCAGGCCATGTGCGCCCCTGTTCCACAGGGTCGCGATCTGGCCGGTATCGAAATCCAGTCCGGCCGCCTTTCCTTCTGCCGGTGACATGGCCTCGACCTCTGGCGGCCGTCCAAGGGACTTCAAAAGGGCCCGTCTCAGCCGCCGTTCCGGTTCCATCCACCAGTTCAGGGTCAGGGCTGCGGTGGTCAGAGCGGCCGCCGCCAGCGACACCAGCAGAATTACCCGCAGCGCCTCGTCCATCAGTCTGCCAGCTCGATCACCACCGGCACGTGGTCCGATGGCTTGTCCATGTCGCGCGCGTCGCGATGGGTCTCAATGCCCACGAACCGGTCAGCCGCCTGAGGCGATAGCAAATGGAAGTCGATCCGGATGCCATGGTCCCTCTGCCAGGCCCCGGCCTGATAGTCCCAGAAGGTATACGATCCCGGCGGCTGGTTCCCCAACTCGCCCGCCTCGTAGAGCCCCAGACCCTTCAGTGCCCGGAACGCTGCCCGGCTCTCCGGCTGGAACAGTGCGTCGTTCACCCAGGCCTGAGGGTTCTTGGCATCCGCACGCGTGGGGATGACGTTGTAATCCCCGCACAGGGTAAAGGCCTCTTCCTGGCCGAGCAGACTGCGCGCGTGTGTGTTCAGGCGCGCCATCCAGCGCATCTTGTAGTCGAACTTCTCGGTCCCGATCGGATTGCCGTTCGGCAGATACAAACCGCCCACCCGCACAGGTCTGGGAGCCTCGATCACCGCCTCGATATAGCGGGCCTGATCCTCGATCCCCTCGCCGATTTCGTCCGAGCCGGGCAGGCCGCGCCGCACGTCCGACAGCGGCAACTTCGAGAGCAGCGCCACACCGTTGTACGATTTTTGCCCATAGACCTCGACGTTGTAGCCGAGACTTTCGAACGGTTCCCTCGGGAACTTCTCGTCGACAGTCTTGATCTCCTGGAAGCAGACGACGTCAGGGGCCGCGGCTTCCAGCCACGCAAGCACTGTGGGCAGTCGGGCGTTGACCGAGTTGACGTTCCAGGTGGCGATGCGCATCGCACGGAGCCTAGGCAGCGTCGCCACCCCCGGCAAGCGCCGCGCGCCAGCCGGATGCCTTGGGTCAGGCCCCGCGAAACCAGGCCTGACCCCAGTGGTCTTAGGGCTGGGTCGTGGCAGGCGGGGCCGGGACGATCGTCAGGGTGCAGCCGCCGCCGATACGCTGAGCGGTCTCGCACGGATAGACCTGCTGCACTTCGAACGCTGGATTGAAGCGCACGATCACGCCGTTTCCGGCCGCGCACTTGGCTTCGTAGAAGCTGCCGTTGGCGTTGGCCCCCATATAGCGACCCTGGGTCACATCGCAGGCGGCGGCTTCAGCGTTGGAGGCGAACCGCGCCTTCAGCGTCGCAGCCTGCTCTGCGACGGTCGAGAAGCGGCAAGTGCCGTTCTGGGTGATGATCTGGGCGCATTCCGTCACCTTCCAGCCGGTGGGAAGACGCTCCAGCCACGCACCATCGACACCGTTGCAGCCTACTTCGTAGATCAGGTTGTCGTCGCGCGACTTGCCGATCGAGGCACCCTGATCGACCGTGCAGCGGACACCGGCCTCGACCGCATAGGCGCTCACTACGCGCACCACGTCCATGTTCTGCGGAATGGCGCACTGTGTGCCGACGTCAGCTGCGGGGTCGCGCGCGCGCTCGATGTCTGCTTGACCGGCGAGGAGCACGCAGTCGACCGCCTGCGGCGGTGTGGAGTTGATCAGGATGTAGCCCGGCCCCGAGGCGCAGACGGCTTCATAGCTGAGGGCACCCGTATCCGTCTGACCAAGCAGATTCGCCTGCGTGACCTGGCAGGTCACGTTGGCGGCCGTGGCTATCACCTGTGCCCGTTGCGCCAGCTCTTCCGGTGTCGGAGGCGGGGGCGCGGCGTTGCGGTTGCGACGGTTGCGCCCCGTCTCATCCTGATTTCGCTGGTTCTGGTCCGTGACGGCTTCCTGCAACTGATTCTGCTGCTGCACGGCCTGACCGCCGCCGAAGCCGGCACCCCCATCCTGGGCCGATGCGGGAGCGGCGGCGAGCGCCAATGTCAGCGCCGATCCGGCGGCGATGAGGAAACGGGGCATGGACACGAAGGGGCTCCTTGACGCTCTGGTCTTCCCGATCAGCCTTGGCGACCGCCCGGGACGAGGTCAAGACCGCGACGCGGCGGAAACTGGACGCGCCCGTGAACGCCCGCTAGGGTGAGCCCGTTGCGATTGGAGACGCACTTGGCCGACGGCGGCGTGATTCTTGACGACCCGGTCGAGCCGATGGCGACGGCCCGGGGGCTGTCCTATCCCCTTGGGGCCATACCTGCACCTGGCGAGGCGATCGAGGCCGCGCCCGGCGTTCTCTGGCTGCGCATGCCGCTGCCCATGGCGCTCAACCACGTCAACGTCTACGCGATCGCCGACGGCGACGGGTGGGTCGTGGTCGATACGGGTCTGAGAACGCCTGACACGGTCACTGCATGGGAGGCGGTCTTGGCAGGCCCGCTGGGTGGCCGACCGGTGACGCGGGTGATCTGCACCCACATGCATCCCGACCACATCGGCCTCGCCGGCTGGCTCTGCGAGCGGTTTGACGCACCTCTTCTGATGACGCGGCTGGAGTACGTCACCGCGCGCATGCTGATCGGCGATACCGGCCCTGCCCCTGACAGCGGAGCGCGCTTCTTCCGTGCCGCCGGCTGGGATGAGGCGCGGATCGAAAAATGGCGTGCCTCCTACGGTCTCTTCGCCAAGGGCGTCGCGCCCCTGCCATCCGGCTATCGTCGCCTCAGCGAAGGCGACGTCCTGACCATCGGCAGCGCGGACTGGACCATCCTCATCGGAGACGGCCACAGCCCGGAGCATGCCTGTCTGTGGCGCAGGTCCGACGATGTCCTTATCTCGGGCGATCAGCTCCTGCCGAAAATCTCATCCAACATCTCGGTCTGGCCGACTGAGCCCCTTGCCGATCCACTGGGCGACTGGATGAGCTCGCTCGACAAGCTGGAACAGATCCTGCCCGCTGACACCTTCTGCCTGCCCGGGCATGGTGAACCGTTCACTGGCGTCTTGCCGCGTATTGAGGCCCTGAGACGGGGCCATGAGGTGGCCCTCAAGCGGCTTGAGCGCACCCTGAGGACGCCCAGTCGCGCTGTCGACGGCTTTTCGGCCCTGTTTGCCCGTCCAGTCGGGGAGGGCCTGTATGGCATGGCCACCGGCGAGGCGATCGCGCACCTGCATTATCTGGAGCGGCGAGGCCGCGTCGAACGACAACCCGACGCCGACGGCGTCGACTGGTGGACCCTAACATCCAAGGAGAGCGAGGCATGAGCGAGCCCGTCCTGACCGAGCTGAACAGCGGTGTCCTGACCGTCACCCTGAACCGGCCCGAGAAGAAGAACGCCATCACCCAGGCCATGTACGCGGCTCTGGCCGAGGCTACCGAGCGGGCGCGGACCGATGACGCGGTGCGGGTGCTCCTGTTCCGGGCGGCAGGCGACAGCTTCTCGGCCGGCAACGACATCGCCGATTTCATCGCCATCGGATCCTCCGGCGGTGGTCAGGTGGTCGATGCGCCCGTGTTCCACTTCCTCAAGGCGCTGGCCGATCTCGACAAGCCGGCCATGGCCGCCGTGCGCGGCCGGGCCGTGGGCATCGGCCTGACCCTGCTTTTGCACTGCGACATGGTCGTGGTGGCCGAGGACGCCCTGTTGTCTGCGCCCTTCGTCAACCTGGCCCTGGCCCCGGAAGCGGCATCGTCGCTCCTGCTGCCGATGGTGTTGGGTCACCAGCGGGCCTTCGAGATCTTCGCCCTTGGTGAACCCATCGATGGCCGGACGGCTCAGGCCTGGGGGCTCGCCAACCGTGCGGTTCCGGCCGATCACGTTGATGCCCTGGCCGGGGAGCTCGCAGCCAAGGTCGCGGCCCGCGCGCCCAACTCGATCCGCAAGACCA
>JAIERG010000121.1 GCA_019747095.1 Caulobacteraceae bacterium | reverse complement strand
ATGTTGTCGAGGAAGTCCGACGCCTGGGCCCCCAGCCGGGTCGAGCGCCCGGCCGCGACCAGGGCGCCCTCCGCGTTCGGCCGGATGAACGGCTGGGTCGGGTCGATCAGATAGCTGTAGAGCATGGCCGCGCTGTTGCGCAGCGACACGGCCGGGACCGACGACGTCAGGCGGCGGCGGCGCAGCTCGCCCTGGCGGCGCACGCAGCTGAAATCCTTGCGCGGCAGGAAATGGTCCGCGATCAGTTGGAACTCCGCCTCGCGGTGCAGCTTGTGGGCCTTCATGTCCTCGAAGCGGTAGGCCGTCAGCTTGATCGGGTCCGTGGTCAGCACCGTCTGGCCCTCATCCGCCCTGGACGCCGGTCAGGGTCGCCGTCGGAGCCGTCGAGGCGGCGCGGATCGCATTGCCCAGGATGGTCGACTGGCGTCCGCCGGTCGCCAGACGACGGCGACGCTCGCTGTTGCGCCGGTTCTCCAGGTCCGCCGGGTCCGGTTGGGGTCCGACTTGCTCCAGTTTGGGTCTTGAAAACACGGGCAGGCCTCAGTCGGGCAGGATCGCCGCCATTTCGACATCATCGGCGCTGTCCCCGTAGGGGGTGATAAATCGCCCCTCGACCGCGCCCACGCCGTTCAGGACCAGCACGCCGTACTGAATGCCGTCGGCGGGTTCGGAGTGTCCGTTGGACTTGTCCGGCGTCGGCGAGACCTTGTCGCCGTTGCGCTTGAACCGATAGCCGCCGGCCATCGCCGCGATCGACTTGGGCATGTCTGGCCCCGAGAGGACGAAGCCGGGGTCGTTGGGGCCACAGTTGCGTCTCAGCGCCTGATCCACCGCCGTGCGACGTATCCTCGGGTCCTGCGACGGCGCCAGCTGGACCTCGATGCCCGTCATCTGCTGGATCACCTGCGCCCAGGTCACGCCCTTGCGCATTGCCGACTGCCCCCGGGCGGCGGGGTCGACCGCAATGACGATCTGCCTGCAGTCCTTGAACCGGGTGTCGACCATGCGCCGGACGGCGGTCGAGAACTCGACGATGTCCGACTGGCCATCCGGCACGACCTCGGCCAGGCCCCGGATTTGGCCGGTGAACGCGCGCTGCAGGAAGATCGCCGCGTGTTTCAGGGTGTTGGACCCGGCGTCCATCCCGATGACCAGCGGCAGCGACGGGTCCGGCTGCAGCCCGTTGACCGCGACCATCCTCAGAGGATCGAAGTCGGGGTGAACGGGCTGGCCGTCGCGGCTGTAGCCCGGCTTGTTCTGCAGCAGGCGCGCCACGTCCCAGGGCTCGTGCGTCTGCGCCTTTTCCAGGTAGTAGCGCCGCTTGTACTTCCTCAGGTTGGCCACGTTCTCGGCCAGGGGGTGGAACCCGTCGGGCGAGGCCGGATCATAGCCCGGCGGCTGCAGGAACAGAGCGTCGGCCGGGCGGCGCTGGTTGAAGAACCGCTCCATCATCCAGCCGCCGATCAAAGGGGCGTTGGCGTCGCCGAACACGCCCTCATAGGCGTCGGGCAGGCCCAGGTCCGGGTGCGGCCGGTCATCCGGCTTCGGATAGCGGCCCGTTCGGTTGGACGCCAGCGACAGCATGTCGGACGTCTCATGGGTGTCCAGCTCGGGCAACCAGAAGGCCGTGCATTGCAGGCCCCGAAAGAACTCCTCCAGCGCCGCCCCGCGGGCCTCGCCCGGTGCCCGGAACAGCACCTCGACGTGGACGCGGCCGATGTCGCGGCCGTGGTCGTCCTTCCACATGAAGTCGTAGATATGCTCCGCCGGCTCTCCGGTCCCGCCCTTCCAGCCCTTCTCCCACCAGGTGATTTCCTCCTTGTACGACGGAATGACCTGGTCCCAGATGCGCCGGTAGCTCGGCGCCAGCACGACGGTTCGGGCCTTGCGTATCCCGTCCCTTGGGCTAGGGTGCTGCCATTGAGCAATGCGGATCGTGCGACGGATGCTCTCCGTCGTCTTTCCCCCACCCGTCGGACCCACGATCACGCTGATCGGCGCCCGTGACAGGCCATAGGCCTCCGCGACCGGCCCAGCCGGGGTCCATCCGAACTGACGCTGGGCGTCTCCAATCGACATAGGCCTGTCCCTCACCCCGACCCTTGGCCGGTCGGGTCAGTTTCCGCCGTTCCCGCCGAAGGGGTATAAGTCTGGAAACATGCAGTGCGTGGCAGAGCCTGCCCCCCTCCAGAAGCGGGCCGGGTCCGAAAAGGGGGGTGGGGGGTCGACCCCCCCAGGGGGGTCGAGGCGCGGCCCGGGCGAGCCGTCCCGCTGATATCCCATCAGAGGGTCGAGCGGCCCAAGCCCCTGATCCGCCTAGACTTCCTCGCCGTCGTGAGACTTGGGCTGTAAGACCTCGAACCCCACGTCGATGACGTCGCCTTGATTTTGCTGGGCTTTTTCCGGCGAGGCGTCGCCGCCCTGGAAGACCATGACCGGCGCGAACCCCTCGCCCTTCGCCAGCACCAGCTGGGGCTGGCGCTGATCGGTGTACGGCATCAGCGCCCGGCGCTCCTCCGCGATCGCCTCGACGGCCTGGGCGAGGGTGAAGCGCCCGGCGTTGACCCTGATCCCCTCAACGGCCTGGGCGACCATCTGGATCAGGGCCTTCGACGACGCGCCGGGCGCGCGCTCGACCAGGTCAGCCATGATCGCCCTGATCCGGGCATCAAGCCCGCCGTCCAGCGCCGTCGCGGCCTCCTCATAGGCCCTGACGTGCCCGGCCGCCTTGGCCATGACCGCCTTCGCGTGGTCGCCGCCGGCCTTCGCCAGCTCGCGCGTCGTCACCAGGCACAGCTGCGCCGACTGCATCGCCGCCGTGGATCCCGCCACGCCCTCGACCCAGCCCTTGAGATCGGCCGCCCGCTTGTTCTTCGACCCCGGCGGCCGGCCCCTGCGCCGAGGCGCGGCCGGAACCCCGCCCACCAGGTCACGCCCCGCTGTCATTAAACGCCCCTTTTTTAATCACCTTCCACGCCTTCCAAGCGACCTTCCATGATTATCGACGGCATTTCCGGGCCTTGGGTATGTTGGAAGGTCTGGAAGGCGTGGAAGGTGACACCCTCACATTGCGCGATGCTCTAGGCCGATCTGCTTCGCGTATGAGGCACAATCCACCTTCCAGACCTTCCACGCCTTCCGCGCGGTCTAGTCCGTTGGTTCGCTTCAACTTTCGATGGAAGGCGGCTTGGAAGCCGTGGAAGGTCCCCCGGACCCCGGCTCTAACGAGCCCCAGCCGCATGCATGTTATCGGGGCGGGGGTCCGGGAGAGGGTAAGAGGCGGCCGAGCGTGTCCAGGGCGTCGCGTCACCGGGTCCGGGTCGGGGCCTGGCCAGGATCAGACGGAGGCCGCGCGCACCGCTCGCTGACGCTCGCTGCGCGGCCGCTGGGGCGCTCGCTGCGCTCGACGCCATAGGCGGAGCCCCGCTAGTCGCGGGGCGCATGTTAGGGGCGCTTGACGCGCCCTAACTGTCGGGATATACCGACAGTCGAGACGGCCCAAGCCGCTCATTCGCCACCGGCATCGGGTCGGGGCAGGCATCGGAAGGACCGAGCTATGACAGACTTTATCGACATGCCCGTCGGCACGCGCCGCACCTGGCTTCTCTGGGCGCGCGAGCATGATTGGGGCGTCAACGCCGTGATGACCGACGATGGCCAGATGGTCGGCCTGGTCGATCACTGGACCGAGCGTTGCCGCCGCACCGGCCGCGTCCTGGCGCTTAGCGCTCCGGCCCCGGCTTTCAGCAATCCGGCCGAACTGCGCGCCTGGGCGGGGTACTGATCATGAACAAGCAACGTCGCCAGATGCTATGGGCCGCCGTCGAACTGCTCAATCAAGCCGAGTCGATTATTGAGGACGTAAAAGAACAGGAGCAGGCCGCCTGCGATAATCTTCCTGAAAACCTCCAGAACAGCGCCCAGGCCGAGGCCATGCACGACATCGCCCTTACGCTCGACGAATTGAGCGATCGGTTCGACGAAATCCGCGCCGCTCTCAACCCGGTGCTGAACCCATGACCCCGCTGCATCAAACCGCCTACAGCCTCGCCCTCCGCATCGAGGCGGCCGAAATCGCCTATGACGAAAACGTGCGGGCCTGCCAGGTCATCCGGCGCGGCCACATTGGCAAGGCCGCGCGGCTCCGCCTCGCCCGTCTCGACGACGAAGGCGAGCGCCAGGCGGACGCGCTCCGGGCCATGCGCACCGAGCTGGAGCGCCTGCAGGACCGCATCGACCGCGAGGCCGCCTGCGCGGCTCGCCAGGCCGAGGCCGATCGTCAAGGGGTGCTGCTGTGAACCAGGCCCTGATCCTCTGCGACCTGGTCGCCCCTGACGGCACGGTGTGCGGCGTCGAGCTGCGCCAGGGCGTGAGCCTTGATCGCTCGCACGTCTGCTGCGACGTCCTGTTTACCGAAACCCGCTGGCGCGAGCGCGCCCGGGCCTGGATCGCCGCCGCGCGGGCGAACGGCGAGCGCATCGACGACCGCCGCACGGTCCAGCTGGAGGCGCTGACGCCCGCCATCGACGAACCCATGCAGCCGCGCCGCTGGGGCGACGACTGGACGTGCCGCTATCCCGGCGAGCGTCCGGCGCATCAACCCCTTCACCGCACGCCCGGCGAGGCCCTGGAGGCCGCCCGCGCCCGCATGATCGCCGCGACCCTCGCCGACCAGGCCGAACCCGTCACCCTCGCCGACGGGCCCGCCCTGCAGGGCGTCGTGCCCGGCGTCGCGCCCGTGCCCCTGCAGGCGCGCCAGATCGAGGCCCTGCAGCACAAGCGGGCCGCCCGCCGTGGCTCGGCGCCTCTTCCCTCCGGCGGGCTGTTCGACGATGTTGCCCGCGCTCAACAGGAGCTTTTCTGATGATCCTTCCAACCGTGACCAAGGCCCGTTTCAAGGTCTATTTCGATTGCCCGGACTGCGGCTGCTCTTTTGTCAAGCGCATGGACGTGGTCGGCCTGGCCGACTGCCCCGAGTGCCAGCTATCCGACATCGCTGACGTCGGCTACGGCCTGGAAGTCGAAGACGAAGGCCTCACGCGATGACCGATCCCGCCCCCAGCCGCGCCGCCCTGGTCGCCGCCGCCGGTGACGCCCTGTACGGCGACCGCTGGGTGGCGGCGCTCGCCCGTGACCTGGACGTCAACACCCGCACCATGGAGCGCATCGCCGCCGCCGCCTTCAAGGGCGGCGACTATCGCGTGTCGGACGGCCTGCTGGAGGCCCTGCACAAGCTGGTCGACGACCGGGGGGCGGCGCTCCGCGACGTCAGCCGCCAGCTATTCCGCGCCCGCATTGGATCATCGGAGACCGCCTGAAATGACCGTTAACGTCAGCCTCAAGGACTACGTCCGCAAAACCCTGCTGGAAATCAGCGCGGGCATCCGCGAGGCCCAGGCCGACCCTATCGTCGGTCAGCTGATCGGCCGGGCGGCGAACATGACCGGGATCGAGGGGATGGGCCAGGACGTCCAGGGAAACGTCGTCAGCGCCGTGGCCTTCGATGTCGCCACAACCGTCGAGGAAAGCACGGCGGGCAAGGTCGGGGGCTCGGTCAAGGTCGTCGCCCTTGGTGGCTTTGAGGCGGGCGGCAACCGCGAGGCCAAGAGCGCCGCGATCAGCCGGGTGACGTTCAAGGTCACGATGGCCCAGCCGAAACCAGAAGACCAAACGCGATCAGAAGCGATGCAGCGCGAGCGCGACAGCGCGGCCATCCGCGAGGCGAGCCAGCGACTTAACGGACCCGATAGCTGGATGCGCTAGGCCGCCTCGTCGAACACAGACGGCGGCCCGTCGTCTTCGTCCGCCTCGCCGGGGAAGGCCTTGGCCAGCTGGACGAACAGGCCCCATCGCTTCTTGTCCAGCCCCTTGCCGCACTCGCCCGGCCAGATCATGTCGGCCGGCGCCCGCTGCAGGGTCGTCGCCCACACACCCGTCGCCCCCGGCACGCCTTCCCAGGTCGTGCCGACGAACGATTTGCGGGTCTCCGGGTGCGATCCCGGGATGAACAGCCGCGCGTTTTCCCAGGTCTTGATTTCGCCGCGCGGGAAACTCAGCGCCAGCCCCATCATGGTGCAGATGGCTTCCAGCTCGGGCAGGTTCGCCGCATTGGCCCGGAAATGCGCCAGCCGCGTCCCCAGGGTCGGGGCCGCGCTGCTCTTGTTCCTCAGGCCTTCGGGGATCACGTCGCACAGGTGCGTCAGGCACTCGCGCCAGTCGGCGATATGCTGCGCCGTCTCCGACAGCTTGGGCGCCGCCAGCTTCTCCGCCCATTCCCTCAGGACGTGCTGATCCGGCGCGTCGTCGTGTTCGGCCAGCCACGCGGCCGTCAGCAGCGCCCCGAACTGTTCGCCGCCCCGCGGATCGTGCCCGCCGATCTTCATGAGCGCATCCTTGAACAGCAGCAGCGTCGGCCGCCAGTGCGCGAAGCGGTCGATCATCCGGCGCAGCAGCTGGCGCCCGATCTTGGGCATGTCGTCCCACGGAATGGCCGGGTCCGCGTCCGGATCGTCGAACGGGTCCAGGTTCAGGATGGCGAACCGGCTCCGGTCCTGCGCCCGCATGGGGGGCACGTTGATGGACGTACAGACGAACGCCGACCGGCACTCGAATTCGCGCGCCACGCCCTCGCTCGATCCCCGCCCGATCTTGTCGCCCGACGACGCCGTGCGGATCAGCTCGATGATCTTCAACACCTGGCTGATGTTGTTGCCCGCCTGGGCTTCCAGCTCGTCGATCACGACCGGAATACAGTCATGACCCAGCTTCTGATAGAGATACGCCCCCGTTGTATTGCCCGTCTTGATGAACCCGCGCCCAAACAACTCGCGCAGCAGGTTCAGCAGGGTGGACTTGCCCGACCCCTTCTCGGCGGTGATGAACACCATGGCCCGCCAGTCCAGCGCCCCGGCCACCATGGCCATGCACACCCACCCGACCAGCAGATGCACGTCGATGTCGCGGCGTCGCCAGTTCCAGGTCTGCAGAACGTCCCTCAGCTGCTCGGCCGGGCCGAACGGCCCCGCCTCGACCGGCGTGGCCCAGGGCGCGGCCATGGCCGGGCGCGTCGGGTAAATCCATCCGCCGTGACGCCCGGGCGGTGCCCAGCGTTCGCTGTCCTTTTCCCGGACGAACACCCGGTTGCCCGCGTGATAGGCCAGCCGCCCGGCCGTATCCAGCCACGCCCCCCGGCCGCGCATCTGATCGGGGTCATACGCCCCCTGATAGGCGCAGGCGTCGACCAGGGCCTGACGCGCGTTGTCCGCCTCCCAGCCGACGACGGGGCCCTTCGGCTGGGCCTTGGTGCCCTTGCCCCGGCGCGGCCAGGCCCATTCCAGATACCGGCTCCGCCCGGCGAATAGGCCGCCGATCGGCCCCTTGCCGCTGGAACTGTCTTTCAGCTCGGCCAGGTCGCCCATGGCGTTCAGGAAATGCGACGTCCCCGACGACCGACCCAGCGGCACGACGGGGCACAGCGGCGGAAGCCCGGTCCAGCGGTCGCCCAGGCCGATCGTCTCCCATTCGCCCGGCTCGACCATCAGGTCGCCGACCGCCATGGGACACCCGGTCAGGGGGTCCAGCCGCGCCCGGTCGCGCAGGTCCAGCGCCTCCCAATCGGCCTCGTCGGTCGAGGGCGGCGGGGCCAGGGCGGCGGCGATAGGGTCGAAGGCGTCGGTCAAAACAGGCCCATTTTGTCCAGAAGGTAGCGGCGGTCGGCCTCACTCATGACCGGCGCGATCACCAGCTTGCGCCGCCAGTAGGGCGCGTCGTCCCGCTGTTCGACGAACTTCAACAGGATGCCCTTGCCGCAGCGCGGGCATGCAGCCTCCGCGCCGTGAAACTCGCGCTCGCGATAGAGCCAGTTTCCCGAGCCGGTCAGCGTGTCGTCCTCCCAAGCCGCGTCCAGGGCCGACAGGGGCACGCTCAGGTCGGAAATGTCATCCCGACACCAAGGGCAGCGCGGGACCATGGCGTCATAGGAGACCGTGCGGTCGGGCAGTATGTGTTCGGTCGTCATCCCCGCCCCTCCGGCGTCTGCGGCGCGCCTTCGCCTCGCGCCCAATCGTTCAGATCCTTGCCGACCTCGGCGCGCACGACCTTCAACGGCCGCCCGCGCGCCATCTCGCGCCACTTCGCCTCGACCGCCTCGAACGCCGCCACGGCCGCCGGTTTCAGCCAGTCGTTGTCGGCCACCAGCACCACGCTCGACGCACAGTCCGGCCAGGCCAGCTCGCCCAGCAGCGACAGCGACCCCGCCGCCCACACGCGATCGTCCGGCCGCGCGATCGCGGCCGTCAGGGCGTCCTCGATCCCCTCGGTGATGATCAGCGGCCCGGTCTTGCCCGCCTGCGCCGCCGCCTCGGGCGACAGCTTCGCCGCCCCTTTCGACAGACGGATCGCCCCGCCCACGACGACGCCGCGCATCTTCTTGGGCTTGTCAACCGGGGCCTTGCCCCGCCCGTCGGGCTGCAACCACGTCAGATGCAGGCCCGTCACATTGCCGCCCGCCCCGCTGATCGCGGTCGCCATGGCCGGCCAGGTCGTGATTTCCCCGGTCGCCTTGTCGAAATGGTCGCACGCCGCCAGCTGGCGGATCGCGCCCGGCCGCGCCGCCAGCCGGTCGATCGGCAAGCCCCGC
>JAIERG010000079.1 GCA_019747095.1 Caulobacteraceae bacterium | reverse complement strand
GCGCGAGTGACGGGGCTCGAACCCGCGACCTCCGGCGTGACAGGCCGGCACTCTAACCAACTGAGCTACACCCGCGTTTCCCGCTGCGACGGTGTCCGGCGCGGCGAGGGGCGTCGTTTAGGCGGGGGCACCCGACAGTGTCAAGCGCCCCGCCTGTGGATATTTCGTCAGGGAGCGGCCGGGTCTGCCAGGGCCAGCGGCGGGGGTTCGTAATGCACCCCAACACCCGGTCCCAGCGGCAGGTCCAGCGCGACCCACATGCCAACCATCACCAGACCCGCGACCAAGAAAACACCGGCGTAGGGCAACATGGTCGACATTAGCGAGCCGAGCCCGAACTTGGGATCCCAGCGCTGTGCGAAGGTCAGGATCAGCGGGAAATAGCTCATCAAGGGAGTGGCAATGTTGGTGACCGAATCGCCCATCCGGTAGGCAGCTGTGGTCATCTCCGGGCTGATGCCGAGCAACATGAACATCGGAACCACGATTGGGGCGAGCGCTGACCACTTGGCCGAGGCCGACCCGATGAAGAGGTCGAAGAAGCAGGACACGAGAACAACCGCGATGAGCAGCAGAGGCGCGGGCAAGGCGATCGTCTTGAGATACTCCGCGCCGCTCACGGCCAGGATGGGTCCCAGTCCCGACCAGTTGAACATGGCCACGAAGTGCGCTGCGAAGAACGCGAGCACGACATAAGGTGCCATCTGCGCAATGCCGTCCCGCATCATGACGACCAGATCGCGGTGGCTCTTCACAGTGCCGGCACCGACACCATAGGCCGCGCCGGCGAGGAAGAAGAGGATAGCGAAGAGGGCGACCAGCGATTGATACAGCGGGTTCAACCTGGTGTTCGGCTCGGCCTCCGGGTCGATGAATGGAGATCCCGGGATCAACAGGATGATGGTCCAGAGGACGACCATTCCCAACAGCGTCAGCCCGGCGAAGCCCAGACCGCGTTTCTCTTCCGGAGTAAGCGGAGTTTTCTCGTCAGCTTTCGGGCCCTCGGTCACGATGGGCGCACGCTTCTTCAGCCGGGGCTCGATCATGACGTCGGTCAAGAACCAGATGATGGGTGTGAAGATCACCACCATGCCGATTGAGAAGAACCAGTTGCCGGCGATCGTAACCGTGTAGTTCGGGTCGATCAGCTGGGCAGCGGGCTCAGTGATTCCCAGGATCAAGGCGTCAGAGGCGCCGGGAAACAGGTTACCAGCGAACCCGCCCGACACCGCGGCAAAGCCTGCGGCAAGTCCAGCCAGGGGATGGCGGCCGGCAGCGGCGAAGATAACCGCGGCCAGTGGAATCACCACGACGTAGGAGGCGTCAGACGCATGGTGGGAAACCATGCCCGTTACCGCGACCACGGGCGTCAGGATGAAGCGGGGCGCGTTCAGGAGCATGCCCCGGAAAGCGGTTGTGAAAAGACCGGCCCGCTCGGCGACCGCCGCACCATAGACGACGGTCAGAACGATCCCCAGCGGCGGGAAGTTCGCCAGGGTCTTTGGCATGTCGATAATCAGCTTCTGGAGATTCTCTGGAGAGAGAAGGCTCTTCGCTGTGAGCGTATCGCCAGTGACGGGGTTCACGCTCTCCCAACCGAGTCCGGCCCCGACCATACTCAGGATGACGAGAGCCAGGATGAACCAGAGGAAAAGGAAGACCGGATCGGGCAGCTTGTTGCCGATGCGCTCAACCGCGTTGAGGATGCCAAAACCGGAGGCCATTCGGGTTCCATGGATCGTTGAAGCGGGAAAGAACCGCTAGCCTGTGGCAACGAAGATGAACAGGCGACAACAGCGCTATCTTTGCGAATTGATCGCAATCAAATTCCTGTCAGCTCATGGGTTTGAACCGGTCGAAGGTTGGGTCTAGAAGACGCCGAATCCGCCGCCTCTCCCCGCCGCGGCGTGGACCGGGACCCATGAACGACTTTCTTCTGCAGTATCTTCCGATCGTGATCTTCATCGGGATCGCGACCGCGCTCGGTCTCGGTTTCATGGTTGCGGCCTGGGTGCTCGCGCCTTCCAATCCGGACAGTGAGAAGCTGTCGGCCTATGAGTGCGGCTTCAACGCCTTCGATGATGCGCGGATGAAGTTCGATGTGCGCTTCTATCTGGTCTCGATCCTGTTCATC
The DNA here is from genome assembly GCA_019747095.1 of Caulobacteraceae bacterium. Taxonomy (GTDB): domain Bacteria; phylum Pseudomonadota; class Alphaproteobacteria; order Caulobacterales; family Caulobacteraceae; genus Brevundimonas. Next base: position 6,426 of record JAIERG010000079.1, on the reverse strand, counting down.
ATCTTCGACCTTGAAGTCGCCTTCCTGTTCCCGTGGGCGGTGTCGATGTTCGACCTGGCACGGCCCGACATGATCTTCGCTTTCTGGTCGATGATGGTCTTCCTTGGCGTGCTGACCGTCGGCTTCATCTACGAATGGAAGAAGGGAGCCCTGGAGTGGCAGTGATCGCCCCCTCGAGCCCCCTGGTTCCCGCCGGGTCGGCCGCGCGCTCGTCGGTCGAGGGCTATGACCCCAAGATCCACGACAAGTTCTTCGAGGCCGTCAACGCCGAGGTCGCCGAGCACGGCTTCCTCACGGCGTCATTGGACGACGTCATCAACTGGGCCCGGACGGGTTCGTTGATGTGGATGACTTTCGGCCTGGCCTGCTGCGCCGTGGAGATGATCCAGGCATCGATGCCGCGCTATGATCTCGAGCGCTTCGGCATGGCCCCGCGCGCCAGCCCCCGTCAGTCTGACCTGATGATCGTGGCCGGCACCCTGACCAACAAGATGGCTCCGGCGCTGCGCAAGGTCTACGACCAGATGCCGGACCCGCGCTACGTCCTCTCCATGGGCAGCTGCGCCAACGGCGGCGGGTACTACCACTACAGCTACAGCGTGGTTCGCGGCTGCGACCGGATCGTGCCGGTGGATGCCTATGTGCCGGGCTGCCCGCCGACGGCGGAGGCGCTGGTCTATGGACTGCTGCAGCTGCAGAAGAAGATCCGTCGCACGGGGACCATCGAGCGATGAGCGGCCTGGCGGTTCTGGAAGCCCAGGCGGCGGCGCTGACGCCGCTGGGGCAGGAGATGGTGGCCGAGCTGCAGGTCGATGCGGCCGTGGCCTATGGCGAGCTGACGCTGACGTGTCATCGCGACCGGATCGTCGAGGTTCTGACCGATCTGCGCGACCGGTTCGGCTTTCAGCAGCTGCTGGACGTCTGCGGCGCGGACTATCCCGACCGGGCCGAGCGGTTCGATGTGGTCTATCACCTGCTGAGCCTGACCCGGAACCTGCGGGTGCGGGTCAAGGTGACGACGGACGAGGCCCAGCCGGTGCCGAGCGTGATCACCGTCTATCCGTCGGCCGGCTGGTTCGAGCGCGAGGCGTTCGACATGTACGGCATCCTGTTTTCCGACCACCCGGACCTGCGCCGCCTGCTGACCGACTATGGCTTCAGCGGGCATCCGCTGAGGAAGGACTTCCCGATGACGGGCTATGTCGAGGTCCGTTACGACGAGGAGCAGAAGCGGGTGGTCTATGAGCCCGTCAAGCTGACGCAGGAGTTCCGCCAGTTCGATTTCCTGTCGCCGTGGGAAGGGGCGGAGTATCCGACCCAGCCGCTGCCGGGCGACGAGAAGGCCATCGGCTCCGCGGGTACGCCTTCGGGAGGGAAAGCCTGATGGCCGACGGACATCCCGTGAAGACCGCCGATGCGGCCGCCCAGGATCTGGGTCAGATCGCCTTCGACGAGCCGGACAACCGCACCGCCCACGCGCGTGAGATGGACGAACGCAAGTTCACCATCAACTTCGGTCCGCAGCACCCGGCCGCCCACGGCGTGCTGCGCCTTGTGCTGGAGCTGGACGGGGAAGTCGTAGAGCGCGTCGATCCGCACATCGGCCTGCTGCATCGCGGCACTGAGAAGCTGATGGAGGCCCGCACCTACCTCCAGAACGTGCCCTATCTGGACCGGCTGGATTACGTCTCGCCGATGAACCAGGAGCACGCCTTCTGCCTGGCGATCGAGCGGCTCTTGGGCATCGAGGTGCCCTACCGCGCCCAGCTGATCCGCGTCCTGTACTGCGAGATCGGCCGCATCCTGTCGCACATGCTGAATGTCACGACCCAGGCGCTGGACGTCGGGGCCCTGACGCCGCCGCTCTGGGGCTTCGAGGAACGCGAGAAGCTCATGGTCTTCTATGAGCGGGCCTGCGGGGCGCGGCTGCACTCCAACTACTTCCGGCCGGGCGGGGTGCATCAGGACCTGCCCTCCGATCTGATCGACGACATCGGCCGCTGGTGCGCCGAGTTCCCGAGGGCACTGAAGGACATCGAGTCTCTCGTCACCGAGAACCGCATCTTCAAGCAGAGGAACGTCGACATCGGCGTGGTGTCGAAGGAAGAGGCGCTTGCCTGGGGCTTCTCTGGCGTCATGCTGCGCGGCTCGGACATCGCCTGGGACCTGCGGAAGTCGCAGCCGTACGAGTGCTACGCCGAGCTCGATTTCGATGTGGTCGTGGGCAAGAACGGCGACTGCTGGGACCGCTACCTGGTCCGCGTCGAGGAGATGAAGCAGTCCGTCCGCATCATGGAGCAGTGCATCCACAAGCTGCGGAACTGCCCGGGCGAACCGGTCATGGTCGAGGACAACAAGATCGTCCCGCCGCGCCGGGGCGAGATGAAGCGGTCGATGGAAGCTCTGATCCACCACTTCAAGCTCTATACCGAAGGCTTCAAGACCCCGCCCGGCGAGGTCTATGCGGCGGTCGAGGCGCCGAAGGGCGAGTTCGGCGTCTATCTGGTCTCGGACGGCACCAACAAACCGTACCGCGTCAAGATCTCGGCCCCCGGCTTCCGCCACCTGCAGGCCATGGACTGGATGAACCGCGGCCACATGCTGGCCGACGTGTCCGCCATCCTCGGCTCTCTCGATATCGTGTTCGGAGAAGTGGACCGATGAGCGTCCGTCGTCTCGCAAAGGTCCAGCCCGCGTCCTTCGCCTTCTCGAAAGAGACCAAGGCCAAGGCCGACTGGTGGATCGCCAAGTATCCCGCCGGTCGTCAGCAGTCGGCGGTGATCCCGATCCTGTGGCTGGTGCAGAAGCAGGAGGGCTGGGTCTCCGAGCCCGCGATCCGCGCGATCGCCGAGCTCTTGGACATGCCCTACATCCGGGTGCTGGAGGTCGCGACCTTCTACACCATGTTCATGCTGGAGCCGGTGGGCTCGGCCGCGCTGATCCAGGTCTGTGGCACCACCCCCTGCATGCTGCGGGGCGCGGGCGATCTGATGAAGGTCTGCAAGGATCGGATCGGGCCCAAGCACACCCTGTCGCCGGACGGTCGTTTCTATTGGGAAGAGGTCGAGTGCCTGGGGGCTTGCGTCAACGCGCCCATGGCCATGATCAACGACTACTATTTCGAGGACCTGACGGCCTCGGACATGAACCAGATCATCGACGACTTCGCCGCCGGCAAGACGCCGGAGCGCGGACCGCGCGTGGACCGGATCAACTCGGCACCCGAAGGCGGCCCGCTGACCCTGACCGATCCCAAGCTGTATGACGGCTCGGCTGCCAAGCCGATCAAGAAGCTGCCGAACTCGGAGCCCGTGTCGGCGTGACTTCGTCTGGATCTGACACCGAGGACAAGGTCGCAGCGTACCGGGCGGAAATCCGGGCCGTTGGTCGCACTCAGCGGCTGGCAGGGTTCGGCCTTGTCCTGCTGGGGGCCGTTCTGGTCTGGGCCGCGACGCGGGCCGGTGGGTTGGCAGAAATCGTGCAGATGGCTGGCTACGGATCGCTCGCCGCAGGCTGGGCCTTGATGCTCGCGGCGATATTCCTGCGCACGCGCTATCACCGTCGCCGGATGGCAGAGCTCGACGAGAGTCTGCAATGACAGTGCTTCTCCTCTCTGGTGAACCGTCGCACGCCTGTCGGATGAGCGGTGCACACTCGCTGATCTCAAGACGTTCGGGGGACCGTCGTGGCGTCGTCGAAACCGGGTTGGCGGAAATCGGCCGGCCTGTTCCTGGCCAACCTCATGGGGGCAAGCGCCCTGCCGCTGGGGGGCGCGGCCCCGCCGCAACCGCTCACACCCGCTCCGGCGCAGCCCGCCTCCGGTTCGGCTGCGTCCTCCCCGTTGCCTTCACCTGGTACCCCGAATGCGCCTGAGCCTGCATCATCCCAATCCCAGCGCCCGCCACCGCGCGAGGAACGCCCGACCGGCGATCGCCGCAGCGAGCTGTCTCGCCCACGTGGCCGGGGCGTCGGCGGTGGGCGCGGCCGGGGAGGGAGCCCGCTGATGGCCGGTCTGCTCGCCGACAAGGATCGCATCTTCACCAACCTCTATGGCCTTCACGACTGGGGCCTTGAGGGGGCGAAGCAGCGCGGCTGCTGGAACGCGACCAAGGACATGCTGGACATGGGCCGCGACTGGCTCATCACCAACGTGAAGAACTCGGGGCTCCGCGGACGCGGCGGGGCAGGCTTCTCGACCGGTCTGAAGTGGTCCTTCATGCCCAAGGAGGTGAAGGACCGGCCGCACTACCTGGTCGTCAACGCCGACGAGTCCGAGCCCGGCACCTGCAAGGACCGGGAGATCATGCGCCATGATCCCCACCTGCTGATCGAGGGCTGCCTGATCGCCAGCTTCGCCATGCAGGCTCACGCCTGCTACATCTATCTGCGCGGCGAATATGTGCTGGAACGCGAGCGCATGGAGGCGGCGGTCAAGCAGGCCTATGAGGCCAAGCTGATCGGCAAGGACAATGTCCACGGCTGGGACTTCGACGTCTACATCCACCACGGTGCCGGGGCCTATATCTGCGGCGAGGAGACGGCGCTGCTGGAAAGCCTGGAGGGCAAGAAGGGCCAGCCGCGCCTGAAACCGCCGTTCCCGGCCGGCGCGGGCCTGTACGGCTGTCCGACCACAGTGAACAACGTCGAGTCGATCGCGGTCGTGGGCACCATCCTGCGGCGCGGGGCGGATTGGTTCGCGGGCTTCGGCCGGCCGAACAACACCGGCACCAAGCTGATGTCGATCAGCGGCCACGTGAACCGGCCGTGCAATGTCGAAGAGGCCATGTCCATCCCGCTGCGCCAGCTGCTGGAAGAGCATTGCGGCGGGGTTCGCGGTGGCTGGGGCAATCTGAAGGCCGTGATCCCGGGTGGGGTCTCGGTACCCCTGATCACGCGCGACATGGCCGAGACGGCGCTAATGGACTTTGACTCCCTGCGCGACATGAAGTCGGGCCTCGGGACCGCGGCGGTCATCGTCATGGACCAGTCGACCGATCTGGTGAAGGCGATCGCCCGCATCAGCTATTTCTACAAGCATGAGAGCTGCGGTCAGTGCACCCCGTGCCGCGAGGGCACCGGCTGGATGTGGCGCGTGCTGGAGCGGATGGCGGTGGGCGAGGCCGATCCGTCGGAAATCGACCTGCTGCTGGACGTCGCGGGTCAGGTCGAGGGCCACACCATCTGCGCGCTCGGCGACGCGGCCGCCTGGCCGGTCCAGGGCCTGATCCGGCACTTCCGCCACGAGATCGAGGACCGCATCTCCGACTACCGCAGCCGCCGCGCGAACTTCGCCGGCCATGCGATCGCGGCGGAGTAGGGATGACCGAGGTCGCCACATACACGGTCGAGCCAGGTGTCGCTGATCTGACGATCAGGGCGGCACTTGGTCTTGTGCCGATCGCTGCACTCACCGTCGTGTCATACCGCATGGGCCGGAAATGGCCGTGGCTAGCCCTGCTATGGGGTCCGTTCGTCGTCGCTCTGGGGTGGCTGGGTTACCAGAGCAGTCTGGACGTGCCGCTAACTGTTTCAGCGGCAAACGTCGCCGCCGGTTGGCTTTCGGCTATCGGTTTCGCCTCCATCGCCGCCGTGAGCCTCTATCTCGTTGTGCTGGCCTGCGTCGGCCCGCAACGCCTGAGGGTCGCATGACGCGGCCTTTGGTATTTGCATTCGCTATTCTGCTCGCGGCCTGCGGCCAGTCCGGCGGGAAGACCGAATCGACGACCGTCGAAGAGGCGGCTGTCGCTGCCCCCGCATCCGTCGCCGTGGCTGAGGTTCCTGCCGTTCTGACCGCCATCGACCTGCGCCGGGTCTGCCGCGCGGGGCTGGCGGCGATCCACGGTCAGACGCTGGACGCGATCCAGATCACGGGCGCGGAGGGTGAGGCGCTGAACGCCCAGTGGCGCGCGCCGGTCGACGGCGGCTGGATGAAGGCGCAATGCCGGGCTGGCGACGGCCTTGTGGTGTGGAAGCCGCTTGAACTGCCAGACCCGGCGCAGGTCCGCTGGATGAACGAGGCGGGCGACCCGGTCGTGCGCTACACAATCCGCGGCGAAGAGATCGAGATCGTCCAGGCCCTGCCGGACGGCACGACGCAGCAGGCGATGATGGCCGTGCGTCCTGAGGAAGAGGTAAGCTGATGCCCGTCGCCAAGGTCAACGGCGTCGAAGTCGAGTTCGAGCCCGGCATGACCGTGCTGCAGGTCGCCGAGCGCGCCGGGCACGAGATTCCGCGCTTCTGCTATCACGAGCGGCTGTCGATCGCCGGCAACTGCCGCATGTGCCTGGTCGAGGTGAAGCCCGGACCGCCCAAGCCGCAGGCGTCGTGCGCGCTTCCGGCCGCCGAGAACCAGGAGATCTTCACCGACACGCCGATGGTGAAGAAGGCCCGCGAAGGGGTGATGGAGTTCCTGCTCATCAACCACCC
>JAIERG010000130.1 GCA_019747095.1 Caulobacteraceae bacterium | reverse complement strand
TTCTCAAGGGAAATCTCCGGAGAAGGGCGCGCGCGACCGCTCGGCCGCGCCGGTTCAGATGACCGTCAGCGTCCGTTTCGGAGGGTCTTCGGGGCCTTCTCGGTCCCACCCCGTCAAGGCGTGATCCGCGCCGGGCGTCAGCGGGTCGGCCGCCAAGGCGAGAACATGGACCGGAGCCCGCGAAAGCGTCGGGACTGCGGCGTGCGGATCACCGCCGTTGTGGTGGTGGTGCCCGATAGGTTGTTGTTCGCCGTCCGTCTCCGGGTCTTCGTCCGGAGCCTCGGCCGGGGCGACATGCACATGAATCCCGTGGTCGTCATCGACCGACGTCAAGGATACAGGCGGCCAGCCCGCGCCGTGACCAAAGGAATGCTGGGTTTCCGCCACCGCATGGGCGTTCAACGCCGCCAAGAGGGCGACGCTGAAGCAGATGCAGAAGAGACGGAAGACTCGCGGCAAGATCGGCGCTCCTCAGAGTCCTGTAGCGAGTCGAACGGCGACGGGCAACGGCGACGACCGGTCCCCAAGCGGGGGCGAAACACGCTCGGGCGTCGTTTCGCTACGCGCGCACCGCTACGAAGCGGACCTCTGGCGAAATTTTGAAGAGAGAGAGGGGCCGCTCGCCAGGCCCCGTAATACCTAGTGGGGCCATCATTCCGTGGAGTTGTTCCTATGCTTAATCGCCAAGCTCTGTCTTTCGTCGGCGCGGTTGGAGCCGTGTTTCTCATCGCAACCCAGGCTGACGCGCACGCCCGTGTCGTCGCATCGACGCCGGCGGCGAGCGCCACGGTCAACTCGACGAGGTCGATCTCGGTGACCTTCAGCGAGCGTGTCGCCCCCGCCTTTTCAGGGCTCGACCTTGTCGGCGCTTCAGGCTCGGAGATCGCCGTGACCTCCAGCGTGTCGGCCGATGGAAAAACCATCACCGGTCAGACCGCCAGGCCTCTGTCCGCAGGAGCCTACACTGTGAACTGGCGCGCTGCATCGGCGGACGGACATCGGATGACGGGCAACTTTACCTTCACCGTCCGGTAACCTGCGGTGCTCGACCTTCTGGTGATCGCCCTGCGGTTGGCGCAGTACGGCGGGGCGGTCATCCTGCTCGGTGCCCCGCTGTTCCTGCTTTACGGACTGCAGGAGCGCGATGCCGCTTCCCAGGCCTGGTCACGTGGCCTGATCGCGTCGGCCGCCGCCGTGGTTGCGATCGCCTCGGCGGCGGGCTTGATCGCGCAGACCTCCGTGATGGCGGGGTCGATCACCGAGGGGCTCAAACCCTCGTCGATCGGCTTCATGATCACCGGGACGAGCCTGGGACCCGCCTTCGTTGTCCGATCGGCGATGGCCTTGGCGGCCTTGGGCGTGGTTCTATTCGTGCGACCCTCGAGACTCCAGTGGATGGGTCTGGTCTTCGCGGGTCTCGTGATCAGCGCGAGTTTTGCCTGGACGGGTCACGGAGCCGCGACCGAAGGCGCGGGCCGCTATCCCCACCTCGCCGCGGCCATCCTGCACAGCTGGGCCGCCGCACTCTGGCTCGGAGCGCTGGCGGCGCTCCTCGTCATGACCTTGCGTCATCGGCTGGGCGATATTCGATCGGATCGTATCTTGCATGCCGCGCTGCACGGGTTTTCGGGTGTTGGAACCCTCGCCGTCGCTCTCTTGATCCTAAGTGGAGCCGTGAACAGTCTATTCCTGGTCGGCCTTGATCGGATCAGCGGGCTGTGGACCACCCTCTATGGCGGCCTGCTTCTGGCCAAGCTTGGTGTGTTTGGGCTCATGCTGGCGCTGGCGGCGTCGAACCGCTTCCTGTTAACCCCGGGCCTATCGGACGCCCTCGACGAGCCGGAGGGTCTGAAAGCCGCCGTGGCGCGGCTGAAGGGGAGCCTTGTGCTGGAAACCCTTCTCGCCCTGGCCCTTCTTGGCCTCGTGGCGATCATGGGCACTCTGGCGCCGGTGTCTGCGATGGATATGTCCATGTCGTCGTGAGCGTCGGCGGTCGCGACGGCTGGCGACCGCTGAAAAAACAGGCAGCGCCAGCGTCGCTGGACAACACGCTCCCTCCCCTGCGCACGCATTTTCAAGGACAAGGCACCAACACGCGGAACGACCGCCGTCGCCTGGGATTGACCAAGTTCATCCCCGGAGAGTTCGATGCATATCCAATCCATGATCAGCACCCATCCCCACGTTCAAGGTTCGACCAATGACGCGCTGATCCGCGCCGTCGAAGCGGCCTATGACTGCGCCGCGACCTGTCGCATCTGCGCCGATGCGTGTCTCGGCGAAGCCATGGTGGCCGACCTCGTCCAATGCATTCGGCTGACCCTCGATTGCGCCGACGTTTGCGCGTCGGCGGGCGCGGTCGGCGCCCGACGGACGGGAAGCAACGAGGCCGTCATCAAGGCTCTGCTCGAGGCTTGCGCCGACACCTGCGCCACCTGCGCGGCGGAATGCGACAAGCACGCGGATATGCATGAACACTGCCGCATTTGTGCCGAGGCATGCCGACGGTGCGAGACCGCCTGTCGTGAAGCGGTTAAGACAATCACGCCATCGGACAACTGATTGGGCGCCGGTCTCTTGCTGCCCTTGAACAACGCAGACGGAGGGCGGCGCCCCCTGCTGGATAGGTGACGCTGCCCCCCAAGAGCGACGACTGTGGCCATCGGTCCTATCCGCTCGCTGTAAAGACCCAATCACTCGCTGCCCGTACGGACACGCGGGCTCCGCAGCTCGGCAGATTGGGGGGCATGAAGCGCCTGAACGACCCTTCGTTCCCGTGGCGCGCCCGGATCGATTCGCCTAGGCTAGAAGGCTTGGGCGACTGAGGGGACGTGCGTGCAGGATCGACTTCGAGACCTTATCGAACGGTGGCGTGACGACCCTGCGGCGACCTACCAAACCTGGTTTCTGTGGGACGAACGGTTGAAGAACTTCCGGTCGATCCGCAGAGGCATCGGCCAAGTGGTCGAGGAAATCGAGACGGGCCGGTTTGGCGTCGCCTATCGCGGCTCGTCTCTGGAAACCATCGTCCATTCGGTCGCGGAGCAGCGCCAGATCTTCAAGGGCGCCGACCACGCTTTTCTGTGGAAGCCCAAGCTGCGGATCCCCGACATCTACGAGAACCCGGCGAACCAGCGGGCCTTTGGCCGTCTCTTGCATCATTGCAGCGGCTGTTCGACGGCCGACGAGATCCTCTCCGGCATTCGCACGATCGATCAGCTGAAGATCAAGGGCCTCGGACCGGCCGTCGCCAACCTGATCTACTTCCTGCACCCCACCCACGCGCCGCCGTTCAACACCGCCATCGTCAACGGCTACAATGCGATCACGGGCGCGAAGGTGAAGCTCGGCAGTTGGGACCACTACCTGGCCATGCGGGAAGGTCTGCTGGCTTTGAACGCCCGGTACCGCGACCTGCTGTCGAACGATTTGGGCGCGATCGCAGGATTTTTGTTCGATGTGGGTTCCGGCCGGTACCCGGCCCCGCCCCTCGAGGGCGACACCCTCCCTCGTCAGGACTGGGAGGACCGGCTCGCACAGGCCCGCTTTGAAGCGATGAAGTTCGAGAAAGCGACGGCGCAGCAACGCGAGACGGACCGCACGCATACCGAAATTCAGGCCTGGCTCCGCGATCTGGGACGGGCGCTCGGCTACCGTGTCTGGATCGCCGCCAACGACCGAGGCCGATTGCACGACGGCGCGCGCCTCGGCGAGGGATGCCTCGATCAACTTCCCGCGGCTCTAGCGAACGGCGCGGGGGCGGAGTCGATCCGCCTGATCGACGTCCTGTGGCTGGACGCCGCCGCGGATCGGGTGGCGGCGGCCTTCGAAGTCGAACACTCCACCACCATCTATTCCGGCGTGGTGCGCATGTTGGACCTGGCGCTCTCGGGCGAGTTACACTCGTCAGCGGGGCTGTTTCTGGTGGCCCCGGACAGCCGGGAGGGCGACGTGCGCGCCCAGCTGCAACGCCCGGCTTTCAGCCGGATCGCGGATCTGGATGTCCGGTACCTGCCCTATGGCGAACTGGATCGACACCGGGGCTCGATCGCGCGTTTCGCCTCCGACCTGCGGGCCCTGACCGAGATTTCCCACCGCCTGACCTGAGCGCTGTCTGCGCGATCCCGCGACCGGCGTCCGCGCTGGACGGATCACCCTGGACTGCTCGTCCGTCGAGAGGCTCGAAGCGCTTTGAGATCGCGTCCCACGCGGATCCACAACAGGATGATCCCCGTGATGACGATGCTCAGGGTGAGGAGGGTCGTGACGATGATTAGGGGATGATTGAAGTTTTCGCCCGCCTGCCAGTCCATGATGTGGAGCCGCCAGAAGAGGTCATAGAAGCGCCAGACGTCCGAGCGGCGCGTTACCACCTCTCCCGTCGTTGGCGACAGATAGAAGCTCGTCCGTTCCCGGTCGGCGAAATCGACGCGCCAAAGCGGTCCCGTCCGCCCCGTCTCCTGCGGGGCCTGAGGCAACAACGCCGTGCCCGAGATATCGGCCTCGCCCCTGTAGGCCTGCTTGGCGAAGGTCGACGCCTCGACAGGGGACATCGGCGCGAACGGGACGCCTGTCGCGGCGGATACGACGACAGGCTCCCCGTCGGCAGGCGTCAAAGTCCAGGCAGGACCGCGCGGCGTCGTGCTCAACTCCGCCTGCACGGGGTCCACACCGGCCCGAAGCGCCACGGCCGCGAGCGTCGGAAGATCGTCCAGCTCAATCGCGCTGGGTCTGACCTCGGCCGCGCGATGCTCGCTGCGCACGGTCTCGATCGGAATGACGGTCATGACCAGGCCGCCGCCGACCCAGAACAGGACCTGCAGCCCCACGACCAGCCCGACCCATTTGTGAAGCTGGGTCGATAGCTTGAGCACCTTCATCGGAGCGCCCGTCAGGCGTGGCGGGCGAACACGCGCGTGCCGCCGCCCTCGAGGATCAACAAGGTCTCATAGGGCTCGCGCCGCCCGTCCGGCGTCTCCATGCCCGGCGATCCCAGCGGCATCGCCGGCACGGCGAGGCCCACGGCGTTCGGGCGCTCGGCCAGAAGCCTTCGAACATCCTCGGCCGGCACATGACCCTCCAGAACATAGCCGCCGATCAGAGCGGTATGGCAGGACGCCAGGGCCTCCGGCACGCCCTGGGTGCTGCGGGTCGAGCGCAGACTCGGCAGCTCGGTGATTCGGGCCTCGAAGCCGGCCGACCGCATATAATCGACCCAGGCCGTGCAGCAGCCGCAGGTCGGCGTCTTGTAGACCGCGAGCTCGCTCGACGTACGGCTGATGGGCGCGCACGCCGCGACGGCAAGGGCGCAGGTCCCGGTGGCCAGGAGGCTCCGGCGCGACAGCGGTAGAGAGAGTTCCATGATGCCTCGAGGAAACGATCTGTCGAACAAGCCCTAGCTCCGGGCCCGGGCGGCTCAGGTGGCGGGCCGGAAGGGTCGCGCCGAGGAATGATAGATGTCGAACCGCCACTCATCGCCGCGCTTGCGCAGGACGCTGGTCGCTACGCCGCGGCGCTCTATGGGGGCCCGGGCGTCGTCTTCGAAGGTGATGTGGTAGGTGTAGGTCTCCGATACGAAGGCGGTGTCCCCATCGATCTCGACCTTCACTTCATGGTCGCGGAAATCGAAGCCCGCGAGTTCGGAAAACTCGGGTCCCAGGTGGTGCTCCAGATAGTAGGCGAACGAGCCCTCGACGCCGCCATTCTCGAAGACCTCGGAGTCTGACCAGAACAGGGTCGGGGTCTGCGACACGTCCATCTGCTCAATCGCGGTCTTGTAAGCGGCGACTACGGCGCGGACGGCCTGCTCGTCAGAGGCTTGAGCCTGGGCGGGAGGCGCAATGGCGAGACTGGCGGCGATCGCCAGTCCGGCGAAGGTTGAACGAAACATCGTGGATGGCACTCCTGGTGGCGATAGCTGTGAAGGCGGGTGTGCTGAATGAGGGACAACTGAAAGGCGACTGAGCAGGGCGTGGTCGTGACCGTCAGAACATCAGATGCCTCATGCCGTGGGTGAGCATGCCGCCCAGCAGGCCGTTGATCACGACAGCTCCGGCGGTCAGGGTCAAGAGACCGAGGTAGACCACTTCTCGTGCCGCTTCCGGTCGTCGAACCCAATGTTCCTTGGCCCACCAGCTGAGAAGACCCAGGGCCGCGATCGAGGTCCCTAGCCATCGATGATAGGCGTGGGTCGCGTCGTCCCGTCCAGGCAGCCCCATGGCGAACCACCCCAACGCTACGGCGGCGATAGCGGAGATTGCGGCCAGTGCGATGATCACGCGCGTGCCTTGGGTCAGGACCGGGCGACGAAGCGTCAGGGCGGCGATCTCGAGAAGGGCGGCGACGAGAAACAGGGCGATGGGGAAGTGGACGGCGGCCGGATGCATGGCGCCGAGCCAACGATACAGCCGTTGCGGCATGGGTTTAGGGCCCTGATCCGCCATCTCCGCATGATCCATGTCGGAGGCCATGCCTTGCATGGCCGTCGTGCCCGACAGAGGTCCGTCGGCGGCCGACGCCGCGCTTTGGCTGCGGAACGACGTTGCCGGCTCATGATCCTCATGCGCGATTGCGGGAGCGCCAAGCGACAAGGCCAGTCCGAAGACCAGCCCAATGAGGAATTTGCGTCCTCCCATAATCTCGCTCCAATAGGCGTCCCTTCCTAGACCTACGCAGCACCAGGCCCCCTCCCCTCGTTGGAGGGATTGGGCGGGTCTAGCCGTATGAGACTCTAGGGGCGCAAGGAGAGTGTTCGATGTCGGTTGATCTGGATGACATTCTGACGAAATCGGCGGCGGCGCCGATCGGTCGGTCTCTCGACGGGCTGGAGTCTCTTGTCTGGAGCCGGGTCGAAGCCCTGCGTGGCGAGCGACTGGCTTCCCAGCTGCGTGTGGGGGCTGTAGCAATCGCCATGGTGACGGGTCTTACCGCGGGCGGGGTCGGCGCGACCGCTGCACCCCAGCCGCCCGGGGAAATGGCGATCTTCACGGTCGATGCGGGTCTTTCGCCGCTGGTGAGACTGGAAACCGGTCGATGATGCGCGGCTGGCGGGCGATCGCCCTCACGGCCGTGCTGGCGGCGCTGGCCAGCGGCGTGGGCACCTGGATCAGCGCGAGCTGGGTTCTGAGCCAGCGCGAAGCGCCGTCCCTGCACGACATCGTGCACCATGACCTGGAACTTTCGCCCGAGCAGCTGACGCGGATCGAAGCGATCGAAGCTCGGTTCGCGACGCGTCGACCTGCGCTCGAAGCGGAGGTTCAAGCGGCCAACCTCGAGCTGGCGCGCGCCATTGAACAGAGTGATGGCGACGGTCCCCAGGTGCAGGCGGCGGTCGATCATTTCCACGTTGCGATGGGCGCCCTGCAGAAGGAGACGATCGCCCACGTCTTCGAGATGCGGTCTGTGCTGACGCCTGCTCAGGCCGAGGTCTTCGATGATCGCATCGTCTCCGCGCTTGCGCCCGACGAGCGATAGCGGTCCAGGTGGATGATCCAGGCCCCCTTTCCGCGCGTGCGGCTGGAGGCGACCGCGCGGCCTTCAGCGAGTGGATGCGACAGACCAAGACGGCTTTGTTCCGGGTCGTCCGCCGCTACGCGGGGGATGAGCAGGATGCTTGGGATCTGCTGCAGGACACCTACGCGGCGGCCTGGATCAACATCCACCGCTACGATCCCACGCGGCCGTTCGAAGCCTGGATCCGGACCATCGCTCTCAACAAATGCAGGGATTGGAGCCGGCGGCGGATGGTGCGACGACTGATCCGAGGCGATGTGGATTTGGCATCGCCCGAGGCGATGTCGGTGGCGGATGGGCAGGAACCGGCGGACGACCAGATTGAGTCAAGCCGGAGGTTCTCCCGATTGAACGAGGCGATGAACCGCCTCCCGCCTCATCTCAAAGCCCCACTTCTGCTCACCGCGATCGAAGGCCACAGCCAGGCGGAAACTGCCGACATGCTCGGCGTGTCGATCAAGGCGGTGGAGACACGGGTGGCCCGTGCCCGTCGAAAATTGCTGGAGCTTCTCGGCGACGATGGGCGTCGGGTCTCCGATAACGTCGCCCCGCGGTCGCGGGTGTGAGGGCTGGAGCCCGCCGCCGCGTAATTCAGTATGAAGGTGCTGCCGGAGTTTGGATCCGACAGTCGCCATCCAGGAGTTTGTCGCATGAGAGTTTTGATCCTGGCCGCGGGCGCGGCGTTCACCTTGGCGGCCTGCCAGCCCGCCGCCGATCCCCAGCCTGTCGATGCGGAGGCGACGGCCGAGGTCACGCCGACAGCCCCAGTGGAGGCGGTTCCGGCAGCCGCAGCGGAGGAGGCCGCTTCGCCCCCGGCCGCCGCGGTCGAGGCGGCTCCATCGGCTCGGGCGCCGGCGCCCCGCCC
>JAIERG010000154.1 GCA_019747095.1 Caulobacteraceae bacterium | reverse complement strand
TCGACCGCGCGGCGCTCTCCGACCAGGGTCGCCGAAACCTGCACCACGCGCGGATCGCGGGCGCGGGCCCAGGCGTCGATCTCCTGCAGCAGGGCGATCTTGTCGGAGAAGGCCGGCGAGGCCAGCGGATCGACGGGTTCATACAGCCGCTGGTTTGTCGCGCGCGGCCCCTCGGCCGTGACGCCCGCATGGCCCGTCTTGGCGAGCGACGCCGCATCAGCAGCGCGGCGGAGCGCGGCGGCCGTGATCTCATTGGCGTGAGCGTAGCCGGCGGTCTCTCCCGCCACGACCCGCAGGCCGAACCCCTCGGTCGCATCATAGGCGGCGGACTTCAGCCGCCCATCGTCGAAGACCAGAGATTCCAGTTCCGATCGTTCGAGGAACAGCTCGCCGTCATCAGCGCCGCTCAGGGCCCCCTGAAGGATCGACAGAGCCTCATCAGGCTCAACGCCAGAGGTTTCGAGCAGTGGCGGTGGCGGAACATGAACGGTCATGGCCCCAAGATAGGCAGACGCAGCCGGATCGTCACCTGCCCTCGGCCGCGCGATCCCCATCGCAGCGATGGAGCGAGCACGCGCGCCTGCGACCGGTTGTCCCCATGTGCACACAAGATGTTGATGCTGGGGATCGTTAACCATCTAGCAGTAGCGTCGGCGTCGATTCTGGGCTTGGATGGTCCGAACGATCTCAAACCCCTGCTGCTTCGGTTCCGCCATGAACGCTCACGTCTCGATCAAGCCCGCCACGCCTGGCCTGCTGACGCCATCTGCAGCCTACAAGCCGTTCCGCTATCCGTGGGCCTTCGACATGTGGAAGAAGCAGCAGCAGGTCCACTGGATGCCCGAGGAAGTGCCGCTCGGCGAGGACTGCAAGGACTGGGCGGCCAACCTCAACGACCGTGAGCGGAACCTGCTGACGCAGATCTTCCGCTTCTTCACCCAGTCGGACATCGAGGTCGCCGACAACTACATGGAGAAGTACGGCCGGGTCTTCAAACCGACCGAGGTCAAGATGATGCTCTCGGCGTTCGCGAACATGGAGACCATCCACATCGCGGCCTATGCTCTGCTGCTCGAGACCATCGGCATGCCCGAGAGCGAGTTCGGGGCCTTCATGGAATACGAGGCCATGAAGGACAAGCACGACTACATGGGCCAGTTCGGGGTCGAGACCGAGGCCGACATCGCCCGCACGCTCGCCATGTTCGGCGGCTTCACCGAGGGGCTTCAGCTGTTCGCGTCGTTCGCCATGCTGATGAACTTCCCGCGCCAGAACAAGATGAAGGGCATGGGCCAGATCGTGTCCTGGTCGGTGCGCGACGAGAGCCTGCACTGCGATGGCATCATCAAGCTTTACCACGCCTTCAACAAGGAAACCGGCTGCGTCACCCCGGCCGTGGCCGACGACATCGTCGAATGCTGCCGCACCGTGGTGAAGCTGGAGGACAAGTTCATCGACCTGGCTTTCGAGGCCGGCGAGGTCTCGGGCATGACGCCGGACGACATCAAGCAATACATCCGCTTCATCGCCGACTGGCGCCTGCGCCAGCTCAAGCTGCCCGAGCTCTATGGCGTGAAGGAAAACCCTCTGCCGTGGCTGCAGTCGCTGCTCAGTGGCGTCGAACACGCCAACTTCTTCGAGGCCCGCGCCACCGAATACTCCAAGGCCGCCACACAGGGGTCCTGGCACGGCGCGGATGGTGTCTGGTCGGAGTTCGACAAGCTGATGGCGCGCCGCGACATGAGCCTCGTGCCGGGGTAAGCGGGAATCAGATCCCCGCGTACCACTCATAGCCGCGGTCGGGCCAATAGCCACCCCGCGGGCCCGGCATGGCCTCGAAGCTTTCCACGGCCTCGATCCGGCGGATGTATTTGGCCTGCTTATAGCCCAACTGTCGCTCGACCCTGAGCCTGAGCGGCGCCCCGTGCGGCACCGTCAGGGTCTCGCCGTTCATGTCGTAGGCGAGGATCGTCTGCGGATGCCGGGCGTCGACCAGGTCGATGCTCTCATAGTAGCGCGGCCCATCCTCGGTCTGGGTCAGGGCGTCGAAGCAGTGGAAGACGATGTACTTCGCTTCGGGCTTCAGACCCGCCTCGTCCAGCAGGGTTTCCAGCCGCACTCCGGTCCACTGGCCGATCGCCGTCCAACCTTCGACGCAGTCATGCTTGGTGATCTGGGTCCGGCTGGGACGCTCACGCAACTCGGCCAGCGACAACGACAAGGGCCGTTCCACCAGGCCGTCAACCGTCAGCCGGTAGTCGGCAAAGCCCGCATTGCGCAGAGCCACATAGTCCGAAGCCGCCGGGTCGATCGAACCGTTGGGCTTGAACCAGGGCGAGATGTCCTGCGGCTGGTACTCGGGCGCCAAAGCCTCGCGCGGGATCAACAGCCGCTGGGACCGCCGTGTCAGGGCCTCAGCCGAGACGCGCAGGCTTTCTCCGATCGTCTGGCCCCTCTGGCACGCCGCAAGCGCCATGACTCCCACAGCTGCGCCAACCCGCGCCAGCCACGAGCGGCGATTGAAGGTGACTTCGCTCATGACGGGTCTCCCTTGCGGTCTTCGCCGTGGGGCGTCGACGGTTCCAGCACGAACCAGCCGGTGATCATGGCCCGCATGTTGTTGACGAAGCCGGTCCAGAACACGAGCCCGACGTGAACCACGATGAAGCCGACGATCAGGGCACCTGAAATGAAATGCAGCGTGCGGGCCGACTGCCTGCCGCCCATGATATCCAGCAAGATCCCGCCGATCGCATTGAAACCGGGCGACATCGACAGCCCGGTGATCAGCATCATCGGCAGCACGACCAGGATCATGAAGACGTAGGTCAGCTTCTGGATGACGTTGTAGTTCCGGGCTTCCTCGTCCTTGGGGAAGTGGAACCGGGCGTGCTCCTTCACCGAGGGCCAGAAGCCGGCCAGATCCTCCCGGCTCGGCCACAGCCGCCCGTTGAAGCGCCGACTGATGAAGCCATAGGCTAGGTAGATCAGGCCGTTGATCACGAAGACCCAGGCGAAGAAGAAGTGCCAGTGGCGCGCCTCGGCCAGGTTCCGATGATCCGGGATCAGCAGCCAGTTCGGGATCGGCGGGATGTCGACCCAGTGGTTGCCCCAGTTGGTGTCCTTGCCCCAGTCCAGATGGGGATGAGCCAGCAGGATGTTCAGCCCGCTCATGATCAGGATCACCACCGCAGCGACATTGACCCAATGGCTGATCCGCACCAGAGGCGGATGCCGGTAGGTGTCGGTTCGCCCACCCGGAAGGGGGCGATCGGCACGTCGCGCCACTGCCGGGTCAGGCTCGGCGACCTGGTCAATCACACCGTCCGTCATCCCCTATCCCCCTGTGCCGTCATTCGAACGGTGTCACAGGCCGCCCCGGCCCGCAAACTTCGTCCGGGAACTACGAGCCGGGGGCGTCGGAGGTTACGGCTGCTCGGGCGCGGCGCAGCGACTGCGATCACCGGCCTCGCAAGCCCGCACGTCCGCTTCCCAACGGGCCCGATCCGCTTCCCAACGGCGACGGGCTTCTTCCGCCGCCCGCACGCTGGCCTCCCAGTCAAGCCGCGCCTGAAGATTCAGGGCCTGCCGCGCCTCCCAGCGCGCGCGCTCGGCCTGAAATTCCGCCTGGTCGGCCCGCTCCTGATCCTCGGCCAGATCGTTGCGCGCCGTGACCTCGGCATTGAGAGCCCGGGTGGTTCGCAGCTCGACCGGATCCTGTCCGACATTGGAGGCGGCGCGATCCGCGACGACCAGCTCAGCGCCCGGCTTGGTCCCTCCACCGGCCAGAAGCTGGTCGACCCGGTCCTGCGACCTGGCCGCGTCGGCGTTCAGTAGGATCAGGGTCACGGCCAGGGACAACTTGATCAGCATCATTCTCACCGGGTCTCACTCCATCCTCGCCACACCAGACAGGTCCAGCTTGGCCATAGGATGGCAAACAGATGAACGAACCCCGCTTCGCGCCAAAGGCGGGCCGGTTCGCCTCGGTGGGGTTTCAGGCTTTCGATTCTTCTCCTAGGCTGCGAACCCATGATCCTGTCGACGTCATCGGGAGACTTCCCCATCCCGCCCGACGTGGCGAGCCGGCTGCCTCAGGTGCCGCCGGTCCCGGATCCGTCCGAGCCGCAGTATCGCCGCCGCAAGCGCGAGTTTACGGAATGGCTGGATGCTTCCCCCGACCATGCCATCGGCTTTGAACGACTGCGCCGGTGGCACATCGTGCAGGACCAGCTGGCACGCGAAGCGGTCACGCAGGGCCGCCCGTTCGTTGTCACAGACGATGGTCTGGATTGATCCACCCGCTTCCCGCCGTCGTTGACGGCGGATCACATTTTCGCGGCCCAGGCGTCCGGACTGGTCAGCCTCGATCGTGATTGGCATGGTTGTGCTGTGACGCCTGTCGTTCTGACCGCCACTCTTGTTCTGACCAGTGTCCCGCAGGACGCTCCGTCAGGCGCGCTTCCCGAAACCTACTCCCCGCCTGTAGTTCGACCGTTCGAACCGCCGTCGAACTTCGGCCGCGTTGAGGCGGAGGGCGATGGCATTGCCGATCCACGACCACGCGCGCTCGTCGTGCCCGTGGTCGTGGAGGCCTACGACCGCAGCTACGAACATGCGCCGTCCCGTGCTGAGAACGCCTACGACCGCGGCGTGGACAATGCGGAGGCAGCCATGGATGCCCGCATGGGGCCACTCGACGGCCTATGGCGATTGCTGGATGCGCAAGGAAATCCGTTCGCCCAGATTGCGCTGAGCGATCGAGGCGGCCATCGCCCCGTTGAAGGCGCGTGGCGCAAACTGGACCATCGCGCGCCCGCCGTGCCCGTGATGGAAGTCGCTCGCGGAACGAACACGCTCACGCTCCAAATCGGTGAGAGTGTGCTGGAACTCACGACGGCGGACAGCGGCTGGGTCGGACGTCTGGTCGAGGATGGCCAAAGCGCGCCTGCCCGGATGATCCGCTAGAATCTCATCCCCATCGCCCGTCCGTGAAGAGGATGGCGCACCCGACACGATTCGAACGTGTGACCTTTGCCTTCGGAGGGCAACGCTCTATCCAGCTGAGCTACGGGTGCGTTTCTCGCGGCCACTCGTGTTGACCGGACGAAGGGCCTTACAGCAGCCACGCGCGGCCCTCAATCCCGAATGCACGGAAGGCGCGCCTATGGGTCGACGACGGTTCTGGGTTCGGGAGACCCATCAACAGGAGGATGGATGATGCGGGCTTGGGTTTTTGGCTTTCTCTTGCTTGTCGGGGCATGCGCGACCGCCCCAGTGCCCACGACCGTTCCGCAACGCGACAGTCTGGACGCCGTCGCGCGCGACTACGTCGCCCTGATCCTGGAGATCGGCGAGCGCGAACCAGGCTATGTCGATGCCTACTACGGCCCCCCGGAGTGGGCTGAGGCTGCCCGGGCCAATCCGCGTGACATCCCCGCCCTGATGCAGGGCGCCGCCTCTCTGACCGAAAGGCTCAACGCGATTGCAGTGACGGGAGCCGAACCCGCTGTGGTGCAGCGCAAGGCCTATCTTCTTGCCCATGTCTCGGCGGCGGCGGCCCGACTTCGTATGCTGTCGGGCGAGCGGTTGAGCTTTGCCGACGAGGCCGAGGCCCTGTTCGGCGTTCGACCTGAACTGCGCCCCCTGTCCGACTTCGACCCCATCCTCGCCCAGATCGACCGGCTCGTGCCCGGCGACGGCGAGCTGGCCGCCCGCGTCGCCGCTTTCCGGGGCGGCTTCCGGATCCCGCCGGACCGCTTGCAGGTCGTGTTCGATGCCTCCATTGCCGAGTGCCGTCGCAGGACGCTGGCCCACATCGACCTGCCGGCGAACGAACGGTTCACCCTGGCCTTCGTCACGGACAAGCCGTGGTCAGGCTACAACTACTATCTGGGCGGGGCCGCCAGCCGGATCGAGATCAACACCGACCAGCCCATCTTCACGGACCGGGCAATCGACCTGGGCTGTCACGAGGCCTACCCCGGCCATCACGTCTACAATGCTCTGCTCGAGCAGACCTTCGTCGTCGAACGGCGATGGGTCGAGATGAGCGTCTATCCGCTCTATTCGCCCATGTCCTTCGTGGCCGAGGGCAGCGCCAACTATGGCATCGACCTGGCCTTCCCGGGCGACGAGGCCGCCCGTTTCGAACAGGATGTGCTTTTGCCGCTCGCGGGGCTGACCGGCGCACCGGTCGGGCGCAAGGCCGAGCTCAATGCCCTCGTCCGTCGGCTCGCGCGCGCCGAGTACACGATCGCCGATGACTATCTGGCCGGACGGATCGATCGTGCGGAAGCGACCCGGCTTCTCTCCCGCTACATGCTGACGACGCCAGAGCGCGCGGCCCAGAGGGTACGGTTCATCGATACCTACCGCAGCTACATCATCAACTACGGTCTGGGACGTGACGTGGTCCAGGCGTGGGTCGAGCGCCAGGGGCCGGATCACTGGCAGGGGATGGAGACCTTGCTGGCCAGCCAGATCCTGCCGGCCGATCTGTTCTAGTCGGAGTCCCGGCGACCCGCGCATCCGTCGCGAAGCTGGGCTAAGGGGCGGGTATGGATACGCTCGACGACCGCTGGGCCCGCCTTTCCCCTTACGCCACCTGGGTCGGCCCGGATGACGATCGCCCCCGGCCGGCCGCCCTGCTGTTTCACGGCTGTGGTGGGCTGCGGGGTCATTTGCCGAAGTACGCGCAGGCGGCCAGGACCAAGGGGTGGCGCGCGCTCATCGTCGATTCCTACGCGCCGCGCGGCTGGAGCCGTCAGTTCGCCATGGCCACCGTCTGCACGGGCCTTCTGCTCCGAGGCTGGGAACGCGCGGGGGACATTCTGGCGACGATCCGCGGCGTGTCACAGCGACCGGACGTCGATCCCTCCACACTGCTGCTGGCGGGCTGGAGCCACGGCGGCTGGGGCATCATGGAAGCGATGAGCGCCGACCGCGACCGGATCGGGGCGCTGGGCGTCACCGACGCCGAGAACGTTTCCCTCGAAGGGGTCAAGGCGACCTACCTGGCCTATCCCTACGTCGGATTCGCGGCCCTGAACCGGATGCGGCCCTGGCGGCATTGCCCCCGCACCCTCGCTGTGGTGGCAGCCAGGGATCACCTGACGACCGTCCGCAACGCCGAGCGTATCCACGACATGGTCCGCAACTGCGGCGCTGACGTCGAGACCTGGGTCGCGGATGGCACCCACAGCTTCGACGAGCCCATGACGGCCCCGCCGATGCGCTACGATCCGGCGCTTGGGGACGAGGCGATCCGTCGGTTTTCGGCGCTGCTCGAGGATACGGCGGTCGCGCCGGCGGTCTGACGATCAGGCCGGTTCGACCCGGACCTCGGCGCGGACGGAGTTGGCGATGTAGCAGAGCCGGTGCGCCTGATGGTGCATGTCCGCCAGCTTGTCCGCATCGGGAGTCTCTCCGGACCAGTCGATCGCGGGACGCAGGACGATGTCGGTGACCGACATCCGTCCCCGGTCGTCACGGCCCAGTGTCGCCACGGCGGCGTCACGATACCGGTCGACCACGAAACCGGCTTTTGCCGCCAGAGCCAGGAAGAACAGCATATGGCAACTGGACAGCGCGGCCACGAGCGCTTCTTCGGGGTCCACAGCCGCGGGGTCCGACAGAGGCGGGGCGACACTGGTCGGGGCCGACGACCCGCGTACCGCAGCCCCGCCGTCAAAACGCCAATCGTGGGCTCGGGAGTACTGGTGGTCCGTGAAGGTCTGATCGCCCCTGATCCATTCAACGACGGCGGTGTGTTCGCTCATCGCCAGAAACCGACGATCCGCTTCACCTCATCGACCACGGGATCTGCGATGGCGGCGGCGCGCTCAGCGCCGTCCTTGAGGACGCGGTCGATCTCGGCGGGATCATTCATCAGGCGGCGCATCTCGGCCGTGACGGGGGCGAGTGCCGACACCGCCAGTTCCGCCAGCGCCGGCTTGAAGGCGCCGAAACCCTGGCCGCCGAACTGGGCGATGACCTGCTCCCGAGTCTGGTCCGACAGGGCGGCATAGATGGCCACGAGGTTGCGCGCCTCGGGCCGGTCGGCGAGACCCTCGACGGTCTCGGGAAGGGGCTCGGGGTCGGTCTTGGCCTTGCGGATCTTGGCGGCGATCGTGTCGGCGTCGTCGGTCAGGTTGATGCGGCTCTGATCGGACGGATCGGACTTGGACATCTTGGCCGAGCCGTCGCGCAGGCTCATGACCCGCGTCGCCGGCCCCTGAATGACCGGCTCGGGCAGGGGGAAGAAGCCGGGAACGCCGAAGTCGGTGTTGAACTTGGCGGCGATGTCGCGGGTCAGTTCCAGATGCTGCTTCTGGTCCTCGCCGACCGGCACCT
>JAIERG010000150.1 GCA_019747095.1 Caulobacteraceae bacterium | reverse complement strand
GTCGTGTTCCTGACCACGGCCGTGATGGCGGCGATGCTGAGCCTGACGGTCCACGGGACGCCCCTGACGGTTCAGGCAGGCGAATGGTTCATCGCCCTGTCGATGATGGCGCTGGCCATGCTCAAGCTGCAGAACGTCGAGAGCTTCTCGACCATGTTCCTGAACTACGACCTCCTGGCCAGGCGGTGGGTGCCCTATGGCAGGATCTACCCCTTCGCCGAGTTCGGGGCCGGCGCCCTGATGCTGGCCGGCGTCCTGACGTGGCTGTCGGTCCCGATCGCACTCTTCATCGGCGGCATTGGCGCGGTCTCGGTGTTTAAGGCCGTCTACATCGACAAGCGCGAGTTGAAGTGTGCCTGCGTCGGCGGGGACAGCAATGTGCCGCTGGGCTTCCTGTCGCTGACCGAGAACCTGATGATGATCGCTATGGCGGTGTGGATGGTGGCGATGGAGGTTGGTCAGGGTGGTGAGGCGATGGTGGTGATGTGACCATACGGAGGTCTCAGTTCAGGAGAGCTCCGCAGGTCCGTAGTTGGGGCGTTGCGAACCGGCAGCAGGCTTCGCCTTCGATTCTGCCTTCCACCCTAGGCAGGCGCTGGCTCGGTCCGCCGTAAGGGTGGCCAGTGCTTCGCCGAAGCAGCGTCTGATGACGCCCGATCCAAGCGTCTTGCAGGTATGGCG
Source organism: Caulobacteraceae bacterium (assembly GCA_019747095.1). GTDB lineage: Bacteria > Pseudomonadota > Alphaproteobacteria > Caulobacterales > Caulobacteraceae > Brevundimonas. The sequence continues at coordinate 7,657 of JAIERG010000150.1, read as the reverse complement.
CAGGTCGACGTCCGACGACTCTCCCAGCTAAAGATCGTTAGCTTGGGAAGTTCAAAACCAGCCCGTTCGGCCAGTCTGGGAAGGAGCTGAGAGCGGCGAGATCACCGGTCAACTTTGCCTCTCAAACCCTTGCGGAGCGTGGACCGGGCCTGAGCCTTCCGCTGAATTCGTAATGAGGGGGTCAGGTGTTCGAGTCACCTAAGCGCACCACCACCCCAAAGAGTTTATACCCCCAGGGCGGACGACCGGCAGGCTCTGAGCGGGATCGCCCTCGTCATGCGCAACGGTCTGCGCTGACGCAGCGCGCCATCGGCTTACGGGCCCCGCAAGGCGCTGCACAATCGCTGGAAGCGGTGGAGCCGGCGGGTCTTCAATAAGCCTGTTCATGACGGCGGGTCAGGTCAGCGACTAACGCGCGGCCGCAAGTCCTATACCGATGCCGTCCGACCTCGCTCTCGCCGCGGCCGTATTCTTCTGGCCATGAGGCCTGATCCTGGGATCACGGAGGACAGGCAGTAGGTGAACCCGAACAGCGACATCGGCACTCGCGCGTGACCATCCGCGTTCTGCGGTCCGGTTTTGACAGGTTCGACGGCCGAGTCTTGCTGTTCCTGGAGGAATTTCAGACGAGGAGGTCAGTCGGCCTGATGCCGGCAGATGCCTCCCGGATTCCAACGGCGCTTGTGTATCGTCGGCGAATGATTTGAAACTGCGCAATGGCTTTCCTCGCCGACGCAATGAAAACGACCCTCGGCCTGCTGTTCAGGCTTCAGGGCTGGAGCGTTGAAGGGCGGCGGCCAGAGATGCAGAAATTTGTTCTGGTTGGTGCCCCGCACACCAGCAACTGGGATTTCGTCTATTATCTGGGCGCTGCGGTTGCGCTTGATCTGGACCTGAAATTCCTGGGCAAGGCGTCCCTGTTCCGATGGCCCTTGGGTGGTGCCTTGCGCGATCTCGGTGGCGTCCCTGTTGACCGATCCGAGGCACGGGACATCGTTCGCACCATGGTGGCCGAGTTCGAACGCCGCGATCGGTTCATCCTGACGATTGCACCTGAGGGCACCCGTGCTTCGGGCGATCGATGGAAGACCGGTTTCTACGACATCGCCGCGGCTGCTGAAGTACCCATCGTCTTCGTTTCCATCGACTATCCCCGCAAACAGATCACGATCGGACCCACCCTGTTCCCTAGCGGACACTATGAGGCCGACATGGAGGGTGCGGCGATCTTCTACAGCACGGCCGTCGGCAAACATCCGGGACGCGCCTCGAGCATCCTTCGTGAGATCCCATCGCTTTAGACGTTCGGCACCCGCATGAACCGGAACAAACTGGTGCCCGTCGCCCATCCAGCCATCGCGGGAGCGCCGGATGGGTAGTTGTCGACCCTCCCGGAAGGTCATCACACGAGCGACCCCGGCTCCTGACGGGCCCCCTGGCCTGCAGCTTTGGCGCAGGTCGGAGTTCCGGTCGCTCCCACCGGAAGGCACCTTGATTTGGGATCGCCCATCTCACCCGCTTCGCCCGGACCGGGAAGGGGTTGGGCCCAGGAAGCCGTTGCTCTGGCCGGTCAGCGTCCAGCGGCTTCCCTTGCCGGTGCGGAGTCGCTTGCTTTGGCCTCCGGTTCCACCAGGGCCGCGATCTGGGCCAGGAGACGCGCCGGATTGATTGGCTTCTCGGCGACATCGTCCATTCCCGCCGCCAGATAGTCCTGCTTCTGGGCCGGAAGCACATTGGCCGTAAGGCCGATGATCGGAGTTTTGGCCGGGCTGCCCGGCAGAAGCCGTATCTGTCTTGTCGCGGTGATGCCGTCCACGACGGGCATCTGAACATCCATCAAGATGATGTCGAAGGACGAAACGCGAACCGCGTCAACGCCGTCGCTGCCATTGACGGCAGTCTCGACCTCGGCTCCCACGGCTTCCAGCAGAAGCTGTGCGACTTTCAGGTTCATTGGATTGTCGTCGACGACCAGAATGCGAAGGCCCTTGGCTGACGTTGGCGTGGCCTCACGCGCCGTGAGTGAGATCGCGTCGGCAGCACCTGCGGCAGGCTCCAGAGCCACCTCGAACCAGAAGGTCGACCCCTTGCCCTCTTCGCTGGTGAACCCAATCTCGCCGTCCATCAGGGTGATCAGGGCCTCGCAGATCGACAAGCCAAGGCCCGTTCCTCCGAACCTCCGCCCGATTGATCCATCGGCCTGGCTGAACCGCCGGAACATCTGTGCCTGAGAATCGACAGGAATACCCATGCCCGTATCCTCGACTTCAAGTCTCAGGATGGGCCTGTTCCCAGTAGGTGCGACCCTGACACGGCAACGGACCTCGACCTGGCCAGCGCTCGTGAACTTCACGGCATTGCCGATGAGATTCAGGCAGACCTGACGGAGCCTCAGGCCGTCAGCGAGGAACAGGCCAGATTCGCCTGCATAACTTGCCCTCAGATCGACGCCCTTGCTCTCGGCCTGAGCCCTGAAAAGCCCAACCACGTCGCGGAGCAGCGCCTGCGGATCAAGCGGAGCCAACTCCAGCTCGAGCGTTCCGGATTCAATGCGCGACAGGTCCAGGACATCGTTGAGCAGGCCCTGAAGAAGGGCACCGCTCGAAAGCGCATCCTCGATCAACTCATGACTGCCCTGGTCGAGTCCCTTGCCTCGCAAGAGGTGGAGAACGCCCATCACACCATTCATGGGAGTCCGGATTTCGTGGCTCATGTTGGCGATAAAGCGGGACTTGGCGTTCGAGGCAGCTCTGGCGGCCTCCATGGCGGCATTGAGCCGAGCTTTCTGTCGACGGTCCCGCAGGATCGTCAGCACGGGTGCCCCAAGCAGGATGAGCAATAGAAGACCAACCGACGGAGCCACGACTGAAGCCAGATCTCCGGCCGGTCGCCTATACTGCCAGTCAACACGCGCGACCGGACGGCCGGCGATGTCGCGCAAGGTCGCGGACGACTCGCCCTGCCGGACAGGCGAAAGCGGGTCAAGTTCGACGTGGAGATTCTCAAGGAGGAAATGGCTGGCCAGCCAGTCGAGATAGTCGGCGTTCACTGGTTGAACCACGATCAGAACCGGTGATTGGGCACCAGCGGGCCACGCCGTGCCGAAATCAGGCTGGATCAGGCTGGCTGCGACCACCACGGCTTCAGATCCGGTCCCGACGGCGGTGGTCTCGTCGATCGTATCCGCGATCATGGTTTGCTGTGCCGGACCCGGTGCAAGCGGGCCACGACTCGCTTCCCTGGTCCGGATTCGCTCGACTAACGCGTCCGACGCCGCTCGGATCACGGGCGGTAACTCCCGAGCTGCAGGCTGGTCCCCATGCCATGCGCCGATTACCCGTCCGGAACCATCGACCAGATAGGACTGGGTCGCCTCGCAATCGGCCACCAGATAATGGCCGATATTGGTGTTAGCCCAAGCTGGATCATAGCGATTGTCCAGGTGGACAACGGCCTCGTCCCAGACCGTGACGGAGGCAAGGCAGGTTCGCAGGCTGGTGTCCTTGAGGACCAGACCATTGGCCACGAGTTGCGCGTCGTGGCGGGCAGAGAGGGTGTCGATCCTGTTTGCCGCTCCGATCAGACCGCCCATGAGAGAGACAATGGCAACGAGCGCCACAAGGATGACCAAGGCCGTCCGGGTGCCCGGCCACAAGTGGGTCAGTCGGGGAAATCGGCGGGGACGCGGTCCCGTCTCGTTCTGCATCGCCAGCCCGCGCGCCCGGTTGTCGGTCTCTGATTCTAAACCTTGCCTGCGATGGGTTGGATTCCCGTTAACGACACCCGGATATCGGCGCGGCGGATGATGTGACTTCCCGTGGTCCGGCGGTCATTGCGGGAGCCAGAGCGCACCCTCCCTTGATCGCATAAACATATCTTTATATGTCTCACGGCCACGCGGCGCGCCCGCGCGAGCCATCGGAGCCAGACCTTGTCCCGTTCGTCCTTCCTGTTCACCTCGGAAAGCGTGTCCGAGGGCCATCCCGACAAGGTCGCGGACCGCATCTCTGACACCGTCGTCGACCTGTTCCTGGCCAAGGACCCCTATGCGCGAGTGGCGTGCGAGACGCTGACGACGACGAACCTGGTGGTGCTGGCCGGCGAGATCCGGGGCCAGGGCATCTGGAACTCGCAGACTGACACCTGGGAGCCGGGCATCGAAGCCGAGATCGAGGCGGCGGTGCGCGCAGCCGTGAAGGACATCGGCTACGAACAGGACCAGTTCCACTGGAACACCTTCGAGTTCATCAACCGGCTGCACGGTCAGTCGGTCGACATCGCGGTCGGCGTCGACGCCTCGGGCAACAAGGATGAGGGCGCGGGCGACCAGGGCATCATGTTCGGCTATGCCAGCAATGAGACGCCCGAGCTGATGCCGGCGACGCTGCAGTACAGCCACAACATCCTCAAGCGCCTGGCCGAGGTGCGCCACGCGGGCGGCACCATTCTTGAGCCCGACGCCAAGAGCCAGGTGACCATCCAGTACGAAGACGGCAAGCCGGTCCGCGCCACCTCCATCGTGCTTTCGACCCAGCATGCCAAGGGCAAGGCCGCCGAGGTCGCCGCCTTCGTCAAGCCCTACATCCTGGAGGTGCTGCCCGAAGGCTTCACCGACGAGAACACCGTCTGGCACATCAATCCCACCGGGATCTTCGAGATCGGCGGGCCGGACGGCGACACGGGCCTGACGGGCCGCAAGATCATCGTCGACACCTACGGCGGCGCCTCGCCCCACGGCGGCGGAGCCTTCTCGGGCAAGGACCCGACCAAGGTCGACCGTTCGGCGGCCTATGCCTGCCGCTACCTGGCCAAGAACGTCGTTGCGGCCGGTCTGGCGGATCGCTGCACCATCCAGATCAGCTACGCCATCGGCGTGGCCAAGCCCCAGTCGATCCACGTGGACCTGCACGGCACCGGCAAGAACGGCGCGACCGAGGCCAAGCTGGAAGCCGGCATCCTGGACCTGATCGGCGGCGCCACGCCGCGCGCCATCCGCGAGCACCTGGGCCTGAACAAGCCGATCTACGCCCGCACGGCGGCCTATGGTCACTTCGGCCGCGAGCCCGACGCGGACGGCGGCTTCGGCTGGGAGAAGGTCGATCTGGTGGATCAGCTGAAGGCACTGGTCTGAAGGTTCCAGGCTATAGGTTCGAGGGACTAGGGTTTTGCAGGCGGCCATTTGGCCGGGCTCGCGTCCTCGCCCCTAGAACCTGGCCCCTAGAACCTCGAACCTCCCGATGCCCCATCCTCCCCTCCGATCCTTCGGCCGCATCAAGTCGCGGCCGATAAAGCCGCGTCAGGCGGCGCTGTTCGACACCCTGATGCCGACGGTGCGCCTGCCCGTGCCCGCCGAGGGCAAGATCGACGTCGCGGCCCTCATGCCCGGCGCGGCCGAGGTCTGGCTGGAGATCGGCTTCGGCGGGGGCGAGCACCTGGCGGCGCAGGCGGCGCAGCGGCCGGACGCCCTGATGATCGGCTGCGAGCCGTTCCTGAACGGCGTGGCCTCGGCGCTCCGGCACATCGACGAGCAGGGGCTGAAGAACGTGCGGCTGCACGACGACGATGCGCGCGCGGTGGTCGCGGCCCTGCCAGACGCGAGCTTGGACCGGGTCATGATCCTGTTCCCTGACCCCTGGCACAAGGCGCGGCACAACAAGCGCCGCCTGATCCAGCCGGAGTTCGCCGCCGAGCTGGTACGCGTTCTGAAGCCTCGTGGACGGCTGCGGTTCGTCACGGACTGGAAGGATTACGCGGGCTGGGCGCTGGAGCGGCTGATCGCGACACCGGGGCTGGTCTGGCTGGCCGACGAGAAGGCGGACTGGACGGTCCCGCCGGCAGACCACGTTGTCACCCGCTATGAGGAAAAGCGGCTGGGCGACACCGATCCGATCTTCCTGGAGTTCGAACGACGCCCGCTCTGACGGTCGACGAGCCGGGTCGGGTGCATCTCGTGCAAGGAGTCCATGCCGTCCACGGCGTCCATGGAGTCCAATCGCTTCGCTCATCGGACCCGTCATGAGGGCGCGATGCGTCAGGATCGGACGTCAGGCCTGCCGGAAGCCCAGGACGTCCTGCATGTCATAGAGACCCGGACGGCGATTGCGGACCCAGGCGGCGGCTGCGACTGCGCCACGGGCGAACAGGCTGCGGTCGATGGCGGAGTGGCTGAGTGTCACAACCTCGTCCTCCGAGGCGAACAGGACGGTGTGTTCCCCGACGATCCCGCCCGCGCGGATGGAGGAGAAGCCGATCTTGCCGGATTCACGGGCTTCGCCGACACCATCGTAGGCCGCGGTGCGAAGGGCCGGGAGGTCGCGGCCACGACCGGATGCGGCGGCTTCGCCCAGCATGAGGGCGGTGCCGGACGGCGCATCGACTTTCTTTCTATGATGGGCCTCGGTGATCTCGATGTCCCAGTCGCGGGCGTCGAGCCGTTGGGCGGCGTGTTCGACGAGACCGATCAATATGTTGACGCCCAGCGAGAAGTTGCCGCTGCGGACGATAGCGATGCGCTCGGCGGCCTTGAGAATTTCCCCGTCCTGCTCGGGCGAGAAGCCGGTGGAGCCAATGACAAGCGCCGGTTCACCGCGTTCGGCGCAGGCCTGGGCCAGGGCGACGGAGGCCTCGGCGGTCGAGAAGTCGATGACCACGTCGCACAACGACAGGTCGGGCGTCTCGCCCCAGTCGAAGCGGGCAGCGACCATGACGTCGCCGCGCGCGTCGAGAACCTGGCTGACGGCCCGGCCCATGCGGCCGCGCGCGCCCGAGATGCCCACGTGGAAGATGTCGCTCACGTCAAAGCCCCCCGGCCATGGAACCCATCACTGGGCGTTCTCGCGGCGGGAGTCGTCTGACCCCAGGATGTCCGTCCAGAACCGCTTGGCCTTGCCGGCGAAAGACGAGTTGCGCGGGCTCTGGTCCTCGCCGAAGGAAGCGGCCAGCTCCTGCATCAGCTCTTTCTGACGGGGCGTCAGGTCGGTCGGGGTCTCGACGAACAGCTCGACCACCAGATCTCCGCGCTGGCGGCCGTTCAGGTGGGGCATGCCCTTGCCCTTGATTCGGACCGTCTTGCCGGTCTGGGCACCCGCCGGGACGCTGACGGGGGCCTTGCACTGGCCGTCGCAGGCGCTGGAGACCAGGCAGGGTGCCTCGATCTCTCCGCCCAGTGCCGCGACCGTCATGGGCACGGGCACGGTGACGAGAAGATCCAGGTTGTCGCGCTCGAACAGGTCGTGGGGCGCGACCGACAGGAAGACATAGAGGTCACCGCGCGGACCACCCCGCTGGCCGGCGTCCCCCTCGCCCGAGAGACGGATGCGCGAACCGTCGTCCACGCCCGCCGGAACCTTGAGAGCCAGCTTGCGGTTCTTGCGGACCTGACCGTGGCCGTGACAGGTGGTGCAGACATCGGCCGGGGCCAGGCGCTGGCCAGCGCCGCCGCAGGACGGACAGGTCCGCTCCATCTGGAAGAAGCCGTTGGCCTGGCGGATGCGGCCCGCGCCATTGCAGGTGCCGCAGGTCGAGGGCTTGGCCCCCGGCTTGGCGCCCGACCCCGTGCAGGTCTCGCACGTGACCGTGGTCGGCACAGCGATCTCGACCTCGGCACCCTGATAGGCCTGCTCGAGGGTGATCTCGAGGTCGAAGCGCAGGTCAGAGC
>JAIERG010000093.1 GCA_019747095.1 Caulobacteraceae bacterium | reverse complement strand
GCTTAAGGGCCACCCCGTCGCTTTCCTGCGCGAGAAGCTGACCCGTGCCGGGGCCATGACCGCCGAGGCCTATCAGACGACGAAAAACAATCGCCGCGTCGCCGTCGGCGGGGTGGTGCTGGTGCGTCAAAGGCCCGGCTCGGCCAAGGGTGTGGTGTTCCTGACGCTGGAGGACGAGACGGGCGTGGCCAATCTCGTCCTGTGGCCCGATGTGTTCGAGCGGCTGAGGCCCGTCGCGATGGGCGCGCGCATGGTGCTGGCCAAGGGGCGGGTGCAGCGCGCCGACAACGTCACCCATCTGGTCGTCGAGGACCTGATCGACTGGACGCCAATGCTGGGAGAGCTATCGGCGCAGACGCAGCCCGGATCGGCCCATGCGCCCGCGCGGGGGCGCCATCCAAGGGACGTGCGCGTCCTGCCGGGGTCGCGCGACTTCCACTGACCTTGCCATCGCGGTCCGAAGGGACGACATACCGCCGCTCAATGCCCCAGGTCCGCTTCACCCGTCGCTTTTCCATGGCCCACCGCCTTCTGGCGGATGGGGCGTCGCGCTGCGCCGTGCCCCACGGCCACAACGAGTTCGTCACGGTGACCTTGGCGACGGAAGCCGAGGTGGAATTCGGCGGCTCCAACTACGTCGCCTCCTTCGAGAGCCTGAAGAAGCGCTGGCATGGCTTCATCGACGGCGCGGTCGACCACGCATTCCAGGTCGCCGCCGCCGATCCTCTGCTAGACTGGTTCAAGGCTCACGAGCCGCACCGGCTGAACCAGATCATGGTCTTCGACGGCGATCCGACGACCGAGGCTTTCGCCATCGCCCTGCGGCGCAAGATCGAGGCGATCCTGACGGCCGAGGGCTCGGCCTATCGTTGCATCGAACTGGCGCTGGAGGAGACCCCCACAAACACCATCGTCGTCGGCGAGACCCTGAGCGCGGCGGAGCGCGCCTGGATGGCCGGGAGCTGGATGGACCGCCCCGACCTGTCCATCAACGATCTGACGCTCTGAGGCGCGGCTTGCCTGATCCGGACCGGATCGCCATTGTCGCACCCTGACCTTCAAGGAGCCCCGATGGCCGAACCCGGCGATCCGAAAGCGACAGATGCCGCCCGCCAGGACCATGATCTGGACGACGCCGTCGGCTTCGCCTCGCCTGCGTCACTGATCGGCCGTACGCGTGAGGCCATGGCCCCAGCCGAACCCGAGCTGGAGCCTGAACCGGCATCGGGAGACGAGCCCGAGCCCCATGCGACCGCCGAACCTGCGCCGGTCGCGGCGACGCCCGAGCTGGAGGACGAACCCGTGACCGAACCGGACCCGGAAGCAGAGCCGGTATCCGTCGCTATCGCTCCGCCACAGCCAACGGCATCGATAGCAGACACCACTCCGGCTTGGGCTCGCGAAACGGCTCCATCACCGACCTACGCAGGCTTTGGTGCCCGGCGCGAGCCGATTGAGGCGGTCGAGGGTGCAAACGGGCTCTTCACTACCTACGCTCTGATCCTGTTTGCCGTGCCGACCCTGGGCGTATCGGCTCTGATCGCGCTCCTGGCCGTCACAGGTCGCCCGGGTCCGACGGGCGATCTCGCTGCGAGCCATTTCGTCTTCCAGCAACGGACGCTGTGGGCCGGCGCGGTCGTGGCAGTGGCCGGTGCCATCCTGATCGCCGTGGGGTTGGGCGTGTTTGTCCTGTTCATTCTGGCGCTCTGGTTGATCCTTCGCGGGGCCGCAGGCGTTCTGAAGCTGAAGGCCGGACGGGCCATGCCCAATCCGCGTGGCTGGCTGATCTGACAGGGACCCTGCCATGACCGACGCCCAACAGCCCCGCTTCCAGCCCGGCCATGAGGGCGAGGGCAAGCCGGCAGCCCTCATTGCCTGGGCGCTCTACATCCTGTCGATCCCGTCGGCGAACCTTCTGGTCATCGTTGGACTGGTGGTCGCCTATGCTGCGCGCGGCTCGGCGACCGGTCTGCCGCGACAGCATATCGAAAGTCAGATCCGGCTGTTCTGGTCCGTTTTCTGGTGGACTGCCGCGACCTGGGTATTGATCGCAATCAGCGCGCTCGCGTCGCTCGTCCTGATCGGCATCCCCTTCCTGTTGCTGTTCCTCGCGATCTGGTTCCTGATCAGCGTCTGGTTCACGGTGAAGAGCGTGCTCGGCGTGTTGCAGCTACTCCAGGACAAGCCGGCCTGACGAAGGGTCGCAGGTCGGAACACAAGCAGTGCCAGATCATTCCGGCGGCTAACCCACAGGAGCAGCCCATGAGCGATCTTCGCGACGTTTCCGCCCGGCAACGCTATGAGCAGGGCTTTGTCGTCAAGTCGGGTATGCTGCGCTGTGTCTGGGCCGACTACGAGGACCGCGACGGAGCTCGTGCCATCCTGCACGTCGAAGCCGATCCCGAGCTTCATGGAACCGGGGCCTCAGGCCGCTTCATGCAGAGCCTCGCCGACCACGCCAGGCGCGAGCGGATCAGGCTGTTGCCCGTGTGCGGGTATGCCATCGCCTGGTTTCGGCGGCATCCTGATCAGGCCGACGTGCTGGGGTGAGCGGTCGGCGTGACATGACACGATCATGGCACCGTTTCACAGCAGTCTGGCGTAGTCTGGACAACGGAGGATCAGTTGGGATCGATCGATCTGAACGGAATGGCTGTGGCGGCAGAACCGCTTCAGACCTGGGTCCTGCCCGCGCTCCTAGGTCTGGGGCTTGCTTCGGCAACAGGCCTGAGGACCTTTTTGCCTCTCCTCATGCTGGCGCTGGCCGCCAAGTTTGGTCTTTTCGGTATCGACCTGAATGACCGCATGGCCTGGCTGGCGGACTGGCCAGCGATCATTGCGCTCGCCATAGCGGCGATCGTGGAGTTCACCGGCGACAAGGTGCCGACGGTGGATCATGCGCTCAATGTGATGGGCACCTTCACCAGGCCCATTGCCGGGGCCGTCGCGGTCGGCAGCGTCTTCGCGGGTGTCGATCCCATGACGGCGGCGATCGCTGGCCTGATCGTGGGCGCGCCGACAGCCTTCGCCTTCAACCTGGCTCAGGGCGGGGCGAGGCTAGCCTCCACGGCGACCACGGGCGGGATCGGAAACCCTATTCTATCCCTCATCGAGGACGTGCTTAGCTTCCTAATGGTGCTGCTGGCCTTCCTCGCTCCCGTCGTCGTGCCCGTACTGATGATCGCGCTGGCAATTGCCGCTTTTCGTCTGACCCGGCGAATGCGCGGGCGGCGGGCCGCGCGCGAGGCGAACTCCAACTTCGGCGCGACACGGTAACCGCCACGGTCTTCCCAGAGGCGGCAGGCCTTGGAGCCAGTGGCTAGGCCTGTTCCTGAAGTCGCACCCCGGCCTCGTCCTGGCTCATTGCCTCTGCCGCTTCCTCGTTAAGCGCGCGGCTCTCGCGCCTGGGCTTCACATAGGGTTCCGGCGTAGGCGTCACCGCCACCGCATTGCCACGCATCAGACCGCGCCCAGCGGTGATGCCGCCCGTCATCTGCAGTGTCAGCCGCTCGGCGTCCCTGCGGCGCACGTCCTCGATCGTTTCGGCCACATCGTCGGCGTTGAAGCCGAGGTCGATCAGCACCTGCTCCCCGAACTTGAGCGCGGATTCGAAAGTCTCGCGGATATGGTACTCGACCCCGGCCTGCATCAGCCGCAGCGAATGGCCGCGGTCGTAAGCGCGCACGAACAGCTTGGTCAGGGGGAACTCCGCCCTGACCAGTTCAACGATGCGATCGGCCACCTCGGGCTTGTCGACGCACACCAGGATGGTCTCCGCGTCCGCCGCGCCGGAAGCGCGCAGCACGTCCAGCCGGGAGCCGTCGCCGAAATAGACCTTGAAGCCGAAGTTCCCGGCCGCCTGGATCATCTCGACATCGTGGTCGATGATCGAGACGTCGACGTCCCGCGCCAACAGCGGCTGGGACACCACCTGGGCGAAGCGGCCGAATCCGATGATCAGGACCCGCTCGCGCAGATTCCGGGCCTCCTCAATGCCTTCGAGCGACACGGCCTGACGCGACTTCAGCCGGTCGGCGATCATCACCCGGAATGGGGTCACGGCCATGGACACGATGATCACGGCCGAGGCGATGGCGGCCGTGCGTGGGTCGAACAGACCGGCCGCCAGCGCCGCGCCATAGAGGACAAAGCCGAACTCTCCGCCCTCGCCCATCAGGGCCGCGCGCTTCAGCGCCTCGTCGTGGGGAGCCTTCATGATCCGTGCCACGCCGTAGACGCCGAGCATCTTGGCGGCCATGGAGGCGACAACGGCCGCCAGCACGATGCGCCAGTCCTGGATGACCACGCCGAGATCCAGCGACATCCCCACGCTGAGGAAGAACAGCCCCAGCAGAATGCCCCGGAACGGCTCGACATCGGCCTCAAGCTGGTTGCGGAAGCTGGATTCCGACAGCAGCACGCCGGCGAGGAAGGCCCCCATGGCCATCGACAGGCCGCCCATGTCCATGGCCCAGGCCGAGCCCAGGACGACCAGCAGGGCACCCGCCGTCATCACCTCGCGCCCGCCGTATCGCGCCAGGATGCGGAAAACGGGGTTCAGGGCCCACTTGCCGATCACATAGACGGCGGCGACGGCGGCCAGTGCCAGCCCCACGGTCATCCAGATCGGCTGGGGGTTCTCGATCGTCGTGCCGTAGATGCCCGCCAGCACCGCGACCATGGCCAGCAGCGGCACGATGGCCAGGTCCTCGAACAGCAGGATGGAGATGACCCTCTGGCCGTCGGTCTCGTTATTCTCGTTCCGCTCCTCGAGGATCTGCATCACGATGGCGGTCGACGACAGGGCGAAGCCCGAGCCGATGATCAGGGCGACGTACCAGGGCAGGCCAAACGCGAGGACGGCGCCGGTCAGCAGGGTGGCGCACACCAGAACCTGGGCCGCGCCGACGCCGAAGATGTCGTTCCTAAGGCTCCACAATCGCGCGGGTCGCATCTCCAGACCGATGATGAACAGGAACATGACGACGCCCAGCTCGGCGACGTGCAGCACGGCCTCCGCGTCCTCGATCATGCCGATGCCGAAGGGACCGATGATCAGGCCGGCGGCGAGGTAGCCGAGCACGGCCCCCAACTTGAACCGCTTGAACAGGGGCACCGCCGCCACGGCGACCGCCAACAGCCCCACGGCGTGCCCCAGCCCCATTCCCGTCGGTTCCGCCATGTCCGCTCCTTATCGCCGCTCGACCTATAGTGGCGTTTGGCCTTCGCGATTGCGAGGGCGGAACATGCTCTCGCAAGATCGGTTATGCGGCGAACCAGTGGACTGTCCGCTTCGGTAAGGGGCGATAGTACGGTGAAGTGGTTCAGGCCGGGCAGGGCTTCGAACCGCGTCTCGGCCCCCTTCGCGCCCCAGGCGGCGGCCATGTCGCGAGACTGGCGGACGAACTCGGCGGTCTCCTCGGCCCCGACGACGCAGTCCAGCACGGTGCCGCCCGGTGCGCCGCCGTTCGGTGCCGGCCAGTGGGTCGGCGACAGGGCGCGGGCCTCGAGCCGGTCCAGTCCGAGCGTTGCGTTGATCGAGGTCGGGACCAGTGGTTCCAGATCGAAAACGCCCGAGATCGCGACCGCCGCCGAGGCGCGGCCCTCGCTGAGCAGGCAGGCCGCCAGATGCCCGCCTGCCGAATGCCCGAATACCATCGGCCGTGCGCCTGTCCGCTCGCGCAGCACGCCCGCCGCCTCGCGCATCTGGTCGACGATGCGGGACAGCCGGACGGTCGGGCACAAGTCGTAGGAGGCGATGGCCAACGACACGCCGTTCGCCAGCATCGCCGGCGCGATCCCGCTGAACCAGTCCTTGTCCAGCGCCTGCCAATAGCCGCCGTGGATGAACAGGGCGATCGGAGCGTCCGGTCCGGCCTCGAACAGGTCCATCACCTCCCGCTCGCCGGGGCCGTAGTGAAGCAGACTCGGCGGATGGGCCACGCGGGCAGCCTCCGCCTGCGCCTTCCAGGCCGCCATCAAGGCCGGATGTTCAGGCACGGCGGCGCGGTTGTTGTACTGGGCCTCGAGCGCTTCGTCCGAGAGGGGCTTATCCGTCACGCGCGCATCCGCTACCAAGCCCCAAACCGCCGGGAGCCTCTGCCATGATGACCGCCATCTTCGTCTTCATCAAATGCGAGCTGGGCCACGCCAACGACGTCGCCGCCGACATCGTGGACAATGTCGAGAACGTCTCGGAAGTCTATTCCACCTCGGGCCAGTATGACCTGCTGGCCAAATTCCAGCTGCCCAAGGAGATGGACATCGGCACCTTCGTGACGAAGTCGGTCCAGACGCGGCCGCACATCCGCGACACCTTCACCGTCATCACCTTCTCGCCTTTCCTGCCGACGAAGTGACGCTACGTCAGGCGTGAATCCCTGCTAGATTCCGCGCCAGAGGAAACGCGGGGAACACGCATGACCGATCTGGAGACCTTCCGCGCCGAGACGCGGGCCTGGCTGGAGGCGAACTGCCCGACCGAATGCCGCGGGCCGCTCGAGAACGACGAGGACCGCGTCTGGGGCGGCCGCAACGCCGCCTTCAAGACCCCGGCGCACAAGCGCTGGATGGAGGTCATGGGCGAACGCGGCTGGACCGCGCCCGAGTGGCCAAAGGAATACGGCGGCGGCGGCCTGTCGCGGGAGGAGGCCAAGGTGCTGGCCAGCGAGATGCGCCGCATCGACGCCCAGTCGCCGCTGTCGTCCTTCGGCATCTGGATGCTGGGCCCGGCGCTGCTGCAGTTCGGGACCGAGGAGCAGAAGAAGCGGTTCCTGCCCGAGATCGTGCGCGGCGAGATCCGCTGGTGCCAGGGCTATTCCGAACCCGGGGCCGGCTCTGACCTGGCGGGCCTCCAGACCCGGGCCGAGGATCGCGGCGACCACTGGATCGTCAACGGCCAGAAGGTCTGGACCTCCTATGCCGACAAGGCCGACTGGATCTTCTGCCTGGTCCGCACCGACCCGGACGCGCCCAAGCATCTGGGCATCAGCTTCGTCCTGTTCGACATGGCCACGCCCGGTGTGACCACCCGCCCAATCACCCTGATCAGCGGCAAGTCGCCCTTCTGCGAGACCTTCTTCGATAACGTCCGCGTCGAGAAGGAGAACCTGGTCGGCGAACTGAATCGCGGCTGGGACGTGGCCAAGGCGCTCCTGGCGCACGAGCGCACCATGATCGGGGCCATGGGCGACATGGGCCGCCCCATGGGCCAGGTGGCGGTGGACTCGCTCGGCCTGGACGAGAGCGGCCGCCTGGACGAGCCCATGCTGCGGGCCAAGATCGCTGAGCTGGAGATCGATGTGGCCGCCTTCCGCCTGTCGATGGAGCGGGTCGGCGATCAGGTCAAGGCCAAGCAAGTCAGCCCGGCCATCGCCTCCATGCTGAAATACTACGGCTCGGAGCTGAACAAGCGCCGCCACGAACTGGCCATGGCGGCGGGCGGCTCGGACACCCTGGAGTGGGAGAGCGAGCGGTCGAAGGGCGGCACGCCTGCCCGCGAATGGCTGCGCACCAAGGCCAACTCCATCGAGGGCGGCACCAGCGAGGTCCAGCTGAACATCATCGCCAAACACCTGCTGCAGCTTCCTGGCGCCTGATCCGATGCCCCTGATCCTGACCGAAGAACAGACGATGCTGAAGGAGGCCGCTGACGGCTTCCTGGCCGAGAAAGCGCCGATCACCCATCTGCGCCAACTGCGCGACAGCCGAGATCCGGACGGCGTCTCGCGCGACCTCTGGCGCGCGTTCGGCGAGATGGGCTTCGCTGGCGTCATCATCCCGGAGGAGCACGGCGGCTCGGGCCTGGGTGCCGTCGAGGCGGGCGTGGTCGCCGAGGCGCTCGGCCGCACCCTGACCCCGAGCCCCTTCTTCGGGTCCAGCGTTCTGGCTGCCCGCATCCTGATCGATGCGGGCTCGGCCGAGCAGCAAGCGGCCTGGCTACCCCGGATCGCGGCGGGCGATGCCATTCTGTCGCTCGCCCTCGACGAAGGCCCCAAGCACCAGCCCGCCCGTATCACCACGACGGCAGAGCGCAGCGGCAACGGATTCAAGCTGAACGGGGCCAAGGGCTTCGTGCTCGACGGCCACATCGCCGACGCCCTGATCGTGGCGGCGAAGACCGAAACGGCCACGACCCTGTTCCTGGTCGATCCGAAGACGGCCGGGATCGAGATCGAGCGCACCGTCATGGTCGACGCCCACAATGCCGCACGGGTGACGCTCAAGGACGTCCACGTCGATGCCGACGCCGTGATCGGCGCGGTCGATGGCGGGGAGGGGGCGCTCAACGCTGCGCTGGACCTCGGCCGGGCCTGCGCCGCC
>JAIERG010000077.1 GCA_019747095.1 Caulobacteraceae bacterium | reverse complement strand
GTTCTCGGGCGGCGTGACCTACACCAACGCGGAAATCACAGCTGACCGGCTCAACCCCGGGAACATCGGCAATACGCCACGTCGTCAGGCGGACTGGGTCTTCCAGGGAACGGGGAGCTACACCTTCGGTCCGTTCCGCGTCGGGGCCAACATCGTCGGCACGACGGACTCCTACGCCCAGTTCGACAACCAGCTGGTTCTGCCGGGCTATGTCATCGTCAATCCGTTCGCGAGCTACGACGTGACGGAAGACCTCGCCCTGACCCTGAACGTGAACAACCTGTTCGATGAGTTCGCGGTCACCGAGAGCGAAGAAGGCTCGATCGTGCCCAACACGACCAACATCGTGCGGGCTCGAACCCTCAATGGTCGCACCGCCAGCGTGAGCCTGCGCTACCGCTTCTAGAGCTCCTGAACGCTGCCACACCAGGCAGTGAACCTCGCGCGTGATCCGGACCCGACCGGATCACGCGTTTTTCTTTTGCGGTACAGTTTGACCCCGGAGGCTTCTCACCCCAAAGCGGAACCATGACGCAGAAGACGACCAGGATTGGAAGTCTGGCGGACCTGGCCAAGCTGGCCGGGCTCTCGACCTCGACTGTCTCGCGCGCGCTCGCTGGGAGCCCCCTTATCCGCCAGGCGACACGGGACCGCATCGCTGCGCTGGCGCGCGAGCATGGCTATCGTCCCAACGCGATCGGGCGGAACCTTCGCACCGGAAAGACCCAGGCGGTCGCCGTGATCCTGCCGCTGGGGCACGAGATCGGCCAGCCGGTGTCGGATCCCTTCTTCATTACCCTGCTCGGGCATCTGGCGGACGCGCTGACGCGACACGGGTATGATCTGCTGCTGTCGCGCGTCATTCCTTCCGACGATGACTGGCTGGCCCGCATGACGGATTCCGGCAGGGTCGATGGTGTCCTGGTCATCGGCCAGTCGGACCAGATCGAAACGATCGAGGCTGTTGCCGCGCGCTATCTTCCCCTCGTCGTTTGGGGCGCTGCGTTTCCGGGGCGCTGCCAATGCACGGTGGGGACAGACAACCGGGCAGGTGGAGAACTGGCGACACGCCATCTGCTGGATGCGGGTCGCAGGCAGCTCGCGTTCTTCGGCAATCCGGATTTCCCGGAGCTTGGCGAGCGCTACCAGGGGTTTCTTGCGGCCCACCGGGCCCTGGGTATCTCGCCTCCCGCCCATGTCTTGCCGGTCCATCTGACCCCTCAGACCGCCTATGAGACCATTGGTGAATTCCTCGACGCGGGAGCCTCCATCGACGGGGTGGTCGCGGCTACGGACATCATCGCCATGAGTGCCATCCGCGCCCTGACAGAACGCGGTGTCGGCGTGCCTGATGACGTGGCGGTCGTGGGTTACGACGATCTGGAAATCGCCATCCATGCTTCGCCCGCCCTCACGACGGTCCGCCAGGACCTGCATCGCGGAGCGGAGGCGATGGTCGACCTGCTGATGCAGCGGCTGGCGGGCCATGCTGCGACATCTGTGGTGCTGCAGCCCGAGCTGATTGTCCGCGACTCCGCGCCCAGACCGTGAGTTCTACGCCGTCGTGGCGGTCTCGTAGTCCTCATCGTCATGCTGCGCGAGGCGTGCTGCCGCCGGGTCGAACAGACGATTGAGCAGCAGCGCGACGAACAGAACCAGGGCAAATCCGGTGGCAAGGACGAAGCCATATTCGGCCCCGCCGAAGGCATCGCTCACGGCACCCATCGCCAACGGGGACACAACCGCGCTGATGCAGGTGAAGAACAGGATCACCCCCGCCACTGCGCCGTGCTGCATCTTCGGAAAGCAGCTGATCCCCTTGGAGTTCAGCGTCGGATAGATGACAGACATGAACAGGCCGGACAGCGGCAATAGCCAGACGGCGGCGGCGCGCCCGCCAATGAGGGCTCCAGCAAAGCAGATTAGGATGGCCAGGCTCGATACGACCATCACGCTTGTCCAGGCAAAGCGGCCCAGCAGCCAGGCACCAAGGAACCGGCCTGCCGCCCTCAGCACGAAGAAGATCGACAGGGCATAGGTCGCAATCAGGATCGCTGGGCCCTGATAGTCCGCCAGAAGCGTTGGCATCCACACGTAGATGGCTGTCTCGACACCCACGTAGAGCATCGTCCCAAGACTGAAGGCGAGAGCGTAGGGGTTTCGCATCATGGCAAGCGTGGCCTTGAGATCCGCAGGCTTTTGCTGACCCGTGGCTGGCCGCGGATAACGCACGATGGACGCCGTCGCGATCAGCAGAACGGCCAGAACGCCTGCAATGACATAGAGCCACTTCCAGGACGCGCCGGAGGCCAGCAGCGCAGCGACGACGGCCGGCCCAATGATCGCGCCGACGCCAAAGAAACCCTCGACGGTGTTCATGGTGGCGGTGTGCGATTTGGTCGATGTCGAGATGTCTCCGATCAAGGCGAGCGCGGCGGTCTTGAAGACCCCGATCGCTGCTCCGGACAGGAAGAGCAGGAGCACGAAGAACCCGAAGCTCTCACCCACGGCAAACAGGAAGGCCGTCGCTGCGAACAGCGCCAGACCCAGAATGATCGCCCTCTTGCGGCCGAGGCTGTCGGCAAGGAACCCCAGCATCAGTCCGGCCAGCGCAATCCCGCTCATGGTCGCGTAGTGGAACGACCCTGCGGCGGTCATCCCCAACTGAAATTCCTCGATCACGCTCGGGATGATCACGCCGACCGAGTCGGTCGTCATCGCGAACATCATGAACATCAGGTAGGTCAGGATCCTGATGACCCTGGTATTGCCAGACCTATCCGTCGGACTTGCGGTCGTCATGGGTATCCTCCCTCGAGGTGCCGTGGCTCACCGTTGCTCGCGGGGCCTCGGTCATTGTGGGTTGGTCATGGAGCGATTGGGCCAGGGCAATCGCCCCGAGAACGCCCGACCGGTCGCCCAAGGCTGGGCGAACCAGAAAGCCCCGGACGGCGTCGTCCGTGTCCAGATGCGGCAGGTAGCCGTTCAGTTCTCGCAAGAGTCGCCGCTGCGTGGCCTTCAGGACTGCCGGATGGCTGCCGACACCCCCACCGATGATGATCCGCTTTGGCGCAGTCACCAGCGCAAGCGTCGCCATCGCCTCGGCCAGGTACCCGGCGATGAGGTCCCAGACTGGGTCGTCAGGCGACAGGGTTTCGCCAGGCCGCCCGGTCCGCGCGGCGACGGCGGGTCCACTGACCAACCCCTCCAGACAATCGCGATGGAATGGACAGCAGCCCGCGAAAGCATCCTGGGTGGGATCACGACGCACCTTGATGTGTCCCGCTTCCGGATGAAGCGCCCCGTGGACGGGAGCCCCGTCGACGATCAGGCCGACGCCAACGCCCGTGCCGACAGTGACATAGGCGTAGTCGAGCAGACCTTGAGCCGCGCCCCACCGTCCTTCACCCATGGCCGCGCCGGCGACATCCGTTTCAAAAGCGACCGGAACGCCGAAGGCATCCCTCAATCGAGGGCCAATCACGGCTCCACTCCAGCCGGGCTTGGGCGTGGGAAGGATCGTGCCCCAATCCGGCAAGGAACGATCCAGCCGCGCTGGCCCAAAGGTCGCTACCCCTATGGCTCCAAGTGTTTTCCCAGCCGTTGCGCCGTCGATCACACGCTCGACGTTGGCCAGGGTATCCTCGGGCGATGTGGTCGGTATCCGAACCGGATTCGACAGGTCATCCGGACTTGTCCCCACGGCCACCACGACCTTGGTCCCGCCGATCTCGACCCCCGCGAAGACCGTCATGGAGCCACCATCCAGCGAACCTCATAGGGGCCCAGCTTCGACGGGTCGTCTCCAGCCGCCGCGAGACCGAGGACATCTCGGGCTCCGGCAAAGCCGTCCGGCTGGATCACGGAGACCATCCGGTCGCTCATGTTCGCCAGGAGCAGAAGGCGCGAGGGGCCGTCCTCCCGGGTAAAGGCCAGCACTGCCGGATCGCCACCACCACAGGGCATCGCCCGGCCCGAAACGCCGAGTTCGGACAACCTCCGCGCGGTCTGCCCGAGGTGCTTCATCGCCTCGAAAAGCCGACGCGCCACGGACCCGGCGTCGTCTCGCGATAGGGCGAGAGTCCAGTCCATCAGCGGCCGATGAAGCCAACGCCCGTCTGTGGCACGCAGGGGATCCTCGGCGAACGCCTCATCGTTGGTCAGACCGATCTCGTCGCCCATGTAGATCAGAGGCCAGCCGTCGAGGGCGTGGATGATGCTGTAGAGCAGTATCAGGCGCCGAACGGGCAGGCCATCGGGTGAGGGGTCATTCTCCAGACCCACAAGCGACGCCGCCATTCCATTCGTCGATGGCACGCCGCCTTCGGCGGTCTGGAACGCCCGGCCGTTCGAGAAGCCCTGGCCCCTCTCGCCATAGAACCTGGACCAACGCTCCAGATCAGCGCGTGACGCATACCCCGCCAGGGCGTTCCAGATCAGGTCGTCATGGCACCGGACGTAGTTCAGCCAGTTCGCACCATCAGGACGAGCCGATGCGGCGGCAATGAGCGTCCTTGCGATCCTCGCGTCTCCGTCCGCGAGCGAGCCCCACAGCGCGGTCATCACGCCGTTGCTGTAGGCGAGGTCGCAACCGGGAGCGTCCTGACCGAAGAAGGGAAGGACGTCGTTCAAGCCCTCGATAGCCTCGGCGATGAGCACAACCGAGGGCGCGACGATCGACAGGGCCGCCCGCCACGCCTCGACGATCCAGTAGGTCTCCGGTTGATTGCGGCAGCTTGTTCCCTCGCGTTTCCAGAGGAAAGGGGCGCTGTCCAGCCGGAAACCCCGGATCCCCTTGCTCGCCAGATAGAGCAGGATGTCGAGCATTTCAGCGAACACGGCCGGGTTGGCGTAGTTCAAATCCCACTGAAACGGATAGAAGGTCGTCCAGACGTGTCCCCCCATGTCCGTGTCATGGGTGAAGCTGCCCGGCGCTGTGTTCGGGAACACATCGATAAGGGACTTTTCCCATACGGCGACTTCTGCGGGGTCCTCGATCGTGATGTAGTAGTCGCGGTACTTGGGGTCGCCGGATCGTGCGGCCACCGCCCAGGCATGTTCCCGGGCTGTGTGGTTGCAGACCACGTCCAGAACGATCCCGATGCCCTGGCTGTCCAGTTCGCGAGCCAGCGCCTCAAGGGCGTTCATGTCCCCGAGTCGGGGATCGATCTCGCGATAGTCCTCGACGGCGAAGCCACCGTCACTGTCGCCGGGTCGGGGCTTGAGGATCGGAAGGGGGTGCAGCCATCTGACGCCCAGGTCCTTCAGGTATCCTGCCCGGCCGGCCAGCCCGCCGAGGGTTTGATCGAAGCGGTCGACGTAGAAGGTGTAGACGACCTCTCCGGACTCCGGGCGACGCGCGGCCGGAGGGTTTGCATGCGCCGAGCGCCCCCCATCCTTCCACGCCTTCAGGTGTCTCGACAGCTTGGCTTCGATGTCCGCCTTGACCTGCAGAAACGCCGGATGATGGCGATAAAGCCGATCATACCTCTCCCACAGGACGTTCCATTCCCTCTGGTCAGAAGGATTTGGCCGCTTGGGGCTTTGCAGCGTTTGGGTTTCGAGCGTCATGCGACGGCTTTCACGGCGACTTGGGAGCAAGGCTAGCACCGGAATGAGCCTGACTGCAATCGATTGCAGCGGATGTTGGCCAGGGTGGGAGCCTTGGTGCCGAAACGACGGTCGCCCACGACTGGAGACGGGCGTCCGAGGCCATCAGACCTCGGGGGCGTGTCAGGGGTTGGCGACTGACGAGCCGCTTCCAGCGACCAGGGCGTCCACCACGCCCGGATCGGCCAGGGTCGAGGTGTCGCCCAGCGCGCCGGTCTCGCCCTCGGCGATCTTGCGCAGAATGCGCCGCATGATCTTGCCCGACCGCGTCTTGGGCAGGCCCGGTGCCCAATGAATTACATCGGGTGCCGCGATCGGCCCGATCTCCTTCCTGACATGGGCGATCAGTTGGGCGCGCAACACCTCGGTCGGCTCGACGCCGGCCTTCAGCGTGACATAGGCGTAAATCCCCTGGCCCTTGATGTCGTGCGGGAAGCCGACCACTGCCGCCTCGGCGACGTCCGCGTGCAGCACCAGGGCGCTTTCCACTTCCGCCGTGCCCATGCGATGCCCGGAGACGTTGATCACGTCATCGACCCGCCCCGTGATCCAGTAGTATCCGTCCTCATCGCGCCGACAGCCGTCGCCAGTGAAGTACTTGCCCGGATAGGCGCTGAAGTAGGTGTCGAAGAACCGCTGGGGGTCGCCATAGACCGTCCGCATCTGGCCGGGCCAGCTGTCGGTGATGACCAGATTGCCGCTGGCCGCGTCCTCCAGCACCGCGCCCTCGGCATCCACCAGCTCCAGCTCCACCCCCGGCAGGGGCTTCGTCGCCGACCCCGGCTTCAGGTCCGTCGCCCCGGGCAAGGGGCTGACCAGAACGCCGCCCGTCTCGGTCTGCCACCAGGTGTCCACGATCGGCAGCCGACCCTCGCCGACCACCTCGTGATACCAGCGCCAGGCCTCCGGATTGATCGGCTCGCCGACGGTGCCGAGCAGGCGCAGGGATGCCCGGCTCGTCGCCTTCACCGGCCCGTCGCCCTCGCGCATCAGGGCCCTAAGCGCCGTCGGTGCCGTGTAGAAGATCTCGACCCGGTGCTTGTCCACCACCTCCCAGAACCGGCTGACCGTCGGGTGGTTGGGCACGCCTTCGAACATCAGGGTCGTGCCGGCGTTCGCCAGCGGCCCGTAGACGACATAGGAGTGCCCCGTGACCCAGCCCACGTCGGCCGTGCACCAGAACACCTCTCCCGGGCGATAGTCGAACACAAGCTCGTGCGTCCATGACGCCCAGAAGAGGTAGCCCCCCGTGGTGTGCAGCACCCCCTTTGGCTTTCCGGTCGATCCCGAGGTGTAGAGGATGAACAGCGGATCCTCGGCGTTCATCGGCTCGCACGGGCATTCGTCCGAGACCCCGTGTTTCAGTTCGCCGTAGCGGAAGTCCCGCCCGCCCGTCATCGGCACATCGGCGTTGGTGTGGCTGATCACCAGCACCGTCTCGACCGCCACCTTCTCCAGCGCCGCGTCGACATTGGCCTTCAGCGGCACACGCTTGCCGCCCCTCAATCCCTCGTCGGCGGTGATGACCAGCCGTGACCCGCAGTCCTCGATCCGCCCCGCCAGGCTGTCCGGGCTGAACCCGCCGAACACCACCGAATGGATCGCCCCGATCCGGGCGCAGGCCAGCATGGCGACAGCCGCGGCCGGGATCATGGGCAGATAGATCGTGACCCGGTCGCCCTTCCTGACCCCCAGCGACTTCAGCACATTGGCCATGCGGCACACCTCGCGGTGCAGCTCGGCATAGGTCAGGCCGCCCGATTGGTCCGGGTCATCGCCCTCCCAGAGGATGGCTGTCTGGTCCGCCCGCTCGGGCAGGTGCCTGTCGACGCAGTTGAAGCAGACGTTCAGCACCCCGTCAGCGAACCAGCGAATGCGGAAGTCCTCTTTCCGGAACGACACGTCCTTGATCACCGTCGGTACCGTGATCCAGTCCAGCCGCCCGGCCTGTTCAGCCCAGAACGCGTCCGGTGTCTCGCGCGCCGCGACCCGCGCCGCTTCGTAGGCCTCCCGGTCCATGTAGGGGCGCGCGGCCCATTCCGGTTGCACGGGATAGAGATCGCGGTCGGTCATGGGGCGCTCCTTTGGTCCGATCCTAGTGGGCAGGCTGCCGATGGGCCAAGCCGCGTCTCGCACAGAAACAAGCGGAGCCATTGTCATCGAACGGCGTTAATCTCGCGCGTCCAAGGGAGATCCGCATGACCTCGTCCCGTCCGCTCGCCGTCGCCCTGATGGGCGCCTTGTCGGTCGCGGCCTGCAACCGCGAAGCCGCCGAGCCGGTGACGCCCGTGCTCCAGGATCCGCCCGTCGCCGCCTCGGCCCCGAGCACTCCGGCGATCGGCTACGCCTGCGAAAGCG
>JAIERG010000194.1 GCA_019747095.1 Caulobacteraceae bacterium | reverse complement strand
CGCGACCTTGATGGCATGACCGACAACAGCAAACCCACGTCCAGCCAGGCCCCGCGCCCATCCCCTCGGCTCCACCATCCCAAAACCCTCCGATCAGAACGGCAGGACGTTGCGTTGGCGGCTGTAGGCCATCGTTCCGACGTTCGCGCCCAGACGCAGTCCGACGCCTGTCCGCACGGGGGCGAGCACGATGCCGTCCGCGCGCTGGTAGTTCACACCAACGCCGCCCACCAGATAGGCCGAGCCTTCCACGCCGGGGTAGCGGCGGTAGATCGCATCGGGATTGTAGAGGCCATAGACTAGGGTGAAGACACGGCTGGCGTTTCCGCCCACGTCCCAACCCACGGAAATCCCCTGCCAGAACACCTCGATGGAGGCGCTCATGTCCTTCATGTGCAACGCGCCCCGGCCGTAGCGCAGACCCACCACAGCGGCTCCGGCGGCTTCCTCGCCCGCGATATAGGCGGTGGGGCTGTCACCCTGGTCGGCGAAAATCCGCTCGATGGCTGCGCCCATGGCCTCTGCGGCGATGCCAAGTTCGCGCGATCCCGCAGCGACCAGTTCGTCTGCGGTATAGGCCCGGGCGTTGGCGTCCGACGGCAGGGGGTAGGCGGGCTCGACGGGCTGACGCGGTTGCGTGGCGCAGGCGGACAGGGCGCTGGCGGTCGCGGCGGCGAAGCCGGTCTGGATCAGCTGGCGGCGGTGCATGGATCGGTCCCCGGGTCAGTGAAGTCGCCCGTCTCGAGCGTCCCGCGAGGGTCGGCGACCAATGAGTCAGCCTTGGGGCGGCAAGGTTAACGGAAGCTTTCTGAAGCGAGTAGGGCCTGGGGCTTGGGGAGTAGCAGCGCCTTCGGCTCGGCAGCTGCTGCTTCGCGCGGCCCTGTCAAATCCCAAACCCCTAATTCCTGCTCCCTAATCCCCCGCCGCAGGCGCTCAATATTTGTTCGTCTTGGCCGTCAGCCAGTCCATCAGGGCCAGCAAGACGCCAGAGACCACGAACGTCAGATGGATGATGACACCCCACAGCATCGCCGACTCATCCAGGGGATATCCGGGCTTGCCGATGTTCATGAAGGTCTTCAGCAACTGGATGCCCGAGATCGCGACGATCGAGGCGATCAGCTTCATCTTCAGGCCCGAGAAGTCGACCGTGCCCATCCACGGCGGGCGGTCGGTCTCCCCGTCCAGGTCCAGCTTGGACACGAAGTTCTCGTAACCCGAGAAGATCACGATCAGCAGCAGATTGCCGGCCAGAGACAGATCGACCAGCGTCAGCACCGCCAGGATGACATCGTTGGAATCCATCTGGTCCCGGGCGGCGAAGGCCTGGGGCAGATAGTAGGCCAGATCGCGCAGGAAGACGGCCAGCAGCATGAGAAGCGCCAGAACCAGTCCCACATAGAACGGCGCGATCAGCCAGCGCGACCGGAACAGTGCCCGCTCGAATGCGGTCTCGATCCTTGGCTTGATGCCCATGCCTAACCTCCGAGCCTAGCGTCTGAGCCGCGCCCCGAGCTTTTCGGCAGCCGCTATGATGCGCCCAGACAGACCCTCGATATCGGCATCGGTCAAGGTCGCCTCCCGCGGCTGGATCACGACTTCCAGCGCGACGGACTTCGACCCCTCCGGCACGCCGGCTCCGCGATAGACGTCGAACACTCTCACGTCCGTGATCAGGGCCTTGTCGGCCCCGGCCGCCGCGCGGACCAGATCGCCGGCCGCCCGGCTGTCCTCGACCACAAAGGCGAAGTCCCGGGTCAGCGGCATGAGGTTGGGCAGATCGGCGGATCCCCGGGCCTTGGTCGGCCGTGCCTTGGGCTCCGGCACGGCATCCAGCACGATCTCGAAGGCCAGCATCGGGCCATCGGCATCCAGCGCCTTGAGCACGCCCGGATGGACGGCCCCGAACTCGGCAATGATCGTCTTGGGGCCCAGCTGCAGGCGTGCCGACCGGCCCGGATGCCACCAGTCACGGTTCGCCCCTTGTGCCAGCTGCAGGGCGGCGACCGGTGCGCCGAGCTGCTCCAGCAGGGCCATCAGGTCTCCCTTGACCCCGAACAGGGCATCCTCGCCCGCTCCCCCCCAGTGCCGGGCTTCGCGCGGGCTGATCAGGCCGGCGATCACCGTCCTCTGATCGCCTGGGCCGTCGCCCAGATAGATCGGCCCGATCTCGAACAGGGCCACGTCGCCATGTCCGCGCGCGGCGTTGCGCGCCGCCGCCTGGATCAGGTTCGGCAGAACCGAGGGCCGCATGCAATCCAGATCCGAGGCGATCGGGTTGTCGACAACCAGCCGCTCGTCGCCACCACCGAACATCGCCGCGATGTCGCGATGCGTGAACGACCAGGTGACGGCTTCGGCATAGCCCATCGCCGCCAGGGCCCGGCGCGCGGTCCGCACGCGCGCCTGACGCGGGCTCAGCACCCCGCTGGACGGCGCTCCCTGATCGGGCAAGGGGGTGTCGGGCAGGTGATCGAACCCGTGGATCCGGGCGACCTCCTCGACCAGATCGGCGGGGCCCTCCACGTCGCGGCGCCACGATGGCGGCGTTACCATCCAGGCTGTGCCCCGTTCGATTTCGAAGCCCAGCGCGATCAGGATGTCCGCGATCCGGTCGTCGCTCAGGTCCAGTCCCGACAGCCGCTTCACAAAGGCGGGGTCGAAGGCGAAGGCGGCCGGGTTCGCCGGCGCCTGACCCGCGATCACGATTTCCGACGGCTCGCCGCCGCACAGGTCCAGGATCAGCCGCGTCGCCAGCTCCAGCCCGGGCACGACCGAGGCCGGATCGACCCCACGGGCGAACCGGTACTGGGCGTCGGACGTGATCCCCAGCGACCGTCCCGTCTGGGCCGTGGCGATGGGATCGAACCAGGCGCTCTCGACGAAGACGTCGACGGTAGCCTCGTCACAGCCGGTGGACTCCCCACCCATGACGCCACCCAGGCCGATGGCCCGCTCGCCGCCCGCGTCGGCGATGACGCAGTCGCTTGCCGCCGCCGCATAGGTCTTGCCGTCCAGGGCGATCAGAGCCTCGCCCGCATCCCCGGATGCCTGACCGCCCCGCACCACGATCTCGGACCCGACCAGCTTTCCGGCGTCATAAACGTGCAACGGCCGCGCCCGGTCATAGGCGATCAGATTGGTCACATCGACCAGCCGGTTGATCGAGCGCAGCCCGATCGAGGTCAGTCGCCGC
The DNA here is from genome assembly GCA_019747095.1 of Caulobacteraceae bacterium. Lineage (GTDB taxonomy): Bacteria > Pseudomonadota > Alphaproteobacteria > Caulobacterales > Caulobacteraceae > Brevundimonas. The sequence goes on along the minus strand of JAIERG010000194.1, from coordinate 4,672 downwards.
TGCAGCCACTCGGGCGACGGCCCGTTCTTCACGCCCCGGATCAGCCGCCCGGCGAAGACGGGACAAAGCTCCGGCGCTTCGATGCGCACCGAGACGGGGCACGGGAATCCGCCCCGCACCGAGGCGATCTCATAGTCCTTCAGCGTGCCGAGGCCGGCCGCCGCCAGATCGCGCGCGATGCCGGTCACGCCCAGCCAGTCCGGCCGGTTCGGCGTCACCTCGAAATCGATCACGGGCTCCGCGCCGAACAGTTTGGCGACCGGCGTCCCGACCGGGATTTCCGGCGGCAGCTCCTGGATGCCGTCGCTCTCGTCGGCCAGCTGCAGCTCGGAGGCCGAACACAGCATGCCGTTCGACACCACGCCGCGCACCGGCTTGTCGACCAGCGTCACGCCCAGCCCGGGCACATAGGCTCCGATGGGCGCATAGATGGTCGTCAGGCCCACGCGCGCGTTGGGCGCGCCGCAGACGATCTCCTTCATGCCGTCCACGGTCTCGACCTGGCAGACGCGCAGCCGGTCGGCGTTGGGGTGCTGCACCGCCTCGACGATCTTCGCCACCGTGAACGGAGCCAGCGCGGCGGCCGGATCGTGGACCTCCTCGACCTCCAGCCCGGCCATGGTCATGGCGTCGGCGACCTCGGCGGCGGTGGCCGTCGTGTCGAGGTGATCCTTCAGCCAGGACAGGGAGAACTTCATGGGTCAGTCGGCTCGAAAGGAAATCAGGCGGTCGGAATGGCGAGCAGTTGCTCGATCAGGGCGTCGTTGCCGGTGAAGCCCAGGGCATAGAACTCGCAGCCCACGAAGGTGCAGTTGCGCACGGGCAGGGTGCCGATGGCCTTCGACCCCGAGGGCCGCAGCACCAGATTGCTCATGTCGCCCTTGGTCTCGCCGAAGTTGGTCGAGTCGAAGGTCGTGCCATCCAGAACCAGCATCACTGCCGGCCCCTCGATACGGCAGCCGGTGAACGTCAGGCCGTCGATCACGGTCCGGCCCGTCCGCAGGTGATGCACGAACAGGTCGTAGAGGGCGAAGTCCTCGTTCTGGAAGCTCCGCTTGGACAGGTCGGTCGCGGGGTTCATGCGCCGCCCCAGACCGATCATCGGCAGGGCCCCCTGGAATGGCTGGTTCATTGCGATCCCCGCGATTGGATGCCCGCGACGGCGTCCATGAAAGGTTCATGGCCGGAGAACCCGACCATGGCGAAGCGGCACCGGACAAAGCGGCAGTTCCGGAACGGCACGGCCCCGATCACCTTGGGTCCGACCGGTCGCCAGAGCAGGCTCGACGGGGTCTCGGCCACGCCGAAGTTGCAGCCGTCGAAGGTGTTGTCCTCCAGGGCCAGCAGAACGCCGGGGCCCTCGAACACGCAGTCCTCGAACACCTTGTCAGCGATCACCGTCACGCCCGCGTTGAAGTGCAGGACGGCATACTGCGGCAGCCAGATTCCCGCCTTGGCGAAGTGGGTCTGTTCAATGATGGCGCGGTTCGCCGGCGTATCGGCCGGGCCGGGCGTCTTCTGGGTGGTATCGGTCATGGTCAGGTTCCGCGGCCTCAGCTGAGACCGGATGCTGGGTTGGGCGCGGCGAACGCCGAGAAGCCGTAGTGGGCCAGCCAGCGCACGTCGGCCTCGAACATGGGGCGCAGGTCCGGCACGCCGTACTTCAGCATGGCCAGGCGATCGACGCCCATGCCGAAGGCGAAGCCCTGCCATTGGTCCGGATCGATTCCGCACGCCTTGAGCACATTGGGATGCACCATTCCGCACCCCAGGATCTCCAGCCAGTCGTTGCCCTGGTTCAGCACCAGCTTGCCGCCCGAGCGATCGCAGCGGATGTCCATCTCGGCCGACGGCTCGGTGAAGGGGAAGTGATGGGGCCGGAACCGCGCGTCCACATCGTCCAGCTCGAAGAAGCGCGCGACGAAATCCTTCAGGGTCGTCTTCAGATGACCCATGTGGATGTCCCGGCCGATCACCAGGCCCTCGATCTGGTGGAACATCGGAGTGTGGGTGGCGTCGCTATCCTTCCGGAACGTGCGGCCGGGCGCGACGATGCGGATCGGCGGCTCCTGGCTCATCATGGTGCGCACCTGCACCGGGCTGGTGTGGGTCCGCAGCACCTTGCGCTCGCCTGTCTCCGGGTCGGGCCGCAGGAAGAAGGTGTCGTGCATCTCCCGCGCCGGATGCTTGGGCGGGAAATTCAGCGCCGTGAAATTGTGGAAGTCGTCCTCGATGTCCGGCCCCTCGGCGACCGAGAAACCCATCTCGGCGAAGACGGCGATCATCTCGTCCATCACCTGCATGGTCGGATGGACCCCACCCTTGCGACGCGGTCGCGCCGGCAGGGTCAGGTCGACGTGCTCGGCCTTCAGGCGCGCATCCAGTTCAGCGGCTTCCAGTTCCGCCTTCTTCGCCGCGATGGCGGCCGTGACCCGGTCCCGCAGGCCATTGATGACGGGACCCTGCTCACGCCGCTCGTCCGGGCTCATCGCCCCCATGCCCTTGAGCAGGCCCGAGATGGTTCCGGTCTTTCCGAGCGCGTTCACCCGCACGGCCTCGACGTCGGCGACGGTGGTCGCGCCGCCGATGGCGTTGATCAGATCCAGTTCGAGGGCGGCCAGGTCGGTCATGGCGGCAGTCCCTAGCCGCTCGCGCCTCCGGACGGAAGACGGCTGAACGGGATCAGCCCCGTTCGCCTCGCTCTTGCAGGTAGGGCATGGTCTGGGGATAGGGGCGACCATCTCCCGTGTCGCCCGGGGGCAGGTCGCCATAGTAGCCCGCCGGCGGCGCCACATAGACCGGCGCGGGCTGATAGTTGACGGGCGGCGCCTGGACGATGATCGGTTCCGGATAGGCCGAAGGAGCCGGCGCGTACTGCGGGCCACCGGTCACCGCGCCACCGCCATGGGCATAGCCACCCCCATAGGCGTAGCCACCGCCATAGGACTGGCTCTCGCTGTAGCTTTCATACGACGAGTAGCTGGAGCCATGGGACGCGCTCTGGTTACGCTCGAAATAGATCTGTGGCGGGGCCTGCACGATCGCGCCATGGCCATAGCCCGGGTGGGGATGGCCTGCGCCGTGTCCGTATCCACCGGCGCAGACGCTGTCGCACGGGCGCGGGCGCGGCGGTCGGCATCCGCCGCAGCGGTCGGTCGTCACATAGCGTCGGCCAAAGCCGTGCACCGTGTAGCCGAACGGACGGCTTGGTCCATATCCCGGCCCGCTGACGTAGACATAGCCGTAGCCCCCGCCATAGCCATAGCTGCCCAGGTCGATCCCGCCCGAGCCGACCGCGATCATGCCGCCATGCCCGCCGTAGCCGCCGCGCACCTGGCCCAGATCATAGGCCCGCGCATTGATGTAGGCCCCGGCTCCTGCCGAGGCATAGGCATTGGCGTTCGCATTGGCGTTTACGTTTACGTTGATGTTCCCGCCATAGTGGCCACCGCCTCCGCAGCCGCCCCCACAGCCTCCACCGGGATGGCCACCACCTCCATAGCCGCCGCCATGGCCTCCGCCGGGATGACCACCGCCCCCGGAACGGTCACCTGCGAGCGCGGGAGAGCCCCCAAGAACCAGCAGGCAGGCGAGGGCGGCGATCAGGGTCGAGAACAGTCGGGACATGGCGAAACTCTCCAGACGGACAGGACGATCCCTAGACCGTTCGGCCTCCGTCCGGTTGGCCATGCTCGCGCAACGCGAGAGCAGGCTTCCCGACGTGGTTAATCTTCGCGCCCTTGGCGTTAAGCCTGATCAGTGGTCGTAGAGGTAGGGGGAAACCCCGCAGTCGCACGGCTCCGGCTGCCGGTGGTGGTGTGAGTCCTCGCCTCGTGGAGCGCGGTCGTCATTGTAACCATAGGCGTCGTGATAACCCCGACCCGGAGGGCTGGACCATCGCGTCCAGCGGTTGCCGGGGCTGTAGCCATAGCGGCCACCCCGATCATGCCGGTCGTATCCATATCCGACCGGGGCTCGATAGGCGCGGGGATCGCCGTAGCCGGCGTATCGCGAGGCCCCGCCATGGCCCGTCGCGGCGTGGCCCATGACGCCATAGGCGCGCCCATCCCAGGCCGCTGGACCGCCGCCCCATACGCCATGGGGTTGGCCCCAGGTGACGACAGGCGCGCGGTGGTAGGGCTGGCCCCAGGTCTGGGCCGCCGCCGGGCTGGCCAGGGCGCACGCCACCAGACCCGCCACGATCACAAGTTCCCGCATCGCCGTCTCCTTGCCCTGTCGCTTGACAGGGTTAACACGGATCCCCGCCGAATTTCTCCCTCCCCGGAACGGGGAGGGTCGTCGCGAAGCGACGGGGTGGGGGCGGCAGAGCGATACACAGGCAATGCTTGGGTGAACGCTCACCAGCCGCCCCACCTTTCTCCCTCCCCTTTATGGGGAGGGAAGACCGCGAAGCGGTCAGGGTGGGGTGCGAAAGGGACATCGCACTCCGCACGTACGGACCCCACCCGGTCTCCGCTGCGCTCCGACCACCCTCCCCATGAAGGGGAGGGAGAAATGCGCGCTGTTTTTCCCAATCATCCAACGACGCCCGGATTCTCCCAATGAATCCAACGCCAGTCCCGATTGAGACGCCCTGAGCTCGCCCGCATTGAAAGTCGTCCTAGACTCTCTCCCGGTTCCGTCGCTTGGGAAGGGCGCAAGGCCTTGCGAG
>JAIERG010000003.1 GCA_019747095.1 Caulobacteraceae bacterium | reverse complement strand
CGCCGATGTCGGCGTCGGCGACCGCGCGTTCGGCGCGCCGCCGCTCGCCGCTCGGCACGCTCTGCATCAGGCCGATGCGGGCCATGGTCATCTCGTCGTCGCCGAAGCGGCCGGCCATCGGACCCGACACCGGAAAATTGTCGACGCCGAAGGTCAACTCCGGGTCCGGCAGTCGTCCGGCCGCGTCGGCGCCGGAGCGGGCGGCTGCGACCTCCAGGTCGCTGGCTCTCAGATCCGGCGCCGACTCGGCCCGGGTCAGGGCCTGGTCGAACGTAAGGGGGTCGGCGAGGGCGGGCCCGGACGCGTGGAGCAGGGCGATCAGGCTCGCCGCGAGGCCGGCGCGGCGCGGCGCGACGCCTGGCGCGGTCGGCCAAATGGGGTTCGACATGGGTCAAGGTCCGAAAGTTGACGAGGCTCGAGCGAGCGCGACGGACGGCGGCGCGACGCCAGACGGCGTCGGCAGTCGTTCAGGGCGTGGCTTCAGGCCTGGGGCTTTGGAGGACCTTGCAGCGGCCGCGGACCGACTCCGTCGCGGTCGGTGTCGGCCGGACGCAGGACGGCCAGACGATGTGGGGGAAACGGGGCGGCCAGCGCCGCCGGGCCGGGGAAGGGAACGGCCAGGCCGGCGCAGCCGACCTTGGCGAGGCAGGCGGAGCTCATGTCCCGGCACGGCGCCTTGGACTTGGAGGACGGGTCAGAAACCGGCGCGGCCGTTTCGGGGCAGTCCGGACAGCAGTCCGACATGTCCATCGTGGTCGCCGTCGCCGGCGTCATCGGGGGCGAAGGGGTCGCATGCGCCGTCGTCTGACCGACGAAGCCGGTCAGGGCCAAGGCGACGAGAAGGGAGCGGATCAGGGCCCACATGCGAACCCGACTAGGCTCCTCACGCCATGCCGAGTCAAGATCGACGGGTCTGGAGCAAGGCCCTCGCCGGCTCCGATGAGCCGAGTTCGGCGATGACCGGGCAGTGGATTCGCCGGCCCGCCTCGCAGGCGTCGACCGCTTGCTGGAGCACACCCCGCAATCTTTGAAGGTCGGCGATCCTGGCGTCGATGCCGGCGACATGCTCGCTCGCAAGGTCCCTGATCTGGGCGCAGGCTTGCAGGCCCGGTTCGCTAAGCGCGATCAGCTTGCGAATGGCGTCGACGCCGAATCCCAGCTCCCGCGAGCGGCGAATGAACCGCAGCCTCTCGAGATGTTCGGGGTCATAGCTGCGGTGGCCGCCGCGGGTGCGGCCCGGCTTCGGCATCAGGCCGATGCCTTCGTAGTAGCGCACCGTTTCGAGGTTCACGCCGGCGCCCGCCGCCAACTTTCCGATCGTCAAGACACTCGCCGACATTTCCGCTTGATCCCGTAGCCGCTACGGGTTGCATCCTAGCGATCGATCGAGCGAGGGAAAGCCATGGACGCGCCAGAAAACAAAAACGGAAACGTTCCGGAGATGGCGGTCAGCGTGTCAGCCGCCGCCGGCGCCGCCGCGTCCCTGTTCGCTTGGGCCGCCTGTTGCGTCCTGCCGCTCGCGCTCTCGCTCGCAGGGGTCACGTTCGCGGGAGCGGCGGTGATCGCCGGGATGCGCGGCTGGCTGACGCTCGTCGCGATCGCGGCCTTGCTCGCAGGATGGGCGCTTCACTGGCGGCGGCGCCAGCGATGTCGCCGCGATGCGTCGTGCCGGCGGCCGTCGCGTGTGGCGTTCTGGCTGCTCGTGGCGGCCACGGTGCTGGTCACGCTGTCTCTGGCCTGGCAACCCATCATCGAGCCGTGGGCGCTGCCCCGCCTGGCGGTGGCCCGATGACGGCCGCGGTGGAGTTGCAGTCCACGCTGGTGTGCCCGCACTGCGGCCACTCTGCGACCGAGACCATGCCCACGAACGCCTGCCTGTATTTCTATGACTGCCTGGGCTGCGGTCGAACGCTCAAGCCCAAGGCCGGTGACTGTTGCGTCTTCTGCTCCTACGCCGACGTGCCCTGTCCGCCGATCCAGGTGGATGGAAAGGGTTGCTGCGCTTAGTCTGGCGCGATGAGCGATCACGCAACCCCCAACCTCCCGTCCCGCGACTTCGAAGCGACCTCGCGCTTCTACATCGCCCTTGGCTTCGTCCAGGGTTGGCGCGACGACGGCTGGATGATCCTGACGCGTGGCGAACTGACGCTGGAGTTCTTCCCCCATCCCGACCTCGACCCGTCGACCAACGACTTCAGCTGCTGCCTGCGACTGGACGATCTCGACACTTTCTATGAGATCTGCAAGTCGACGGGACTCGCCGAAACCTGCTGGGGCCAGCCGCGCCTGCATGCGCCGAGGGTCGAGGACTGGGGCGGCTGGGTGGGCGCCCTGATCGATCCCGACGGAACGCTGCTTCGACTGATACAAAACTGAGGCCGCCGGAGATCCCGGCGCGACAATCGGCCGGGCGCAAAGTGTCCGCGCCACGCCCTTGCGACGCTTCAGGTCTGGAGGCGCGCGACCGCGCCGGCGACGCCGCCGCCAAGTGCTAAGGGCGACGCCCTCGCGCAGGCCAGGGTAAAGCGGCTTCGCCGCCGGCCCGGCCGGTCTCCCCGACCTTCCGCGCAGGCGAAGGGCGTCATGCCAATCATCACGGTCAGGCTTGTGCAGGTCGGGCGATCCCCCTCCGGCCGGTCCGCCCTGGCCCTTGCTACCCCGGTCTCGCCGACGGGCAGGGTTTCAGGCGCGCGGTTCGCGTGCCTGCAACCCTTGCCCAAAGGAGGCAGAGACATGACTGCTCAATCCACCCAAACCGCCCCGACCGAAGCGACCGCGCCGCAGCATGGCGCGGAGGTGATCGTGCCGCTGAACCAGCTCAAGGCCTCGCCGAAGAATGCGAGGAAGACCCCGCACAGCCCGGCGACCATCGAGGCCTTCGCGGCCTCCATCAAGGCCAAGGGAGTGTTGCAGCCGCCTGTGGTCGAGGTCGAGCGGGACGGGGAGGGCGTTCCGACCGGGAACTACCTCGTGACCATCGGCGAGGGCCGCCGTCAGGGGCTGCGGCTGTTGGCCAAGCGCAAGGCGATCAAGCGGACCCATCCGGTGCGCTGCATCGTGGACGCCGAGAACGACGCCCACGAGATCAGTCTCGACGAGAACATGACGCGCGAGGCCATGCATCCCGCCGACCAGTTCGAGGCCTTCCAGCGGCTCGCCGAAGAGAGGGGTTACGGCGCCGAGGAGATCGGCGCCCGGTTCGGGGTGTCGGCCCATGTCGTGCGTCAGCGGCTGCGGCTGGGCGCGGCCGCGCCTGAATTGATGGCGGCCTATCGGGCCGGGGCGCTGGCCTTGGACCAGCTGATGGCCTTCTGCGTCAGCGAGGATCAGAACCGGCAGCGGCAGGTGTTCGAGCAGTTGGGCGAGTATCGTCCCGTCCACGCCATTCGCCGGGCCATGACCGAGGCCAAGGTGGCGGTGGGCGACCGGCGCGTCCGCTTCGTCGGCGTCGAGGCCTATGAGGCGGCGGGCGGGGGAATCCTCCGGGATTTGTTCACTGAGGATGGTGGGGGCTGGCTGGAGGACGTGGTCCTGCTCGACCGGCTCGTCGGCGAGGAGCTGACCGGTTTGGCTGACGAAGCGCGCGGGCGGGAGGGCTGGAAGTGGGCCGAAGCGGCTCTGGAGTATCCCGACCTGTCCGCGTTCGGTCGCGTCTATCCGGTCGCGGTCGAACGGTCGGAGGCTGACGCCGCCGAGATCGCGGCCCTGTCCGAGGAGTACGACGGCATCGTTTCGGAGGCCGGTGACGACGGCCTGTCCCCCGAGGCCGACGCGCGGCTGGAGGAGATCGACAAGGCCTTGCAGGCCTTCGGTCCCGACTTCGCCTACGCCCCCGAGGCCAGGGCGCGCGCCGGGGTCATGGTGATGCTCGGCCACGACGGCCTCGCCCGCTTCGAACGCGGTCTGGTCCGGGCCGAGGACGTGCCCGCCGATCCGCCGTCGCCGTGGTCGGAGGAAGAGGCGGCGGACGACGGTGCGGACGGTGGGGCGCAGGCAGGCGCGGACGCGCCCCACGAGGGCGGAGCGGCGTTGTCGGACCGGCTGCTGATCGACCTGACGGCCCACAGGACCATGGGGCTGCGTGACGCGGTGCAGGCCGATGTCAACGCGGCGCTCGCGACCGTGGTCCACGCCCTCGTCCTGCAGGTCTTCTATCCGGGCTACGGCGTCTGGACGCCCCTGCAGCTTCGGCTGACGACCACGGGGCTGGAGCGGCTGGCGCCGGGGGTGGACGACGGTCCCGCCGGTCGGCGGGTCCGCGACCGGTGCGAGGCGTGGGGCGCGCGTCTGCCCGAGCGCCCCCAAGACCTCTGGGGTGTCGTGGCCGCGCTGGCCCCGTCGGACCAGTTGGACCTGATGGCCTGTTGCGCCGGGGTCGGTCTCTACGCCGTGCGCGATCCGCACGACCGCAGGCCCGGCGCCTTGGCGCAGGCCGAGACGCTGGCCACGGCGGTCGGACTGGACATGACCGGCACATGGTCGGCGACGGCGGCCAGCTACTTCACCCGTGTCGCCAAACCCAAGGTGCTGGAGGCGGTGACGGAGGCGGCAGGCGCCCAAGAGGCCGGGCGGATCGCCGGGTTCAAGAAGGCGGACATGGCCGAGGCCGCCGAGCGGCTGGTCGAGGGCAAGGGGTGGTTGCCCGCGCCGCTGCGGACGGTGTCGGACGCGGCGGAGCCGGAAGAGCCGGGCGCCGAAGCGCCAAGTGATGACGACGCCTATTCGTTCGCCGCAGAATAGAACCGTCCGGGACGAAAACTCGCCGCGCGCCCTTTGGGGGCGCGCGGCTTTTTCGTTTGGCGAAATCAGGCATGACATCAAGGCTAAGGTCGACAGAAAGGCCGTTTCAGCCTTGCCGTGTGCGGCCGTATCGCGGAGACTCCGGCCATGAAGACGAGCCTTGATCATCTGCCGCCGCGCAAGCAGGCCGAACTCCGCCAGGTGGTCGAGACTGTGCGCGCGGCTTTCGAGGAGGCGACCGCCACCCGGCGCGCTGATCGGCTCAAGCACGGCAAGATCCTCAAGATCATTCTCTATGGCAGCTATGCGCGCGGCGACTGGGTGCACGACCCGGTCGGACGGTATTTTTCGGACTTCGATCTACTGATCGTCGTCGATCATGAAGACCTCACCGACCGCGAATTCTGGCACGAGGCCGAGAACCGGACGATGCCCATCGGTCCGGACATTCGCACCCCCGTCAGCTTGATCGTCCATTCGCTCGACGACGTGAACGACCAGCTGGACCGTGGGCGGTACTTCTTCGCCGACATCGTGCGCGAAGGCGTGGTGGTCTACGATACCCCGGCGGGCAAGCTGCACAAGCCGGCCGATTTGAGAGCGCGTCTCGCGCTGGAGGAAGCGCAGCGACACTACGAGAAGTGGATGGCGAGCTCGGCAGAGTTTCAGGCTGGTGCTCGCTTCTATATCCAACGTGAAAGCGCCAACCTGGCCGCCTTCTCCTTGCATCAAGCGTCAGAGCATCTCTACCACTGCGTCTTGCTCGTCACGACGCTGTACAGCGGCAAGGCTCATAACCTCGCCTTCCTCCGGAAAAAGGCCGAGGGCATCGACACCCGGCTCGCCGACGCGTGGCCCCGTGAAACCAAGTTCGAACGCCGCTGCTTCGAGCTTCTCCGTGAGGCCTATGTGAAGGCGCGCTACTCCGAGCACTTCAAGATCACTGCCGAGGAGCTCGCATGGTTGGCCGAGCGGGTCGATGTGCTTCGCGGCCTGACGGCGACCATTTGCACCGAACGGCTGGAAGATCTCCGTAGGCAAGCTGAAGCCGAAGGCTAACGAGTCGCCGACACGACTGCTGCTGACTCAAAGGCGAACTTGGGAAGCTCTGCTTTCGGGCGGCCTCTAGTGGATGCGGGCCCGCGACGCCCCGGGCGCGATTGCGATCAGATATAATATCGGAACGGCAACGGCGCGGTGATGTCGGTCGGGCCTGCCGTAAGTATTTCACCGGTCAGGTCAGCGAAGCGCAGCGTGACCGGCAGGCCGTCCGCGAAGCCGGCGTTGTTGAAGTTCAGTTTGGTCAGCGACATTAGGTCGGTGAGTACTTGCCGGATGTCCGCCTCGCCTTGGACGATGTCTACGGTGATGGGGTTCGGCACCTCCCGGCCCGGATAGGTGTTAAGCCGAGGCGTGAAGCCGGTCGTCCAGAGGTAGGCGCGACGATCCGAGGCGAGGATGGCGGTCCCCCGCAACACCGGCCGACTGCCGTAGCGAAACAGCTTCAACTCGTTCTGCCGCCGGATGCGAATGCCGACCAGTCTGGTCTCCGGGGGCACGGTCGATTGGAAACCCTCCCATTCCGCCGTCTCAAACCACGTCTTGCCGTGGATGAACAATTCGGCTGGCGGGCGGCCGTGCATCTCGGTGTAGGAGGCGATCACCATCCCCATCAGTTCCGCGGCCTTTTCGCGGCTCAGGTGGAAGCTGTGGTCGGTGGATGAGAACCAAGGTCCGACGGCGCCCTTGAAAACCACGCCTTCGCCAGAATCCAGAAACATCTGGGCACCGCAACAGGCGTTGTCGCGGCCGTTGGCGTTTTCGATGTGTTTGAACACCAGCCCGACATAGCAAACGCCCTCGCGGACCTCTGCGACCCGCCACGGGCGGCCGCCCGCCTTGTAGAAGCTGGTCGTGGCGAGGTTCCAAGCGACCGACGCCGGATCCTGCAGGGACCTGCGGGCACCTTCCTCGAACTCGGAAGGGGTCAGGGTCGTTTCCCGAACCACCTGCAAGACCTGGCCCGTGTCGAGCAGCCGAGCCTTCAGCTGATTGTGGAAGTTGAGCTCATACTCATAGAGCGCGGCGGCCTCCATCTCTTCGACGAAGAGCGAGCCTGCCGACAGGATGGACTTCGCAGCTCGACGCCCGATCGTTCCTGATGCCTTCTCCCGTTGTTCTCGAGGCACGATGGATTTCGGCCGACCGAACCGATGCACCTCTTCGGGGATGACCACGAACCAGAACTGCGGTCGGGCTTCCTGCTCGCGCAGGTATTTCCGCAAGGCGTCGCCATAGACATCGACCGCGCGGAAAATCCCGTCATGTCGATCCTCGCTGCGGATGCGGCGGCTCAGAAGATCGCCGTCGATCGTGATCTTGGCAAAGGGCGTCGCGGGCCAGGGCACGCCGAACGCGGCCTGAAATCCCGGCCACATCGTCTTGTTCTCTTCGCGGCCGCTTTCCGGAGCCGCGATCGTCGCGCCCAAGGCCTTCACCCAGGTCTCGTACCGCCTGATCCCCTCCAGCGTTCCGATCACGCCCACATCCATGCGCGCGGGATTCTGGTTGGAGGCCGGCGGGCCGAACAGGAATAGGCCGTCCTTTGGATGCTCGGTCTTCTGGTTGAAGCCAAAGCTAAGCATCGGTTCGTCGATGTGCGTCAGTGTCCAGTCGCTCATGCCTCGTCCTCAGCATCAGCATCGAAGACGCCGTCGTCGTCATCATCCTCCGGTTCGTCCGGATCTTCAGCGTCGTCCTGGAACTGGAGATCTCCGACGATGTGTCTCTGGGCGGTCAGCTGCAGCAGCCGACCGGCGAGGGTTAGTCTCTGGTCTCCGTCGAGTGGAATGACGCAGTCCGACTGTCCGTCCGCCAGCCAGGCGGCGAAGGCTTCCTGAAGCTGGCGCCAGTGCTGGTTCCACCAATTCTTGCAGAACCGCCTGCGTATCGGTGTCGTTCGCTTCGGATCCGTGATTGCAGCCTGCCCGTCGTCGGAGAAAGCGACATAGGGCTTGAACCGAACGAACGCCGGCGGTCCGAGTGACGTGACCCCCTGAAACTCCTTCAGGAATAGCTAGAGTCCGCCCAACGAAGGACGGACAGAATGAAGCGATCG
>JAIERG010000175.1 GCA_019747095.1 Caulobacteraceae bacterium | reverse complement strand
ATAGCGGGCGAAGACCCGCTCCGTCTCGCCGGTCGCCGAGATGACGTCGCCGACCCGGCCGGCGCTGTCGGCCTCGATATAGAGGGCCCCAGGGGTCAGGCCCCCGGCTGTCGGCTGAACGTCCGGCTGGCGCGGCGTCGCGGTCTGGGCGGCGGCGAGGCCCGGCAGGCAGGCGACGACCGCCGCTCCCGCCAGAAGGCGGAGGCGCAGAGCCTGGGTCATCGGGACGAAACCGCCGGGCCGCATGTCGTTGAAAAACCGCTCCTGATGGCCCCCGCCGGGGCTCCGCTTAGCCGTCTTCGGTATAGAACAGCAAGGTGAAGGCGGCGAGCGCTGTCAAAACGGCCGGCAGCCAGGCGGCCACCAGCGGCGGCACGACCTCCGCCGACCCCATCGCCGCCGAAAACTGGTTCAGGAAGAAGAAAGCGAAGCCCAGCACTACCGCCGATACGGCCATCCGTGCGAGGTCGCCCAACCGCATCAGCCGCAATGAGAACGCTGCCGCCAAAATCGTCATGGCCGCAAAGGTCAGGGGCGTGGACAGCAGTTGCTGGAAACGCAGTTGGTAGGCGGTCGACGAAAAGCCCGCGTCCTCGATTCGCCGGATCTGGCCGGGCAAGGACCAGAAGGGCGTGGACTGGGGCCGGGCAAAGCGTTCGAACGCCTCCTCGTCGGCGAGAGCCGAAGGCAGGTCAAGGGTCGCATAACGCATGGCGCGCTGACCCGTCTGGGCCCCCACGGCGTCGAAAAGGCGCCAGCGACCAGCGGACAGGCTGGCGGCCTCGGCATCGATCCGTTCGGTGAAAGCACGCCGGCCGTTGGGGTCGGTGGTGTAGATGAAGAAGGTCACATCCAGCAGCCGGGCGTTGGCGCGGTCCTGCCGGCCGGCGCGGATGACCATCTGGCGCGGACCGTCGCCTTCGCGCAGCCATATGGCCTCTTGTTCCTCGCCGCTCATGACGGAGCCTGAGATGCGCTGCCGCTCGCGCTGGAACAGGCCGTCGCCGGACGCCGCTAGGGGACCGATCACCGTCACCGTCAGGATGCCGAAGGCCAGGGCCGCGCCCGCGGCCGGAAGCACGAAGCGCCAGGCCGAAACGCCCGCTGCCCGCATGGCCACGAGCTCGGAGCGTCGGTTCAGGCTGACAAAGGCGGACAGGGTGCCGAACAAGAAGACGAAGGGCAGAAGCTGGACGATCACCGCCGGGCTCTTGACCAGCATCAGGCCGAAGATGCGCAGGGCCGAGAGGTCAGTGTCCGAGCCCAGGCCGCGCGAAATTTCGACGAAGTCGATCAGCATGACCAGGGCCGAGATGACGCCCAGCGCCACCCCCAGCGATCGCGCCAGCTGCACCAGCACATACCGCTCGATGCGGCCGAGGCGTAGCGCGCTCAGCAGATGGCGCGAGGAGGCGGAGATGGAGCCGAGCGCCGTCATGCGAACCGCGCCTTCAGCGCCGAGATCGACCAGCCGCTCGCCCGGCGAGGCTTCAACGCGCGGAACAGCAGGCGCAGCGACACCGCCGTCGCAACGATGGGCAACAAGTACTGGAAGACGTTCAACCAGCCGTTCCACGCGCTGGCTGCCACGACGGTGTAGCCGACGATTCGAACCAGCAGAAACGCTGCCGAGGCCTTGGCGATGCGGCCGGAATAGCCCGTCCGGCTAAAGGCTCCGCCAAGGATTGCCGTGAGAGCCAGCGCCATAGCCGCCAGAGCATAGAACGGCGAGGAGAGACGCGCGTGGGCCTCGGCCAGCAGTTCGCCGCGCGATCCGGCGGTTTCGATCAGCTGCGCCGATGGGTCGAAGAGCTGGTCGAGATAAAGGTCGGACGGCTTGTAGCGGACCGTCTCCGTGTCGGTGACGTATTGGCCCAGCGGGAAGACGTAGCCATCGAAGGACAGCTGCTGCAACACGCCGGCGGAGCTGTACTGCTGCCAGGACCCGGCCTGCATGGTCAGCACCGGTTGTCCGTCGACGCGACCGAAGCGGGCCTCGGACGCATCCCAGGTCGTCACCTCGTCGCCGTCCTCGATGTAGATGAAGAGGTTCTTAAGCAGACCGTTCTGCTCGATCTCCTGGACATAGACCGTCAGGCCGTTCGGGCCCTGGACGAAGCGGCCCTCCTCGACCAGCAGGGCCGCGAGATCGGTGCGGATCTCGAACGCCTGGTTGCGTGCCTCGCGCTGGGCCCAGGGCTGGATCAGGACGTTGGTGATCAGCATGAGCAGTCCGATGACCGCCGCCAGCCGCGCGCCGGGCTCTATCATGCGCCAGCGTGTCATGCCCGATGCATAGGCGGCTGTCAGTTCCCGCTCGCGCTGTAGCCGGGTCAGCGCGATCAGAGTGCCGACGAACAGGCCGATAGGCAGGATCACAGCCAACAGCTGAGGCACGGCCAGCAGGGTCAGCTTCAGCATGACCCACACGCTCTGGCCGCGTTCGACGATGACCTCGAGCTGATCCAGGCTCTGCGACAAGATGCCGATTCCAGCCAGCGACGCGCAGGCACCGATAACGGGTAGGGCGATCTGTCGGAAAAGGTAGCGCTGAATCAGGGTCATGCGGGCGATGGGGATCACCCGGTTGCGGGCGCGTTCGTTGCGGCGCATCTAATACACGCGCTGGCGAGCCGCCGACAATGGCGGCTATAGTCAAGCTTCACAGTATCAACGACCGGGCTTGAACCCGGCTGGAGTGTGTCTTGCCCCTCACGATCGATTTCGTCGCCGACGCCCGCCGCGCGGGCGCCCTCGCCATCCTCGTCCATGACGGCCGCGCCTTTGCCGGGGCAGGCACCGACCACGACGCCGCCGCCTCCGGCGTTATGACCAAGGCGATGGGCGCGAGCCGCTTCACCGGCGGCATCAACTCCACCACGCTGGTGGCCGCCCCGGCCGGGCTGGAGGCCGATCTGGTGGTGCTGAGCGGCGCGGGCGACGCGGCCAAGTTCGACGACCTGGCGCTCGAAACCGCGGTGGGCGCGGCCTATCACGCGGTCAAGCTGTCGGGCCTCGAGGCCCTGACGATCGACCTGTCCCATGTGTCGGCCGAGCAGGCCGCCCGCGCCGCCTTCGCCGTGCGCCTCGCCGCTTATCGCTTCGACAAGTACCGCACCAAGGAAAAGCCGGAGAAGGTACCGTCCATCAAGACGGTCCACATCGTGACGCACGACGCCGCCGCCGCGCGTTCGGCCTTCGAGCCGATGAACGCGGTCGCCGACGCCATCTACTTCTCGCGCGACCTGGTCGCTGAGCCCGCCAACGTCCTCTACCCGGAAGAGTTCGCCCGCCGCGTCAAGGCGCTGGAGCCGCTGGGCCTCAAGGTCGAGATCCTGGGCGAAGAGGAGATGCGCAAGCTGGGCATGAACGTCCTGCTGGGCGTCGGCCAGGGCTCGGTGCGCGAGAGCCAGCTGGCGGTCATCCAGTGGAACGGCGGCAAGCCCGGCGATCAGCCCATCGCCTTCGTCGGCAAGGGCGTCTGCTTCGACACCGGCGGCATATCGATCAAGCCGGCCCAGGGCATGGAGGACATGATCTGGGACATGGGCGGTGCCGCCGCCGTCGCCGGCCTGATGCACGCGCTGGCGGGCCGCAAGGCCAAGGTCAATGCCGTGGGCGTTCTGGGTCTGGTCGAGAACATGCCCGACGGCAACGCCCAGCGTCCGGGTGACATCGTCAAGTCCATGTCGGGTCAGACGGTCGAGGTCATCAACACCGACGCCGAGGGTCGCCTCGTTCTGGCCGACGCCCTCTGGTATACGCAGGACCGCTTCAAGCCGAAGTTCATGGTCGATCTGGCCACCCTGACGGGCGCCATGATCATCTCTCTGGGCCTGGACTATGCGGGCGTCTTCTCCAACGATGACGATCTGGCCAATGCCATTCTAGCCGCCAGCCCCAAGGTGGGCGAGAATGTCTGGCGGATGCCGATGCCGCCGCAATACGACAAGATCATGGATAGCGTGAACGCCGATGTGAAGAACTCGGCCGGGCGCGACGGCGGCTCGATCACCGCCGCCCTGTTCCTGCAGCGGTTCGTCAACGGCCTGCCCTGGGCGCATATCGACATCGCGCCCACCGCATGGGTCAACAAGTCGACGCGGCCGACGGTGCCGGACGGCCCGGTGGGTTGGGGCGTGCGTCTGCTCGACCGCATGGTGGCTGACACCTACGAGGGCTGATCCGCATGACGGAAGCGTCCGGCGAGGTCTGGTTCTATCACCTGGAGCAATCGACGCTGGACCAGGTGCTGCCCGAGCTCCTGGACCGGACGCTTCAGCGCGGCTGGCGCGCCCGCGTGCGAGTTGCCGACGCTGACCAGCGGCGCGACATCGATGAGCGGCTGTGGACGTGGCGCGAGGACAGCTTCCTGGCGCACGGGATGGCCGACGAGCCTCATGCGGAGCGCCAGCCCATCCTCCTGACCGGTGACGACGAGAACCTTAACGGTTCTCAGGCGCTGTTCATCGTGGATCAGTCAGACATGAGCCTGACAGAGGAGTTCGAGCGATGCTTCATCATCTTCGACGGCCGGGACGAGGTCGCCCTGACCACGGCGCGGGCGCGCTGGAAGACGCTGAAGGATCAGGGAGCCAAACTCGCCTACTGGAAGCAGTCGGACGGGGGGCGTTGGGAAAAGGCGGCCTGATCGCAGCCCTGATGCTCGCTGCCTGCTCTTCGACCCCGCCGGAGGTCACCGCCCCGGCGGTGGTCGAGCGCGCCGAGGAGAACCAGCCGGTTGGTAGCCGCATGCCCGAAGCCGACGAGGATCTCTGCAAGGCGCGGGATTACCAATTCCTGATCGGCCGCCACCGCAACGAGATCCCGGTGCCGGTCGAGGTGGTCAACCGCCGCGTCACCTGCACCACATGCCCGGTGACGATGGACTTCTCGGCCTATCGGCTGAACATCTTCTACAACGCCCAGACCGGGATCGTGGAGCAGGTGCGATGCGGATGATCCTGACGCTGGGTGCTGTCGGCACCCTCGCCGCCTGCGCGGCCACGCCGGAGCCGTCACCACCCGGCGTGGGATCCAGCCGGTGCGACACCGCGGCCGCACAGTCGCTGGTTGGCACCCATGTCGGTGCGGTGACCTTCCCGGCCGATGCCAATGTGCGGATCGTCTGCACGACCTGTCCGACGACGCGCGAGTATCGGCCGGACCGGCTGAACGTGCGCTTCGACGAGGCCACCGGGATCATCCGCGGCGTCGACTGCGGCTGACCCCGGTTCTCGGCCTGGCTACCAGCGCCAGGCGTCGAAGATGACCTCGATGATGTAGCCGTCGTAGCTGTCGATCAGATAGATGTGGTTGTCGACGGCGACCCACTGGGTTCCCGGCGGCGGAAAGCCAAGGCCAAAGGTCCGCCAGTCGTTCAGCCGATAGCGCCAGAACACCGATGGCAGGTAGTCGCCCGGATACCACCGCTGGCCCCAGTAGTTCCTTGGCACCGAGTAATAACCGTATCCCGGCGCGAAATAGAAGCCGAAGCGGAAGCCGTTGTAGCTCCGGAAACCCCGGTCATTGCGCCACCAGTCGTAGCCGCGATTCCGGTTCCAGTCGCGACGCCACTGGTTCTGGTTCCAGCGGTAGTGGAAACCGTCGTAGTCACGCCAGCGGTTGCGACCATTGTCCCAATGACGTCTGCCATCGTCGTAACGGTCCCGGTCCCGGTCCCAGCGGCCATTGGTGCCGCCGCGATTCTCGAAGTCGCCGCGAACATTGTGGCAAACCAGCCGACCATCATCGTTTCCGATGTCGCTTGAAGAACAGCGGGCCAGTTCAATGGATGTGCCGCGCACATTGCCGCGCGTGTCGCGGCAGTCGGCGTAGAGCCGACCCTGATTCACATACGAGCCACTGCAGCTGTCGGCGAAACTTCCGCGTGGCGCGACGCGCAAGGGTTCGTCCTGCGATGGTGCATACTCGCGACCGCTACCGTTCAGGATCGTGTCGCGATCACGTCGCTCGCTGCCGCGATCCCAGTTCTGTCCGTCGTTGCCGTCAACGTCATCCTGTCCACCACGGTTCCAGCCGCCTCCAGGGTTCTGATCTGGCCGTTCAATGCCCGGAGGCGGTGGAATGGGCGGGGTCCAACCGTCGCCGGTGTCACCGCCGCCGCGGTTCCACCCGCCACCGCCGCGTTCGCCGTCGCCGCTCCGATCCCTGCGACCGCCATCGCCGTCGCCACCGCGGTCCCGGCGACCACCACCATCACCGCGTCCGCCACGATCCTGGACCGGCTCGATGCGAGGGCCGTCGTTCCAGTTCTGAACCTGCGGCGCGGACGGCGCGTCCGGCTGATAGGTCGCGCCAACGTCGTTGGGCGGTGCCTCTTGCTGAGCCTCGTCCTGCGCCAGGGCGACTGCCGGCAGTCCGGCCGCCAGCGCCAGCGCGGCTGTGGCGGCGAAGGCCTTCAAGATCGATCTCATAGTCATCTGTCCCCGCACGCCGATTTCCGGCGGCTCCAAAGCACCGTCTGCCTCGCCTCATGAACAGCGTCTGAACGCTTCCTCATGCCTTGCGGCCAGCCCCGCCGCCGCCCAGATCATGCCCCGCAACGCTTGCAGGAGATGTAGCCATGACCGCCCCCATCGAGCTCTGGTACTGGCCCACGCCGAACGGCTGGAAGATCTCCATCGCGCTGGAGGAGATGGGTTTGCCCTATGGGCTGAAGCCGGTGAACATCGGCAGGGGCGAACAGTTCACGCCGGAGTTCCAGGCGATTAGCCCCAACGGCCGCATGCCCGCAATCGTCGATCCCGACAGCCCGGACGGGAAACCGCTGTCGATCTTCGAGAGCGGGGCGATCTTGCAGTATCTCGGCAACAAGTCGGGCCGCTTCTATCCAACTGACCTGCGAGCTCGGGCCGAGGTGGATCAGTGGCTGTTCTGGCAGGTCGGCGGCCTGGGGCCCATGGCGGGCCAGACCCATCACTTCCGCCAGTATGCGCCTGCACTCATCAAGGACCAGCGCCAGATCGCCTATGGCGTTCGCCGCTACACCGACGAGACGAACCGCCTTTACGGCGTGCTGGATCGGCGGCTGGCTGACCGCGAGTTCCTGGCGGGCGACTATTCCATCGCCGACATGGCCGCGTGGCCCTGGATCCTGCCGGAGCATCAAGGGCAGGACCTGACGGATTTCCCCAACCTGAAGGCCTGGGTCGAGCGAGTCGGCGCGCGCCCGGCGGTGCAGAGGGGCAGGGCGGTCGGGGACGAGCTGCGCAGCAATCTGGCCGCTTCGGGGAGGGCGGCGGAGGAGGCCCGGAAGCTACTGTTCGGCCAGCGCGCCAGGAAATCCTGAATCAGGCGTTTACAGTGTATTTCGCAGTCCTGAACCGACTGCGGAGTATTCATTTTGCCTTTACTGAAAAGAATTTGGCGGGCGTGCCGCTGTTAACTTTAACTTCAAACCGGCGGTATTTGATCGCGTATCAGAGAGGCGGACCAGAAGGGTCGGCCATCGCAAAGGATACGACGATGAACGCGCACGAAACCGCGCCGGAAGCGATCAACGAAGTCGAGGCCGCGCCGCTGCCTCTGCCCACGCCCGACATGGACGGCGACGCCCTGTTCCGGCTGGGGATGATGTATTCCTCGGGATCGGGCGGCTGCCCGATGGACCGGGTCTCGGCCCACATGATCTTCAACCTGGCGGCCATGAAGGGCTCGATCGAAGCCCGGGTCTATCGCCGCGAGATGTCCGAAGAGATGGAGCGCGACGAGATCGCCGAGGCCCAGCGCGCAGCCCGCCGCTACATCGACGCCGGCGTGGTCAAGCTGGCGGCCTGAACTGAGCCGCCAAACGCGCTCAAGCAGCGAGGCTCCGCGAGCCCAGCTTT
>JAIERG010000223.1 GCA_019747095.1 Caulobacteraceae bacterium | reverse complement strand
CCAACCCAGCCGATCACAGCTCAGATCAACCTAGGACTCTCGTTATGGCTGGATGAGAAACGGGGGTCACGTCACGACCTGTGAAGATTGCGTCGAGAAGTGAAATGGCGAAAGTAGCCAAACTGCCCAAAGTGTCTGAGCCGCCGATCGCGCGGGCGCACCGGATTGTGACCGATGCGAATGTCGAAGGGTGGCTTGGGGGTAACATCCACCATATCGTCGCTTTCATAGATGGTTTGCATGCAACTCAGGGCCTGACGGGAGACATCGCAGAGATCGGTATTCATCACGGGCGGTTGTTTTTCGTTCTCGCTGCGGCGGCGCGTGGAGACGAGAGCTGTTTCGCTATCGATCTGTTCGACCATCAGGAACTAAACGTCGACTCGAGCGGCCAAGGTTCTAAAGACACGTTTTTGGCCCACGCCGAAAATCTTTTCCCAGAGCTGTTACCGCGCTTGAGACTGCTTGCTGGCGACAGCATGGGTTTGACGCTGACGTATTTGCGCGAGAGAATTCCGACAAAAGGTATTCGCATATTTTCGATTGACGGCGGGCACACGTCAATTCACGCCATCAACGATCTCATAATTGCCCAAGAACTTTTGCTTGGTGGAGGTCTCGTTCTTCTTGACGACTATTTCGGTCCCCACTGGCCCGGTGTTACTGAGGGCTTCTTCAAATTCATGTCGGAGCATAACCGTCGACTGGCGCCGTTGTTGATATTCGAGAACAAACTGTTTCTCACGACGTTTTCGGAGCACTCTCAGATTTTGGGGGCCGCAGAGGTTTACCTCCGTAACTTGTTTGGTGAAGCTTTTGATATCCGGTGGAAGTATACTGAGGTTTGCGGCTTCCGTGCGCTCAGCTTTGGCTAGTGATTCTACGTTTGACTCTTGATGGTGGATCACTGCCGCCCAAAATATGCATGAGCACGCAGCATCGAATACACAAACAGTTTATTCAGGTGCGTAACTGCCCATAATGAAGCTGAATGCCTCAAGGATGTCGGTACGTGCGGTCAGATTGGAAGGTCGAGCGTAACCCAAGGCTTCCAGACCTACGCAAAACGCCACAGCATCCTCTGACGGTGCGTCCTCTGTGCCTTCAATCTCCAAGACTAGGCGACAGACTCCTCCTGGCCCCGCATCCCCTTGGACTTTGACAAGGCTGGATCGTTGCAGATCGTGGTCCCCTAGGGGGCGAGCATTCGTTGGATGTCTTCCGCCAAGACTGAGCTTGATAGCGGAGGTTCCCAAGGCAGGCCCCGACCGGAGCTTGAGGTAGAGATTGACGGCCTCGCCCTCAGACAGGTCGGTCTTGAAGCGGATTTCACCGCTTGGCCCCGTCATCCAAGCACCAAAGGCCTCCGGCCTTTGAAAATGCTCGGCGACCAACAGGCGATTGGGCAGCGCGATGTGGTCACCCAGGAGGCCATCGGGATTGGCAATGTCGCCGGGGCGGAACAGATGGCCTTCTTGTAGAGGTGGCACATCTGGCTCACGGGGCGGGAGCTGCTCCATTTTCTGCAGGTGCCCGAGGAAGGTTGCGGCAACCTCATCCCAATCGCGCGCCTTGAAGTTTTCGACAATGTTCCTGCGGCGCTCGGCCAAATAGCTGCGATCCGTAAGCAAACGCTCGAAGACAGCGACACCATCGGTGACGGACAACGGGTCAATGTAATCGACAAAGTCATCGCCCACTTCGGGGATCGCAGAGGTCGACGATGCGACACAGGGTGTTCCATGCAGGAGGCTTTCGCCCACAGGAAGGCCCCAACCCTCGACCATGCTCGTGAACACCGTAAAGAGGCTGTTCTCGTAAACCGCGCTGAGCTCCGCATCAGTCAGATCGTGAACGACATGCACGCGGCCTCCCAGATTGTTGGTGCCGTCCAGCAACTCCATCAATCCGTTCACGCGCCAGCCCATCCGACCGACGAACACGAGGTCCGGTACGTCGATTCCCTGTGCCATCAACTGGCGCCAAGCGTGCACGACGTATGAATGGTTCTTGCGGCCCTCGATGGTGGAGACATAGGCCACGTACTCGCGATCCTTCAGGCCAAGCAGGCTCTTGGGCCAGATCTTCCCAAGATTTGCTGGCCCGGGAAGCGTATGGGCCAGAGGAACGGACGCAACCGGTATCTGCTGCAGGTCTTGCTCGGACAGGAACCGTTCAACCGACACCCGCGTGAATTCCGAGATGGTCAATATGTAGTCGCAGACGAGGCACCACTCATGCAGGGCGGCCGTGAACTCCCGAACAAGCGCGGGATCGCAGTATTCCGGATGGGAGACAGGAATCAGATCGTAGACAAAGAGCGCAATGCGGGCTCCAGCTCGTTTAGCTGGCAGAAAGTGCTCAACGCTGTTTCCGTGCCCCCAAAAAGCGCCGAGGAGGGCCACCGTGGTGCCCGGTCCGGCCGTGATCGGATGTGCATTCTGCTCTGCGATAGCCAACAAGCGACGAAGCCTGACCAGCTCTACCCTGTCGCCCAGTGAATACTCGAGCAAGCTCCGGAGGTGCTCAGTACTAAGTTGCCACAGCGTACCTCGTTCGAGAACCGAACTTGCGTCAGTGATGACGTAGCCGCAGTCGAGCGACGCGTTCCTCAAGAACTGAAGAACGAGCCCAGCCTGAACACGCTGCATGCCGGACAGGGTTGAGTGCGCTTTCAGGTACGCGAACACATCCTGAACTGAAAACAGGTACCTACAGGTTGAGGTCGTGGGCCTCGCCTTGAGCTTCAGCGTCCGTGACAGGTCCGCGATCAGGCCCTCTAGCTGATCGTGTGCACCGTTCAGGTCCGCTTGACGCAGGGCCTCCAAAGCTGCTGCCAGCTTGCCCGAGTCTTTGAGAGTGTAGCCCAGCTGGAGCCACCCATCAGGCTCATGGGGCGCAATCGACGTCGAACTTTCGTACGCGATCTCAGCTTGGTCGAGTTTGCCCTGTTCTCTAAGGACGTGACCATACTGAACCCAGATCCCGGCATCATTCGGATCTGTTTTCAGATGCCGCCGATAGGCCTCTTCAGCTTTCTTCCATTGGCCAGCGTCCCTAAGGGCGTCGCCAACCTTCTTGTGGTTGACGCTCTTCGACCAGACCAAGCTCGCCTCCGGCTTTTCGTCGCCCCCAGGACGCGGGGTAACAACCGTTTACCCACCGAGGGCGCTTCGCGTCTACTAATGCTGAGGCGTCATTGGGAAGCTGTCGGAATGGCACGTGTAAGTTCTCGCTCTCATCGACCGCTGCGAAGTGGGTGGCCATTTCTCCAGCAAACCCTGAGGGCTGAGCCTCGAGCATGCCAAGCATCCCTTCCGGTTCCGATTGGCCGACCGGGGATGCCGGTCAACAGCTCCAGCATCTCGACGACGTCTACACCGCGATAGCTGGCAACGGTGTCCATCGCAGGACGGATCCGGGTCGCAGTATCGACGATGGTCAGAGCAAGTGCCTTTCGCCCGTCGAGCACCAATCGACTTTCACACCGGGAATACGGCAGTGGCTCGTCGCGCGGCCGGCATGGCCCGATGCCGACGAAAGGTCGATCTAGCCGCCTGACCCAGCTTCTGGACGGCCGGTCGTCCCGAAGACGCCCGAGCTGCGTTCGGTTTCGCGCGGCATTCAACAAGCTTCCCTTTTCATGGTCACAAGACGGCGCATCTACTCTGGCAGCAGCCTCGGGTTGCGCCAGGATTGCACCCCGTCGACGGTGACCTCGGGTCGGTCGCCCGCAAGCGTCAAAAAGGCGGGCCGCTCCATATCCAGCACCCAACCCGCAGCGAGCATGATGTCGAACAGACGACCCTCGATCTGGCGGCTGTGAGTGCCAATCAGGACGTAGGCCGCCTTCTCGTTCAGCAGGTCGAGGCAAGACTCGATCACGCCGATTTCCCCGCCCTGGATGTCGATGTGGACAAGGTCGATACGGGGTTCGGCGGCCGCGACCTCAGCCAAGGCGATCATCGGCAGGGCGACGTAGCGCCCGCTGGCTACCAGCTCGATGGCTTCCTGCTCACTGGCGTCGAAACGCGGCTCGAGCCCCCAGGACTGGCCCGGCTGGTCCTGGGTCGGAAACAGGGCCGTGCCGCTGCGGCCGGCGGCGATGCCCGTGACAAGGGTCCACTCCGACTCGGCGAAGCCGTTCTCGCGCAGTGTCTGTTTCGCCATCTCGATATGGCCGGTGTCCCCTTCGATCCCGATGACGTGAACGGCGCGTCCGTTCCTCCGGGCGATTGTGCCGAGGTTCGTCATCCAGCAGCCCCAGCCGCAGCCGAGCTCGATCATGGTGAACCGCGGGCCACTGAGATCGACGGCGCGCAAGGCAGCCCCCCATTCCGCAAGGTCGGCATGCCAATTGTTCGGCATCGGTGCTGCCTCGATCGTGCCCGCCATACGGTCCAGAGCAGTCGGGAAGATGCGCGGATCGATCGTTACGCCGAGGAAGTTGGTTACCCGTCCGTCGCGGGCCGTGAACGGCGGTTGGTTCATGGCGTGACGCGTCACGGTTTCCACGGCGTCGAAACGGGAATGATAATGCCAGAAGCGGGTGCGCATCGAACCCTCTGTCAGTCGCCAGCCCCTGAGGGACCGGGTCTATGGGTCGCGTCGCGCAGGGTCATGCCTTCCAGGAGGTCCATTCGGGCAACCATGTCGTCTGCTGGCGCGAAACCGATCGCCGAAATGCCGATGGCCAGATCGCGGACATCCCCCTCGGGCCGGGCATAGTCGCCGGTCAACTCCAGCGTCAGGCGGCAAACGCCGCCCGGGCCGACATGTCCCCGCACCTGATAGTTCGCGCCGGGCAACATCGGTATATGGTGAGCAACGGGCCGGAGACGGGACTGGCCGGCCACCGGATCGAGCATCAGGGTCACGGTGCTTGCGCCGAGATAGCCGGTCGAAAAGACTGCGATGTTCACCACGATTGACGCGCCTTCGGCCAGTTCGGTCTGGAACACCAGTTCACCGGACCGTCCGCGCATCCAGGCACCAATGTTCTCATTGCCGTAAAAGGAGCGCGCCAGCAGGAACCGTGTCGCCCGGTCCTTGAGCCAGCGATGCGGGGATGCCGGCTGAAAGACGTCAGAGGGCCGGTAGACGACGCCGGCGTCCAGTTTGGCCATGCCGATCGGAATGACGGGCGCACTCCGGAGGGCTTCGACCTCGGCCAGGAGTTCGTCGGCCACCTGATCCCAAGTGCGGGGAACGAAGTCTTCGACGATATTGCGCTGGCGCTCGGCCAGCCAGGCCCGGTCCCGGATGAGGCGGCCGATGGTCTCAACCCCGTCCTGAAGATTGGTCGGGTCGAAGTAGTCTACGAAATCACCTCCAACCTCGGGAATCGATGACGTGCTGGACGCGGCACACATCTTGCCGAGGGCCAGACTCTCGCCGACCGGCAGGCCCCACCCCTCGATCAGGCTGGGGAAGACTGTGAAGAGACTCTGCCGGTAGACGGCAACCAGTTCCGTATCGGACAGGTCGTGCACGAGGTGAACCCGGCCGTCGAGGTTGTCGGTGCCTTCAAGCGCCTCAATCAGGCCTGTGATCCGCCACCCCCTGCGACCCGCGAGGACGAGCTGGGGCACATCGACACCGTCGGCGATCAGCTGACGCCAAACATTGACGGCATATAGGTGGTTCTTGCGACCCTCGATCGTGGAAACGATCGCTACATACTCCTGGCCCTTGAGCCGCTGCATGGCGGCCGGCCAAGCCTCGGTGGTCGGGGGGGCCAGCGTCATGGCATGAGCCAGCCGGACGGTGCGGATGGGCAGTTGGCGAGGACTGTTGTCCCTCATGAACTTGGCCAGTGCGCGCCTAGTGTGATCGGAGATCGCCAGGAAGAAGTCAGCAACCAGACACAGGTCCAGGAGGGAGGCGGAGAAATCGCGAACCAGGTAGGCTTCGCAGAATTCCGGATGGGTCAACGGGATGATGTCATAGACGTACACGCCGATCCGGACGCCCGATTGCTTCAGCCCGAAGTAACGATCGACAGTGTTCTCATTGCTCCAGAAGCTGCCCAGAACGACGACCACACTGCCGCGACGTGGCGTGACTGGCTTGGCCTGCTCCATGCATTCTGTAAGCATGGCTTGAAGCTGTTCGTGTTCGACCAGCTCGCCGTTCAGATAGTCGATGAGCCCGGCCAAAGCGTCGCGGTCCAGCTCGCGGAAGCGCGCATCCTCGCCGGGAACCGGAGTCTCCGAGATGACATAGCGTGCATCATCCCCACGCCGCCCGATCAGGCTTCGGGCGATGTTGGACTGCACTCTCTGAATTCCGCTCAGGGTGGCGTGATGTGTCAGGAACCACATCAGGTCTGTCAGCGCGAAAAAAACGTCCGGGGTACCGGACTTGCCTGACTTCGCCTTGGAGCGGGCTGATGGCTTCATGAAGGCGGTCGTCCCTAGCATTGATCGCGCGGGCTCGAACGCCCTTTTGTGAGCGATCCTTAGCGGCTGTCCGGTTATGCACAAGGTGCCTATCGACGTCTAATGATGGCGCACCTAAGGTCGCCGCAGTCTATGGTCGAGACACAAAATGAGCCTGCCCGAAACGTCATGAAAGTCCGGCAAGCGACCTCAAGCGACATAGTGCGGCTCTACCAGCTGGCTCACAATCGCCAGCCGGAATCGGAAGCGACGATCGCATACTTCGCAGGGCTGGAGCTCCACACAGCCGTGGCTGCATTCTTCAGTTCAGACGAATTTGCGGCCCGGGTGCTCATGAACGCGGAACGTGGGGAAAACATCTGGGGCTCGGCGCCCAGGGTGCCGCGTGACCTCATCGACTGGGCCACCGAGGCGCTGCCGGTATCGAACGAGGGACTTGCGGCGCTGTTAGCCTGGGCGGATTCCTGGCCGGGCCTGTACTTCGCGCTTCTGTCGGACCCGACCTTCCGATCAACCGCCGCGCCCGCTCTGACCGTCTCGCCTCTCGCGCTCGCAAGTCTAAAGGCGTGGGCCAGCTTGATCGCAAGCGTGGAGCGCGTCGACACTGCTGTTGTTTCGGGTTGGGCGATGGCGCGAGGTCCGGATGCGGAGCCGGTGCTCCTCGAGATCTGGGCCGGCGACGCCTTCGTCGCTGCGGGACGTGCGGATCGCTTCCGGCGCGACATCCAGGACTTGTTTGGCGGCGACGGTCGGGTGGGGTTCGAGTTCCGGCTGGACAACCGACTACGGCCGGATGTGGGACCCGTTCGGGTCGAGGTCAGGATCGCTGCGAGCGGCGAGCGTATTGGTGAGGGGGAGGTCTTCGGCGCGCCTGCGGCGACGAGCGGGCTAAGCCAGCTGCGGGCCGAAATCGCCACGGTGCGCGCCACGCTGGAGCGGTTGGAGCGCGCGCTGCCGGCCGCGACATCCGGCCTCGGGCGGCCGCTTGCCGACTATGGCGATTATTTCGAGGACTGGGGCCGTCGGGCCGCGGCGGCGCATGGCGACGGGGAGGCGATTATGGTCGTCCTCGACGCGGTAGGGGTTACGCCTCTGTCGCTGAACGACAGTGCGCGCAGTCTCGAGCTCCAACTGGGTCCACGCGACCGGTTGACGATGCTGGTCGATCCGATCCTGGCCAATACCGCGACGGAGGTTGTCAACCGGACGAAATGGCGGAACGGGCCGCCCGTCTCTGTTTTGGTATCCGAGACCGGGGATCCTGGAGCAAGACTCCGAGAAGCGCTTGCCGCTGAACCGGGTGGTGACATCGTGCTGCTGGCCCAGGCCGATACAATCCTGGCTGGCGACGCTCTGGTGCGAATC
>JAIERG010000132.1 GCA_019747095.1 Caulobacteraceae bacterium | reverse complement strand
CGGCGTGGACATGTTCGACTGCGTGCTTCCGACCCGCGCCGGCCGCCACGGCCAGGCCTGGACCTGGGACGGTCCCGTCAACCTGAAGAACGCCCGCTTCGCCGAGGATCAGGACCCGCTGGACCCGACGATCCCCTGCCCGGCCTCATCGTCGTATTCGAAGGCCTATCTCCACCACCTGATCCGGGCCGATGAAATCCTCGGCAAGACCCTGCTCAGCTGGCACAACATCGCCTTCTTCCAGGCTCTGACGGCCGCCATGCGCGACGCCATCGCGGCGGGCCGCTTCGAACAGTTCCGCCGCGACTTCCACGCCCGGCACGTCTCGAACTAACGCCGTGACGTCCCCGTCGGCCGGAACCACGCGGGAGAGGCCGGCGGCGCGCAGTTGGCCCGCATGCCCAGCCCCTTCAGATAGGCCCGCCTCAACCGCCCGGCCTCGACCGCGTCCTGCACCTGCCGCGACCGCGCCTGCGCTCCCGACAGCCGCCGCACCCAGCTCCGATAGGGAATGAAGTCCGTGGTCGCGTCCCGGATGGCGTCCAGAGCGGCTTCCGCCAGCGCATCCTGCGCCTGCTCGTTCAGCGTCGGATTGTCGGGCGCCGGCGGCTCGTCCCGATCCGGCCCCAGCGCCTCGTCCAGCCGCAGCACTTCGGCCCGGATCGTCGTGCACTGGTTCAGATTGCGCCGGTCATACGGATTGGCCTGGGCCTGCAGCAGAACCGTCGGGATCTGCTCGCGCCGCACGTTCAGATCGACCAGCGGCTGGGTCGCCGCATCGCCGAAGCCCTCGCCGATCTGCCGGGCCGCCGAACAGCCGCCGGCCAGAAGCACGCAGGCCAGAACGCCGACGACCCTCACTGCCCCTCAGCCCGCCGGACGCAGCGTCGAGGGATCAAAGATCTGGATCTCGGATCCGTATTCGATCAGGACCACTGTGGTCGGATCGGCCTCAAGCACGCGGAAGCTGCGATCGCCCGACATCTGCGGTCCCATGGGACCGCACGGCGGCTCGACCTCGACCGCATCGGCCTCTCCCGAGGCAAAGGCGTTCCAGCGCGCCGCCACCTCACCGGTGGGCTCAAGGCTGAAGCTGCCGGGAACCGCGCCCTCGAACGTGACCGGCTGCAGGGTGCAGCTCGCCGTGTTCGGTCCCGGCGACCGCGCACGCACGGCGTCCAGGATCGAGTCGATCGGCGCATCCGCCGCCTTCTTGAAGATCACGATGGCAGGGGACCGCGACGTCTCTCCGTCGAAGTTGTTCTCGATGGCAAAGCCGGGCAGGCTGTCGTCGGCCACCAGGCGCGCGCCGCCCGACGCTTCCGAGCAGTCAAAGCTCCAGACCGCCAGACCCGATCCCTCGACCTTGCCCCAGGTGCAAGACGCGAACGTCTGCTGCAGCATCTCGGACGGCTGCGGATCGGCCGCGGCCTGTGCGGGCGCATCAGCGGGCTCGGCTGGCGCCTCGCAGGCGGCGAGCGTCAGGGCCGACAGTCCGGCAATGGCAGCAGCGACTTTCATGGCGGTCCCCTCAGCGTTCGACGTCCACCATGAGGGCAAACCCACCCGCGCTCAAGCCGCGAGCGACAGCGCCACGAGCATTGGCTGACAAGAGAGACAAGCGAGGCGGATGGTACGTCCTCTCGGGCTCGAACCGAGGACCCTCTGATTAAAAGAAGGCCGCACCATAGAAAAAGCCAAGTAAATCAAGGGCCGGGTTTCAGACTTTCGGGCCGGATCGGCGGGTTTCGGGCCGGATCGGGTCGCAAGGTCTCACAGTCGGTGGCCCTGTGTAAGCGGGCAACAAGATCAAGCATCACGTTGACCCGCAGCTGTCGGTTTGCAGGCAGGTCGAGGTCTATGATCGGCAGTCCCATGAATGGCCTGTCATAACCTAAAATGTCGGCCTTGATCGTGTTGGTGTCGGCCTCAAGGCACCGCCTCCAGAACGCTGGATTGGCGAAAATGCGCCGCCCCTCTTCATGCTCGATGACTGTCGCGGACGTCTGCGGCCATAGCGAATAGGAAAAAAGCTGGGGCACCGGCGGCAAAGCATCGAGCTTTTTCACGGCCTCGCGCAACGTCTCCAAGGTGAACTCGCTCACTTCATCGCCCCGATCTTCTGCAGGTAGGCCTCGTACTGGCGCATGGCCGGGTCGCTGATTTCGGGGCCGATTTCGCCGTAGGCCTGGTCGCCCAGCTGGGCGATGTGCTGGCGGCCCTGGAGGGTGCGGCTGGCGATCCCGTCGTCGCTGAGCCCGGCGTTCTTCATCCAGGTAAAGGCGGTGTCGCGCAGGTCCGCGTCGCCCGCGCCCTTGGCCGGATCATTGGGCGGCCCGACCAGCAGCGAGGGGCAGTCGACGGCGGCGGCGGCGCGGACGCGGGCGAAGGTCTTGCGGTACAGGTCGCCGGACCACGGCGCGCCCGTCAGCTCGCACCACAGGACGTGCGTGGGCTTGGCGTCGAACGTCGCCTGACGCGCCACGATGGCGGCGACGCGGGCCCGGCCCATGGCCGTCAGGGGCGTGCCGCCGACGCGGCCGGTCTTTTGCCGGCCCTCGCGCCCGGTGAAGGCGCGGCCGTCTTTCAGCCGGTCCCAGGTCAGGGACAGGCGATCCACCTGGGACCAGGACAGGTCGACGCCCAGCACCACGGCGTCGGCGATCGAGGGCAGGCCCATGGCGTCGGCGGTCTGGATCAGGGCCTGGACCTCGGGCCACGTCAGGGGGCGGACGCGGCCCTGGGGCGTGACGCGGCTGACCTCGCTGGCCCAGCTGCGGCGGATGGTGTCGGACTGATGGCGCTGGCACCACTTCAACCAGGCCGAGGCGGCGGCGAGGAGGGCGTAGGCCTGATGCTGGCCGGTGCGGGCGTAGAGCGCCTGATAGGCGTCATACAGCATGTTGACCATGCCCCGGGTCGTCTCGGTCGGCTGCAGGATATGGACGCGGGAGGCGCGCACGCGGGCCACCGCCAGCTCATAGGCCGCGACGGCGGCCGGGTCGGCCGGATCGGGCAGGACGACGAAGCCCGCCAGTGTGTCGACCAGGCGTTTCAGGGCGTGGCGGTAGCCGTAGCGGGTCGAGGCTTTGAGCCCGCCGGCGGTGACGCCGCGCGCGTCGGTCATGCCCGCCACCTGGGGGCTGTCCAGATAGGCGTCGATCAGGCGGCCGATCGAGAGGCGGTCGGTCGCCTGGGGCAGGGCCGGAGCGCCGCCCAGGACGGCGGCCCCGGCCGGGGCGATGTCGGCATAGGCGGGCTCGATCGCGTCGCCGCGTCGCCAGGCGTCGACCTGCTGGTTGATGGCGCGGGCCGCGTCGCGCGACAGGCCCTCGGACAGGAAGACGCCCGCGGCGTCTTTCAGGTCGCGCGCCTTCCATCCCGCCTTGCGCAGGGTGGGCGACGGGATCCAGCGCGGGCGGCCAGAGCCGTCGCCACGCGGGCGGAATTGCCAGTTGGCGGGGGCGTCGGCGTGACGCCGCATGGATTTAGCTTTGGACACCGGGCGGTTCTCCGTCGCCTGGGGAAGCGGGGAAGGTGGCGCGCGCCGGGGGCGCGGTCAATCAGGCCGCGATCGGCGTGCGGACGGCCAGCTGATCCAGCGCGACCTGCATGGGGCTGTTGCGGACCTCGACCACGCGGCCGTTGGACAGGCGCTGCAGCTGGACGCCCTCGTAAGCGCACAGCCGGTCGAACAGGGCGGTGGCCTCGGCGTCGTCGCGGCACGGTTGCTCGAACCATCCCTGGGACAGGAGGGCGCGGACGGAAAAGGCGTACAGGCTGGTGACGGTCATGGGGCGATCAGCTCATTGAGGACAGGGTCGCCCGACAGCAGATCGCGGGCGGCGGTGGGATCGGCCCCGGCCTCGACCGCGCCGACGTAGGCCGTCAGGGCCTCGAACTGCGTGCCGGTCAGGGCGCGGTCGGCGATGGCGAAGGCGATGTCGGCGCCCGACGGCAGGCCCCGGTCGCGCAGCTCCTGCTGGGCGGCGGCGGCGATGCGATCGCGCATGTCGAGGACGACGGTCATGGTTGGTTCGCCCTATCGCTGGCCGCGCGGCGGCTCGCTGCTTGAGGGCGGATCACAGCAGGCGCTCCCTGCCCGAGAAGGACAGGATCAGGCGATGCAGGGCGTCGAGGACGTGGCCGAGCATCAGAACAGCCGCCCCTTGGCGATCAGGCAGACGGCGAACAGAACGGCGATGCCGAAGATCAGCAGGGCCAGACCCTGGCCGCGTTCGTTCAGGAGGGGCGCCGGGCGGGCGCGGCGGGCGCGTCGGAAGGTCATCGGAAGTTGCCTTGCATCAGGGCCAGCACGGCCCCGCGCTCGCGGTCGACGCGGCGCAGGGCGGGGGCGGGCGTGTGGTTCTCATTGGCCGGGCGGCCGGGATCGGCCGGGGCGCGGAGGGCGGCGGCGTTGGCGGCCTCCTGCCGGGCCTGCCAGTCCGACAGGGACGACGGCCGCCAGCGATAGGGGCGCGTAGCCTTGACCGGGGCGGGAAAGCCCTGATCGCGCACCAGGTCGCGCCAGCCGCGCCGGAAGGTGTCGTAGTGGACGCCCGCCGCCAGGGCGGCGTCCGCCATGGAGGCGAGCGGGGCGGTCACGTCTGGCACCCCGGGGCGTGCCCGTCTTCGACGTGCCTGTGGCAACAGGGGAACCTGTCGGGCCGAGGTCCAAGTCCAAGGACGACATAGCCCGGCTCTATTCCGAACTGACCGCCTGGCAGGACGTAGGTGATTTCCTTCTCGATCCGGTTGAAGGACATAGACACGCCCTGCCCTTCGGCCGGGTCGTGCCGCTCCAGAGACACGACGTCGTGCCGCTGAAAGCAGCGATCGTTCAGGCGAACCTCGAAGGTCTTGTCGCCGCGCCACACCGCGTCGAAGTAGGCGGGCAGCGTCTTCAATGAGTGGACGACGGGCGGCTTCATGCCGCCACCCTCCCCGCCTGAGCGCGCTCGACGGCCCAGCCGACGACTTCGCGCTGAACGCGGGTCGGCGTGTCGTCGCGCTGGCGACGGTCCTTGTCGGTGACGTAGGCCCACAGGGCGGCGTAGTCGGGAAAGCCCGCCAGCCGGGCGAAGGCGTCAGAGGCGGCGGGTCCGGCCTGGGGCGATCCGGCCTCGGCGTTCTGGAGCGTCCAGTGAATGCCCTCGGCCTCGGTCGTGTGGGCGTTGCGTTCCCGGTAGCGGGGATCGACGATCCGGGCTGGCCCGCCCGCCGTCAGGACGACGGAGGCTCGGAAGATGCAGACGCTTTCGCGCAGGCGTCGGCGACCGCCGAAGTTGGCCCCGACGGTGTCGACGAAGACATCGTCGGCGCAGGCGGCGTGACCGTTGCGCTCGCCGTTGCGGGCCGGGGCGATCAGGATGCGGGCCCGGCCGTCGGCGATGGCGTCGGCGACCTGGGGCGTGACGACATAGACGGGCATCAGTTCATGCTCCGCTGCAGCTGGGACGCCAGGGCCTCGGCCTGGTCGGCGCATTCCATGAGGTCGAGCGCGGCGCCCTGGCGGCGTTGCGAGGACTGCCGCACCGCGAGGCGGCGGGCGGTGTCGGCCGACATGATCACCGGTCGGTCGTCGATCATGACCATGACGATGGGCCGGAAGAAGCCGCCCTCGGCCCGGGCCGTGGCCGGATGGCACGACAGCTGATCCAGGGCGTAGGGGGCGAGCGTCGCCGCCGACAGGGCGTCGTGCAGCTGGGCCTCGGCGGCGGCGATGGTGCGCAGCGCCTCGACGGCCTCGGGCGAAAGCAGGGATGAGGGCAGCATGGGGCCTCCGGTTGAAACGGGTCGCCCGCGCCGTCCCGACCGGAAGGTTCAGGGGGACATCATCCGGCCGGTCTTCGGCGACAGCGCGGGCTGAGGCGCAGGTGAGACATGATTGGTTTCCGTAGTCAACAAGATTGATACGAAACTGATACGCCAGAGCGTGTCACCCGGTCGCGGCGGCGTCGCTCGCGCCCGGCGATTTTATGCCTCTAGCTTGTCCCATGACCGTGGTTCCGCTGCTGCTGGCCGCCCTGATCCAGACCGCCGCCCCGGCGGAGGAGCGAGCGCGCGACGCGGAGCTGGCGTACAGCGACGTGGGGACGCCCATGAGCGACGCCGCCGCGCTGGCCGGCGATCTGGCCGCCGCCGACCCGCAGGTGTTCGCCGTCGTAGCGGC
The DNA here is from genome assembly GCA_019747095.1 of Caulobacteraceae bacterium. Taxonomy (GTDB): domain Bacteria; phylum Pseudomonadota; class Alphaproteobacteria; order Caulobacterales; family Caulobacteraceae; genus Brevundimonas. Next base: position 1,478 of record JAIERG010000132.1, on the reverse strand, counting down.
CGTGCTGCTGGTCGACGACCAGACGCGCCTGCAGGGCCGCCTGGCGCAGATGCTGCAGGATCGGGAGGCCAGCTGCCTGACCGCCGGGATGATCCAGCGCCAGGCGATCGACGCGCGGCGCATCGTGAACGGCCGGGACGCCGAGGCGCGCGAGCAGCTGGACGTGATCTATCTGATGGCGGGCTGGATCATCGACCGGACGTGCGACGGCGTCGCGCCGATCGAACCCTGATCAGTCGCCGCGCAGGCCGATGGCATAGACGCCGCGCACGTCGTCGAGCGGCAGGGTGAAGGACCGCTCCTCCGGATAGAGTTCGGTCAGGTGGACGTGATCGGCGTCGAACCGATCAAACCGCTTCACCAGGTAGGAGCCGTCCTTCATTTCGATGACGGCCCCCTGCCCCCGCCGCGCCGGAATGCGCGGGTTGTAGGTCACGAGCCCGCCCGCGTCGGCATAGGGGAACATGGACATGCCCGCCAGGCGCAGGACCCGCGTGCCGGGCGTGAAGAAGCTGGCGAAGTCGATGACATCGGGCTCGGACGGGTGATCAAACACGGCGGGCATGACCGCGCCCCCCTGGGCCACGCCGCCCACCGGCAGCTGCAGCACGCGCCCGCGTTCCTCCATGCCCGAGGCGAAGGACCGCGTCTCGGCCGGGCCGGTCAGGCGCAGGACCTCCAGGGCGTGCTCCTCGGGCGATGAGCCCAGGGCGCGCGTGACCGTGGCCAGCGTGGGGTTGTCCATGAAACGGCGGCCGGCCTCGTAGCCCCGCCAGGTCTGAGGATGGATCCCCGCCTCGTGGGCGGCGGCTTCCTGGGACAGGCCCGACCGCTTGCGCAGGATGCGCAGGGCCTGCCCGGCCCGGGCCATGTCGTCGGCGCGCGTGGTTTCGATCCCGGCCATGCGGCGGGATATCCACGCATCCTGACGCACCGCGAGCGACAACATTGATACGCAAGAAACAGCAAGCCCGTGTCATTGTCCACCAGATTGATACGAAAGTGAGTTGACAGCAGATACCAAATCAGGGGCGTTTCCCCGGTCGAAACCGCATTGGTCCAGCCGGGGACGACGCCTTGACCGACAGCTTAGCCATTACCGATACGTCAAAACCGGTCGCACGGCCGCGACCGGCCGTGGATCGCTGGTGCCGCGACCACGACCTGGACGACGCCGCCGCCGCCGCCCTGTTCGGATGCTCCAAGCAGATGGTGAACCGGATGCGGCGGCCGTTCGACGACCCCGACCGCAAGCGCCCGGGGCAGGCCCTGCTGACGCGCATCGTGCGGGCGACGCACGGCGCGGTGCGGCCCGAGGATTTCAGCCCGCCGGTCGAGGCGATCCTGAGGGGGATGGCGGCATGAAGCCCCTGCAGCCCCGCAAGATCGACATGCAGAAGTGGCGCCGCCTGGTGTGCGAGGCGCGGTCGGCGGCGCGGACCCCGCGCGGGCCGAGCGGCGAGCTGGCGCGGGCGGCC
>JAIERG010000218.1 GCA_019747095.1 Caulobacteraceae bacterium | reverse complement strand
GCCAGGGCCGGGTCCAGCGGCTGCAACGCCGCGCAGAAGATGGGACCGGGCGTCGTGGAGCCGTCGGGGACGGAACCGCGCCAGGCCACGGCGCGGCGCGAGGCCCACCAGTCCAGCGGCGTTCCGATCTCCGCGAAGAACGCCTGGATCGCGGCGGGGTCCGGGGTCTCGTCCGCAGCCAGGATCGGAAGGTCCAGCTGGTCGGACAGGACCGTGAGCAGCTGGGCCTCTGACAGGGCCCCGAGGCGGACGAGGTTCAGGCCGATCGGTTCGCCATTCCCGGCCTGGATGGCGAGCGCGTTCTGGACGTCGGCGGGACGCACAAGGCCACGCTCGACAAGCAGCTCGCCGAGGCGGACACGCCCGTCGGCGCGTCCCATCCGCGGAATGACGAGGGTTTCGCTCAGGGCTTAATCTCGGGGATGATTCCGTAGAAGACCTCGCGCATGCCGGTCTCAACGGGTGCCATGGAGCGAAGGAAGGCTGCCGTACGGTGCGCGGAACCGCGCAGTTCGAAAGCGACCGTGTCGAAGGCGCAGTTCACGAACACGGGCGGCTGGCCGCCGGAATAGAACAGCTGGGCGTTGGAGAAACGCACATTGTCGTAGTGACCACCGTCCAGCTCGACCGGTCCGGTCATTGTCTTGTCCTTGTGGTTGGCCATGGCGGTCTCCGTATGCGTGGGGCGGCACCGGGGCTGGCACCTGAGGTGGTGATAATGCCCTGCGGACAAAAGAAAAAGGGGAGGACCGTAGTCCTCCCCTTCCCCAGGTAGACCTCGAAGAAGCGAGGCTTAGTTTTGCGGCTCGACGCCACCGGCGCTGCGACCCAGCGAGACCTCGGTCAGCGAACCGTTGGCCACGTTCTGGATGAAGCGACGCGTGATCAGCGTAGCCGGCTGGGCTTCGACCGTCAGACGGACGTCGCCGCGACCGAAGTCGGCGCCGAAGGCGGTCTGCAGCGACTGACCGGTGATGATCAACTCGCCGTTCTTGGCGATGCCCGACGACAGGTTGATCAGCGAGGTCGACGGAGCGACGCCGGTCGAGCTGGTCAGCAGCTCGGCGGAGACCGCACCCGAGGTGCCCGTGCCGATGTTCGAGATACGGATGACCGTGGCGTTGCCCGAAGACACAGCCAGGGTGCCCGAGGCGACCCACGGGATCAGGTAGGTCGTGCCTTCACGGGTGATCGACTGGAGCGACTGGGCACCCGTGGCGGCCGGAGCGTTGTAGGCCGCGTCGACCGTCAGAGTGGTATCGACCGTGTAGGTCGAGGCCGCGATCGGATCGCCACCGGCGACGGCGGTGATAACGCCCGGAAGGGTGACGGGGTTGGCAACGGACAGCAGACCCGTGGTCGGGACGGCCGTAGCGTCATACTTCAGGGTCACGCCCTTGGTCGTCTGCGTGCCGACGAACTTGAAGTCGGCCTTGGTCACATCGGCGTTGACGGCGACCCTGGTCACGTCGTCGATGCCCTTGGAGTTGGCGGCCACGGACACCACGACGGTGCCGAGGGCGACGTCGGCGGTCAGAGCCTTGAAGCCCGACGCCAGGGTCGCGGCGGTCGTGACGGTGTCAGCCGTCACGGTGACCTTGAAGGCCGGAGCGAACTTGACGACGTTGTTCAGCGAAGCCGAACCGCCGTCGATCGCGGTGCCGAGTTCGGTCTTGAAGGTCGTGGCGACGTTCAGGGCCGAGGTCGTGTTGGCCAGCTGGGCCGGGATGGCGGCCAGGATCGGGTTGGCGTTATTGCAGCCACCGAGGCCCGAGATCAGGAACGACACGGTGGAGTCAGCAGCCAGACCGCCCGACGAGATCGTGGTGGTCGGGGCGCAGGTGCCGCCGGCCACGATGGCGCCCGGGGTCAGGTTGGTGCCGAAGGTGTGACCGCCCTGCAGGGTGAAGGTCAGGATCGAGTTGCCGCCCGGCAGGATGGCCGACTTCGACGGGGTCACGGCCAGGCCGAGAACGCCCTTGTTGGCCGGAGCGGCCAGCTTGATTTCCGAGGCGACGGTAGCGGCAGCCTGGACGGTCGAGCCGCCAACAGCCGAGTGGTTGACGGTATACTGTTGCGCCTGAGTGGCGCCCGCGGCGGCGGCCGCCACGGTAGTGAGCGCGATCGCGCCGAGGAGATTCTGCTTCTTCATTGGGTCCCCCTAGGGAAAAGTGAAACTCGGTTGGTCCATGCCACGGCGGTATAAAGCGCTCATGACCGCCGAAGACTGTCATGGGCATTCCAAGGCAGGCTCTTCCTAGACCGGCTCGGCGTCAACTGGACTTCAAGGGGGCAAAGGGGGCTGGAATGTGAAAGTTTTGCGGAGCTTGGCAGGATTGTCACACAGCGGGAAGCTTGGCTGGAGACTTTAGCGACCCGGTTTTCGCGCGGATGGCGAACCCTTGTCCCGGACGGCGATCTCGAGACCCTGGAACAGCGGCAGAAGCGTCGTTTCGAATTTCCTCGCCGCCTCGATGATGACCTCCAGATTTTCCTCTGGAGTTTCAGTGGGCTTGCCGTCCTTCAGCGCGCGCTGTCCGCTGGCCTCCAGGACCTGCCACACCGGCTCGGCCCACTGACGGGGCTCTGGATGACCGCTCATCCAGCCTTTGAGGAACAACTGATCGACGCGAGAGATGGCGACCGCGCCGCCTGTCACCGGTGAGGCGAGATAATTGATGCCCTCTTCCTGGGCCGAGCGGTTCATCAGGACCGTATTGAGCTTGCGGGTGCGTGGACGCGCTGCCGCGATCTCGGCCTCGGACTGGGCGAATCCCAGATGGCCGCCGCCAGAGAGCAGCATCACGGCCTGCAGGATCTGGCCGAACTGGATCCCGCGCGCCTGCAGGGCGATCTCGATGTCACGGATGGCATGGGGCCGGTTGTCCGCCAGATGATCCAGCAACGGGCTGTAGATCTCGGGCACGAGGGTGACCTCGCCGATCGGTGCCGTGGCCTTCTCCGGGATCGAGTCCCGGGCGTTCAGAAGGACGACCCGAACGTCGCGGATGCGTTCGATCCGCTCGGCCTGCGGCATCGCCATGCCGCCCTTGACCCAATAATCCTTTCGGAACTGGGTGTTGAGCATGAAGTTGCGGACCGTCTCGCGGAACGGCTCGCTGTCGATCGTGTCCAGCCAGGCGCGCTGGGCCGGCAAGAGCTGGATCTCGTCGATCGCCTCCTGATAGGACGCGCTGCAGGCGAACTCCAGTTTCGCGGACCCGAAAATCTCGGCGATGTCGTTGAAATACATCGGGTACCAGCTGGAGTTCATGTATTCGTGGCTGAGATAGCCGCGGGGCATGGTCTTCAGCTGCTCGAACTTGTCCTTCACGAGCGGATTGGCGTTGAGGAAGGCCGGCTCGCGATCGAACAGCTCGGTGACGAAGTTGAGGGCGGCCTCCATCTTCTCGCCCGAGCCCATGCCCTTGCCCGCCGTCATCCGGGCGTGCATCGCCAGAAGCTCGCGAACCGGGGCCATCGCGGCCCAGCCCGGCATGACGTTGTAGCTGCAGTAGACGACGCCGCCGACGTTCAGCTTGCGATTGATGAAGTCGATGATGATCTCGCGGTTCCGAGGCGTGATCCAGCTCCAGATGCCGTGCAGGCCGATGACATCGAACATCGGCAGGTCATCGCGGGTGCAGAACTGCTCGAAGCTCTCATCCGTCAGATCGGCCGAGGCCCCTGCCGAATCGTTGAGCCACCGCGCGAACAGGACGTGGTCGGGATTGAAGTCGTCGCCGTACCAGTTGACGTGGGGCTGGGCGGCTGCGTGAACGGCGATGGACATGCCCTGGCCGAAGCCCAGCTCGCAGGCGTTCTTCACCACTGGAGGCGCATAACCGGCGTTGAGCAGGCCGATCGGCAGCCGGACCGGGTTCAGCTCCGTGAAGTAGCCGATGGTGTATTCGACGTCAGCGACGTAGCCCGAAGTCCAGTCCGACACGCAAAGCCCCCGAAGGTTCCAGTTCCTGATGCGGGATCGTCGTTAGTCGGTCGCGTCACGGATGAAAATAGGCTTGAGCCCGGCGAGCGGGCGGGACATGGACTGTCAGGCGGCGGATCAGGAACCGTCGCGCACCGGGGATCATGCCATGAGCGTCAGGGACTTCACCGTCGAACAGGCCGCCGCCCTGGCGCCGGGCGACCATCACTATCGCGCCTTCGTGGGACCGACCTATCGCTATGACCTGATCGGGGCCCAGCAGTTCGGTCTGCTGTATCTGCTGGGTTTGCGCGAAACGCACCGACTGCTGGATTTCGGCTGCGGCTCCTTGCGGTTGGGGCGGCTGGCGATCCCGTATCTGCTGAAGGGCCGATACTTCGGGATCGAGCCCGAACCGTGGCTGATCGAGGACGGGCTGGACCGCGAACTGGGCCGGGATGCCCTGGCGCTCAAGGAGCCGCGCTTTGACCACAACGCCGACTACCGGACCGACGTGTTCGGGACGAGCTTCGACTACATCATCGCCCAATCCATCTTTTCCCACACCGGCGAGGCGGCTTCGCGACGCGCGCTGACATCCTTCAAGGGCAGCCTGGCTCCGGGTGGTCTGATCGTCGTCAACTGGATGGTGGGCCCCGAGGCCGAACCGTTCCATCCGGACACCTCGGAGTGGGTCTATCCGGAGTGCGTGACCTTCAACCCGGAGCGGATCGAGCGGATCGCCGCCGAAGCCGGCCTCGCCGTGAGGGTCTGTCCGTGGTGGCATCCCGGCCTGACGTGGTACGTGCTGGCCCACAGCGAGGCCGAGTTGCCGGATGCGGGCTTCCTGGCGTCGCTGGCGCTCCAGCCGCTCTCGCGCTGATCAATCCGCCAGAGCCTGGGCGAAATCCCGCATGGCCTGGGGCAGCGGATACATGTGCTGGTACTGCAGGATCTGCTTGGCGATGAGCCTCAGCCGTTCGTCGAACGACATGCGCGGCGAGGTGCCCAGGAGAGGTTCGTTCATGGGCGGAATGTCGCCCCGCTGATACTCGAGCGCGATGCTGATGCGCGGCTCGTGGCAGAACTTGCTGGTCTGGCTTCCCCAATGCAGCACCGCCTGGTTCCAGCAGAACCAGTCGCCCGGCTTTCCGGGAAGCGCGCGGATCGCGGGGAAGTCCACCTTCCAGTTGTTTTCGTTCTCGGTGCCATAGACCGGGTCACGATCAGCGGGTAGGAGATACATGCAGCCGTTCGCGGGCTTGGCTTCCGTCAGCGGCACCCAAACCGTCAGTGACATGGGCGTTCCGTCGGGACGCAGGCTCAGATAGCCCTTGTCACGATGGGGTCGCCATCCGGCCTGCCCGGCCTGGGGATCGACGCGCCAGGCCCAGAAGTCCGGCAGGACCTGAAAGCCGGGACCAAGGAGGGACGCGAGGGTCTCCCTCTGCCTGTCGAACACCTGCCAGGCCTCGTCGAAGAGGAAAACGAACACCGGCGGGATCGACAGCGATGCGCACCGCTCGATGGCGCGCGAAAGGCGTGCCGCAAGGTCGACCAGCTCCGGATCCGCTTCCTGGAAGTAGCCTTCGACGCGCATCCGCTCCGTGACGGTCCCCAGACGATCCGGGCCGAGGACGGCCCTCGCGTCTGGTTGCCGACCCCCGATGGTCAATTCCGGAAAGGTGTCACGCCAGAAGCCTTCACGGGTCATCTCGCTGACTGGAGCCGCCGGCCCGGCCTCGGGGGGCGCGCTGGCTGGCGCAGGGCGAGGCGGCGTCGTGATCGCGGCGGACACAGCGGGGGCCGCGGAAACGGGCACCGTGGTGAGGGTCGGCGACAGGGGCTGGATCGCCCCGGGGGACAGCAGGGACACAGTCAGGGGTGCGGCGCGGCGAGACATGCCGAATCCCTGACCGATGACGTCGCCGGTTTCAAGATCGACGTTCGTCGCGCCGACCCGCCCGGCAGACCTATGCGGTCAGGCGTCGAAGCGGTGGAGGGCGCAGCCGGGTGAACGGGCGGGCGACGCGGGGCCCCGGCTTCGTCGTCCAGCCGGAAACAGCCGTCCACCCAATCCGATCTGCGATCAAGTCCCGCAGCTTTGAGGCAGCCGAGCCAGGTGCACCGGAGATGGGGGCCTGCGCGATTGTCAGCACCACGCTTCAGGCTAGATTGAGGCCCGTCGGCAGTAACCGCTCCGCCGGACCCCCACCAATTGACCGGAGGCTCCGGCGATCAGGCAGCCGGAAAGTTGGCGGGAGGAGCCCTCAGTCGGACAAAGGGTCGGCCGGTTCGATCGAAATGAGGATTGAAGCCGGCGTCTTCGGCAAAGCGTTGACCCCAACGGGCGCGCAGAAGGGCCTGGGCCGCCAGCGACGCAGCACGGTCTTCGCCCGAGACGCTGAAACCTCGTGACTTGGACTCAAGATGGTAAAGTGTGGCGTAAGGATCATAAATGACCGACAGACCCGCCGCACGGGCGCGGTAGCAGAAATCCGCGTCGTTGCCCTCTAGCGGGAAGTTCGCCGAATCGAAGCCGCCGAGCGAACGGAACACCTCGGTGCGTACGGCCATACAGGCGCCGGTGACGATGGGACTCGAGTGCAGCAAGGCGTGACGCCCAAGGTAACCGCCGTCGGAGCCCGGGACACCGACTCCGTCGTGGATGAGGAAGTCCTTGTTCGCATCGCGCGAGACGAAGCCGGCATGCTGGATCGTGCCATCCTCATAGAGTAAGCGGGCACCCACCACGCCGACCTCTGGCCTCAGACATTGGCCGGCGAGTTCGTCGATCCAATCGGGGCTCAGCACCACTGTGTCGTTGTTGAGGAAGATCAGAGCCTGCCCCCTCGCCTCGGCGGCAGCGAGATTGTTCATCAGGGCCCAGTTGAAGACCCCTTCGTACGACATGATCCTCGCGTCTCCTGCAGCGGCCAGCGCGTCGAGATAGGATCGGGTCTCCGCCTCCCGGCTTTCGTGATCGACGATGATCAAGTCCAGCTCGACCCGGTTTTCGGCGCGGTTACGCAGAATGCTCTCGATGCAGGGCCTCAACAGATCCATGCGATCGCGGGTCGGTATGATAACCGACACCCTGACCGGGCCGGGGTCGTAGCGCAGCCGGACAGCGCCCGGAACGACCACGCCGAGAATGTCAGTCTTGGGTTCCACCGCGACCTCTCGCCCCTGTCGGGTCAGTTCGGCCCGAACCCGGCGTGCCCAGACCTTGCCATCGACATCCAGCGGGCGGTCGGCCATGCGGGTCGACAACACCGACGCGATGTGGCCGACAGCCCCGTCGGCGTCGCCCAATCTGAGCACCAAATCCGGACCATGTAGCCCCCCGCAGTCATCGGCCGGCGGCAGCTTGTCCAGCAGCGAACGACGGAAGGCGAGCGTCGTCCCGACGTAGGGTGTCTGCAGGAGCAGGTCCCGATCGTACCCCGGACGAAAAACCGGCCCGGCGTGACGTCGCTCCGACGTTTCGCGGCCATCGTCCGGGTCGAAATGGTCTTCGTCAGCGTAAACGGCCTGCAATGCTCCAGGGGCGGCGAAGGCAGCGGCGATTCGCACCAGAGCGTCGCCAGCCAGGATTGTATCGGCCTGGGCCAGCAGCACGATGTCACCGCCCGGTTCAGCGGCAAGCGCTTCTCGGAGTCTTGCTCCAGGATCCCCGGTCTCGGATACCAAAACAGAGACGGGCG
>JAIERG010000017.1 GCA_019747095.1 Caulobacteraceae bacterium | reverse complement strand
CGCGCGGCCGCAGCCTGCAGCTCCGCCTTGCCGCCGTGGCAGCCGCCGTCCACCGAGACCGGCTCGGGCGTAGCGGCGTCCATGCGGGCGGGACCGTCGGCCATGGCCTACACCGCCTCGTCGTAGATGACTTCGAGCGAGGCCTTGGGCACGTAGTTGGCCCCGCGCATGTCGCTCTGGCTTGCAGGCACCAGCTGGACCTCGCCGCCCACCTGATCGGGGCTGAACAGGCCCAGCAGCCCGTCCTGCGTCAGGGGCTTGGGGTGCTGCGGCAGGCTGTCGGTCACGGCCTGGGCCAGCCCGGCGAACAGGTCTCCCCACTCCCCGTCCGGCGTGCCGATGATCTGGTAGTTGGCGGACTTCCTGCGGATGTCCTCGTTGGCCGGGATCGACGCGAGGACCGGGATGCCCACGGCTTCGGCGAAGGCCGCGGCCTCGCCCGTGCCGTCGTCCTTGTTGATGATCATGCCGGCGACGCCGACGTTGCCGCCCAGCTTCCTGAAATACTCCACCGCCGAGCAGACGTTGTTGGCGACGTAGAGGCTCTGCAGGTCGTTCGAGCCGACGACGATGACTTTCTGGCACATGTCGCGCGCGATCGGCAGGCCGAAACCCCCGCACACCACGTCGCCCAGGAAGTCCAGCAGGACGTAGTCGAATCCCCAATCGTGGAAGCCCAGCTTCTCCAGCAGTTCGAAGCCGTGGATGATGCCGCGCCCGCCGCAGCCGCGACCGACCTCGGGTCCGCCCAGCTCCATGGCGAAGACGCCGTCGCGCTGGAAGCAGACGTCCTCGATCTTGACCTCTTCCCCCGTCAGCTTCTTGGCCGAGGAGGTAGCGATGATTGTGGGACACGACTTGCCACCGAACAGCAGGCTGGTGGTGTCGGACTTTGGGTCGCAGCCGATCAGCAGCACCCGCTTGCCCTGCTGGGCCATCATGTAGCTGAGGTTCGACAGGGCGAACGACTTGCCCGATCCGCCCTTGCCGTAGATGGCGATGATCTGGGTTTCCTTGGTGACCTCGCCCGTGTGGACGGGCGGCGGCTCCTGCCTGGCCTCTTCGCGCAGGTGCTTGTGGGTGATCAGCGTCACAGTCATGCGCAGTTCCTCCAGTCGAGGATCATCTTCAGGCAGGCGGGATCGCCGAATGCTGTCGGATAGGCGTCGTTGGCCTCACTCGCGGCCATGCGGTGCGTGATCAGGTCGTCCAGGCTCAACCGACCTGCTTCGATAAGGGCGGTCACAGCTGCGACGTCCGCGGGCCGGAACTCCGCGGCGATGCGGAAGGTCGCCTCACGCATGAAGGCCGCCGGAAAGGCGAAAGACACCCGCGCTTCGTAGAAGCCGGCCAGAACGATCTCCCCGCCCCGCGCCAGACGCGCGACCAGAAAGTCCATCAGGTCCTCGGCGCCCGAGGCGTCGTAGATCGAGCGATAGTCGCGCCGGTCGTCCGCGTCGGGATGAATGGCCACGCCGTGCCGGCGCGCCGCATTGGTTTCCCACACCGTCGGCCGGTCATGACCCAGCGCCTCGGTGATCCTGAGAAGCAGCCGCCCCAGCGTCCCGTGCCCGACGATCAGGTCCGGCGCAGTCCCGCCCGCGATGGCGTGATAGGCTGTGGCGGCCAGCGAAAGCAGGACCCCCTCATCGCCCAGCCCTTGGGGCAAGGCTACCGTCCGTGCCGCCGGTGAAATCAGCGTCCGCGCTGCCCCGCCGAACAGGCCCCGCGCGTCGATGAAGCTGGAGGATCCGGGCACGAATACCCGCTGGCCGATACGGTCTCGCGCGGCCCCGCCAGCGTCCACCACCCGCCCGATCGATTCGTATCCGGGCACAAGCGGATAGCCCAGGCCGGGGAAGTGGGGCATGCGCCCGTCCCACAGCAGACGCTCCGTACCCGTCGAGATTCCGCTGACATCCACCTCGACCACGACATCATCAGGCCCGGCCGGAGTCAGAGCGAGCCGCCGCATCGCCAGGCGGCGGGGCTCCTCCATCACGACGGCCAGTGTGTCCATCTCAGCGCCTCGGGGTCGGCGGGCCAAGATAGGTGCCTCCCCAGCTGTCAGCTTAGATTGACAGTATGGGTTGTCAAATCTTCATTACAGTTTGTTCTGTCAATTCCGCGCGACAATCAGGCTTGCGATTACCGGCATGGCCGTCCGAACGCGGCGGGCGCTGGAAAAGCCCGCTTCTCGACACATCGCGATGATTTCCCGCGCGGGGCGAGGACGGCCCGAGCCCATGGCCAACAGATACATGCCGAAATAGGCGTCTCCGACCCGCTCCGCGCCCCGCTCTTGCGCCATCGGCTCGCCGATCAGCAGGGCACCTCCGGGCGGCAGCGCTGCTTGCGCCGCCTTGAGAATCGCCAGCGCCGGTCCGTCGTCGTGATCGTGCAGCACGCGGATCAGGCTGACGACGTCCGCCCCGGTCGGCAGGGCGTCCCGGAACACGTCCCCGCCCGTTGCTTCCAGCGCCAGTCCCTCGGCCGCGAACCGCGCCCGTGCCCGCTCTGCCACGGCGGGCAGGTCGAACAGCATCCGCTCGACCGCCGGAGCCCGCGCCGCCACCGCGCGCAGGAAGGTGCCCTCCCCGCCCCCGACGTCCAGAAGCCGCCGGTGCCTGGCGACCGGATACGCGTCCAGCACCTGGGCAGCCACCATGGCCTGGCTGTCGCTCATCAGCCGCGAATAGGCCTCGGCCTCCACCGCATCAGGCGGCCCGCCCTCGGCATAGGTCCAGTAGGCTGCCAGCGCTCCACCCCCGCCGCCGCGCCTCAGCAAAGCCATCGGATCGGCGAGGTCGGCATAGAGCAGAGCATGGTGCCGGATCATCGCCGCCACGCCCGGCGCACCCAGCAGGGAGGCTCCCTCGACCCCCAGCGCCCAGCGATCCTCGCCCGCCGGTTCCGCGAGCTTCAGCGCCGCCGCCGCGCGCAGCAGCCGCAGCGCCCCGTCGCGCTCCAGGTCCACCGCTGCACCGACCGCCTCGACGGACAACGGCCCCTCGGCCAGCCGCTCCAGCAGCCCCGAGGTCACGCAGGCATGGGCGATCTGTGAGTAAACGAACCCCGCAGTGACATCGAACAGGGCGGCCGCCCGTCGGCGCGCGATCGGCAGCGTTAGCGGAAACCGCGCGGCCCACCTTTGAAAACCCGGAGAGCCGATCAGGCCATTTCGCCAGGCGCGCCACCGGTCTCCTAATCCTCCCCCGTTGGGGGAGGTGGCATGGCGCATCGTCGCGCCATGACGGAGGGGGCTCACGACAGATTCCGGCATGTGCGGCTGGCCTCCTCCACCGCTTCGCGGCCCCCTCCCCCTAGGGGTGAGGAATAAAGACTTGTGTCAATCCAACTGGACACCTTTAGTGTATCCCTCGCAAGACACGAAAGGCGGGTCATGCCCCCCGACCGGGTCGTCATCGTTGGAGCCGGCATCGGCGGTCTCGCGGCCGCGGTGGACCTGTGCGCCCAGGGCCTGGACGTCACCGTAGTCGAGAAAGCCGCCATTCCGGGCGGCAAGCTGGCCGAACAGATGGTGGACGGGCGCGGCATCGATTCGGGCCCGACGGTCTTCACCATGCGCTGGGTGTTCGAGACCCTGTTTGAACGCGCGGGCACCTCACTGGACCGCCACCTGACTGTCCGCAGGGCCGAGACGCTCGCCCGCCACAGCTGGCCCGATGGGTCCACCTTCGATCTCCACGCCGACCTCGACCGCTCGGCCGAGGCCGTGGGCGACCTGTCCGGCGCGGACGAGGCCCGGCGCTTTCGCGCCTTCGCCGCCCGGGCGGCGAAGATCTATCAGGTGCTGGAACGCCCCTTCATCCAACGACCCAAGCCGACCATCGCTGGACTGACGCTCGATATCGGCCTCCACCGTCCTCTCGATCAGTGGTCGATCATGCCCTACCGCTCGCTCTGGGCCGAGCTCGGGACATACTTCCGCGACCCGCGCCTGCGCCAGCTGTTCGGCCGCTATGCCACCTATGCCGGCTGCTCGCCGTTCAGGTCGCCCGCCACCCTCATGCTCATCGCCCATGTGGAGCAGCAGGGCGTCTGGCTGGTCGACGGCGGCATGCAGCGCATCCCCGAGGCCCTGACCGGCCTGATCCAGTCTCTGGGCGGATCCGTCCGCACCGGCGAGGCCTGCTCGGAAATCCTCACCGAACTCGGCCGGGCGTCGGGCGTCGTCCTGTCCTCCGGCGAACGGATCGAGGCCCGCACAGTCATCGTCAACGCCGACCCGTCGGCGGTCGCCGAAGGCCGCTTCGGCAAGGCGGCCGCCCGCGCGGTCTCGGCCACCCCACCCCGCGCCCGCTCGCTGTCTGCCGTCACCTTCGCCTTCACAGCCGAGGCGCGCGACATGCCTCTTGTTCGCCATAACCTCTACTTTTCGCCGGACTACGTCGCAGAATTCGACGACCTGCATGCGGGTCGCCCACCGACCATCCCCACCGTTTACATCTGCGCCCAAGACAGGGCTGACGACGATGGTCCGCCCCAATGCGAGGGGCCCGAACGGTTCTTTGCCATCACCAATGCGCCGCCGAACGGCGACGTCCACACCTGGTCGCAAGAGGAGATCGACACATGTCGCTCGCGCGCCTTCGCCTCGATCCGAGCCTCGGGGGTCGACTTGCGCCCTCACCTCCCGACGATGGCGGTCATGACGCCAGACGGCTTCGAGAAGCGCTTTCCGGGGACGGGTGGAGCCCTCTATGGCCGCGCGGGTCACGGCTGGGACGGGGCCTTTCGACGGCCCGGAGCCCGTACGCGGATGCCGGGACTTTATCTCTGCGGCGGGGCGACTCACCCTGGGGCAGGGGTCCCGATGGCGGCCCTGTCTGGACGGCAGGCCGCCTTGGCCGTCATGGCGGACCGCGCTTCGACCAGACGGTCAGCCCCGGCGGCTACGCCTGGTGGTATGTCGACGCCCTCAGTGACGACGGCCGCTTCGGTCTGACGATCATCGCCTTCGTCGGCAGCGTCTTTTCGCCCTGGTACGCCTGGTCGGGACGCGGGAATCCCGAGAACCACTGCGCCCTCAATGTCGCCCTCTACGGTGCCGGGTGCGAGCGTTGGTCCATGACAGAGCGCCCGGCGCGACAGGTCTTCCGCGACGCCGAGACCCTGCAGCTCGGCCCCAGCTCCGTCCGGTGGGACGGCGACGAGCTGGTCATCCGCTTCGACGAGACCACCGCCCCGGTCCCGCCCATGCCGATGATCCCCAGGCGCATGCGCGGAACCGTCCGCGTCCGTCCTCGCGCCATCAACACCATCGCCTTCCCGCTTGACGACGAGGGCAAGCACGTCTGGCGCCCCATCGCGCCCCGGTCCCGCGTCGAGGTCACGCTGGACGACCCCGCCCTGTCCTGGACCGGCGAGGGTTATCTCGACACCAACGCCGGGTCCGAGCCGATGGAGGACGCCTTCCAGGTCTGGGACTGGTCCCGCGCCCATCTGCGCCAGGACAGCGCCGTCCTCTATGACCTCAAGCGCAAGGACGGGACCGCCCTCAGCCTCGCGCTCCGCTTCGACAAGGACGCCGTGCCCGAGACGGTCGAGCCGCCGCCGCACGCCCTCTTGCCCCCCACCGTCTGGCGCATGCCGCGCCACACTCGCGCCGACGCCGGCCGCCCGGTCCATGTCGAACAGACGCTGGAAGACACCCCTTTCTATTCGCGCTCGACCCTGTCGACCCACCTTCTGGGCGAGCCCTGCCAGGCCGTGCATGAGAGCCTGTCACTGGGGCGGCTGAGATCCCCCGTCGTCCGCGCCATGCTGCCCTTCCGAATGCCGCGCTCGCTCCGCTGAGGCCTCGCGGTCGCGCTTCAGAGAGCGCCGGGTCGAGAACAGCTCCCAGACAGCCCAGCCCAGCACGAGTCCGAAGACCAGCACCGACTCGACGATGAACACCTGGGTTCCGCTCATGCGTTCGCTTCCTCGATCAAGCCATGGCGCGCCGCGACCTCCTCGATCACGGCCGCGACCAGATCGGGCCGTTCCTCGTGCGCCAGATGGCCCAGCCCGGCCAGAGTTACGATCCGTGCTTGCGCTAAGGATGCACGCACCTCTTCCGCCACCGACGGCGGCACCGCCTGATCTCTAGTACCCACGACCAGAGTCAGTTCCGCGATCAGCTGAGGCAGGCTGCGCAGCACATCAGAGATGTCCCAGCTGCCCATCATCCCGAGCGTTCCCGAGACGTGCCCGGACTTCCTCAGCAGGCGGCCGTAGAGCTCCACGCCTCGGTCATCGATGACCGACCCGGTTCCCCGGATCAGCCGCGCCACCCGCGCGGGATCCCGTGCCGCCTGGGCGAACAGGTGGACCGCGAACGGGTTGACGAACAGCCCCATCGCCAGTCCGCGAAACAGCGGTGCCACCGGCCCCGCGAACGGCTGCAACGCGCCGTTGATCGCCATGATCGGTGCCTCGCCGAACCGCCCGTCCAGCGACATCCTCAACGCGATCGCCGCTCCCGCCGAATGGGCCACGACCAACGCGGGCCGCACGTCCAGCGTCTCGATCAGCGCCGTCGTCCGCCGCGCCATGTCCCACAGCGACTGACGATTGTCCCTCGGCATGGCGGTGAAGCCGTGCCCCGGCAGATCCGGCACCACCACCGTGAACCGCTCCGCCAGCATCGGCATCAGGTCGCGCCAGCTGTGCGTTGCAGCCCCCGCCCCGTGCAGCAGCAGAACGACGGGCCCCTGCCCCATCATCTGCACATGCCAGGTCAGGTCGCCCGCCGTCACGAACCGGCTCGCCTCGCGGTTGGGCCAGTCGCGGCCCTCGACGGCCCAGTCCGGACGGTCGCCCATGCTCAGGCGTCCAGCGACCGCACCAGGTCGCGCACCCGCTCGGCCTCGACGTAAGGCAGGGCCGCGAAGGTCGCCCCCATCGCCTCGGCCAGCTTCGCCCCATCGCCCCTCGGCCGGGGCGAGACGTCGATCAGCACCACCGACACCCCCGCCGCCCGGATGCGGCGGCAGGCCAAAAGCGCGTCCTGCTCGGCCCGGGTCCGAAAGGCCCCGCCGTCCAGCGCGACATTGCCCCGTCCGTCGGTCATGACGACCAGCAAGGGCGTTCGACCCTTGGCGCGCTCGCCAAGCGCCAGCGCTGCCGCCGTCTCCAGGCCGCTGGCCAACGGCGTTGTCCCACCGCCCGCCAGCGCCGCCAGCTCGCGTCGGGCACGCGCCAGCGACCGCGTCGGCGGCAACAGCACCTCCGCCGCCTCCTTCCGGAACGCCACCAACGCCACCTGCGTGCGCCGCACATAGGCCTCGGCCAGCAGCAACTCGACCGCCCCCTTGGTCTCGGCCAGCCGCTGAAGCGCCGCCGACCCCGAGGCGTCGACGACGAAGATCACCGTCGCCTCGGCCCTCTGCTCGAAACGCCGCACGCGGAAATCGTCGCGCCGCACCCGCATGGGCTCGCGCGAGCCCTGCCGCCCGCCGCGCAGCCTCTGCCACGGCGCCGCCGCCTTGAGCGTCTCAACCAAGTCCAGCGCCGAGGCCCCATCCGGTCTCCCGGGCCGAGACCCGATGCGGCG
>JAIERG010000069.1 GCA_019747095.1 Caulobacteraceae bacterium | reverse complement strand
GGAACGCAGGCCCTGCCTCGTTCGGTCTATGCGTCGCAGGCCTTCCTCCAGCCCCTGCTGGCGGGCTTCGGAATTCCGGCCCCCGCACGGGCCGGCATCGCGGCCAACCTGAAGGCCAGCCATATCGAGAACGCCCTGACCGAGACCGAGCTCGACAGCTTCGACGTCTTCGGCGACCTGACTTGGAAGCCGACTGATCGCTGGGAGTTCGCCGCTGGTGTTCGCTACACGTCGGACGAAAAGACCTCGGCCTTTGGCTCCACCGTGGTGAACGGGCGGTCTATTGCGGGCGGCCTGCTGGCCCTGACCCAGGTGCAGGCTCAGATCAACGCTCTGGTCGCGCAGGGAACACCCGCTGCCCTGGCCCAGGCCGCTCAGTTGGGTGCCTTCGCCACCGGCCTGGTGACCCAGCTGGCCACGCCGGGTGCAGCCAATGCGCCGGCCAGCGCGGCCTTCCCGCTGTTCGGCCTGACCTTCCAGCCCACCGCCGGCAATGGCCAGTTCAGCGAGCGCTCGCTGGAGGACGAGGGCTTCACCTGGCGTCTGACCGGCCGCTACGAGATCAATCCGGACGCCAGCCTGTATGCCACCTACGCCCGGGGTCGCCGCCCGGCGGTGCTGGCCGTCGGCGTGCCCACCACGCCCTTCGGTGCCCCGGTGTTCAACGAGGTCGAGGAAGAGACGGTCGACAGTTACGAGGCCGGTCTGAAGACGGTACTGGCCGATGGCACCCTGCGGCTGGACGGCGCGGTCTTCTTCTACGACTACCAGAACTTCCAGACGACGGTTCAGGTCGGCACCCAGTTCATCACGACGAACGCGGGCGAGGCCGAGAGCTATGGCTTCGAAGGCCAGGTCGTGTGGTCGGCCACCGACACGCTCGATCTGTACGGCACCTACGGCTACAATCACTCGCGCTTCCAGGCGGGCATCTTTGACGGCAACCGCTTCCGCCTGTCGCCGGACCACAAGTTCAGCCTGGGTGCCCTGTGGTCGATCCCCGTCGCGGGCGGTGCCTTCGAGGTCCAGCCGACCTACACCTGGCAGTCCGAAATCTTCTTCGACAACGACAACGACCGCACCAGCCTGCAGACGTCCAACTTCGTCCCTGACCGGGCGGTGGACGAGCTCCAGGACAGCTATGGCCTGCTGAACCTGCGTGTCCGCTACACGCCCGATCATGGCAACTGGTCGGTCGAGGCGTTCGGTGACAACCTGCTCGACGAGGAGTTCCTGAAGGACGCGGGCAACACCGGAGACGGCCTTGGTCTGCCCACTTTCATCGCCGGCGAGCCCCAGACCTACGGCGTCAACCTGACCGTGAGCTACTGACGATGAAGATCGACCGTCGCGGACTTCTCACCGGCCTCGGTGCCGGGGCCCTTGCCGCCCCGGCCGTCGCCGCGCCGAAACAACCCGCGACGGTCGCCTTCCTGCACGGCGTGGCCTCGGGCGATCCCCTCGCCGACAATGTGGTGCTGTGGACTCGTGTCACTCCCGGCGCGGACGCCTCAGCCGCCATCCCCGTCGCGTGGCGGGTGCTTGAGGGCGAGCGCGTCGCGGCGGCTGGGACGGCCGAGGCGTCTCCAGATCGGGACTTCACGGTCAAGGTGATCGCCGGCGGCCTGCGGGCCGGCGTCGAGTACCGGTATGACTTTCGGGTCGGGGACGTAGTGTCGCCCACAGGCCGGGTCCGTACGCTGCCGTCGGGTGCGACCGCCGACGTCGTGCTCGGCGTCGCCTCCTGCCAGCTCTATCCCGGTGGACTGTTCAATGCCTGGGAGGCGATGGCGGCTGAACCGCGTCTGGACGCGATCATCCACCTCGGTGATTACATCTATGAATACGGGGCGCGTGAGAGCGACTACGGCGGCGCGACCGGGGTCCAGCTCAATCGCCTGCACCAGCCGCCGCGCGAGATCCTGACGCTCGAGGACTATCGGCTGCGGCACGCCCAGTACAAGTCCGACCCCGACCTTCAGGCTGCTCATGCCCGGGCCGCCTTCATCTGTGTCTGGGACGATCACGAGGTCTCCAACGACGCCTGGATGCACGGCGCTGAGAACCACCAGCCTGCGACGGAAGGCGACTTCGCTGCGAAGAAGGCCACCGCCCTTCGCGCCTATTACGAATGGATGCCGGTCCGCGAGCCGCAGGGCGGCCTGTCGCTGGACCACATCAACCGCAGCTTCGAGTTCGGCGACCTGGCGACGCTTGCGATGGTCGAGACCCGGCTGCTGAACCGTGCCAAGCCGCTGGACTACGAGACCGACATGCCGGTCGTGGAGGGTCGGCCGGATGTCGACGGCTTCCGTCGAATTCTCAGTGCGCCCGACCGCGACCTGCTGGGTGAGGCCCAGCGCGACTGGCTGAAGGGCGTGCTGACCGCCTCAAAGTCGGCTGGCAAGCCGTGGCAGGTGCTGGGCAACCAGATCGTCATGGCCCGCGTCAACGGTCCCGATGTGACACGGATCGCGTCCGAAGCCCAGGTCGAGGCCCTGATCGCCGGCCTTCCCGAGGCGGTCCAGCCCGGTATCCGCCAGACCATTGAGCTCTACAAGCTCGGCGTGCCCTTCAGCCTGGACAGCTGGGACGGTTACCCCGCCGGCCGGGAGCGCCTTTACGCAGCCTTCGCGGAAGCGGGCGTTCAGCCGATCGTGCTGGCGGGTGACAGCCACGCCTACTGGGTTAATGAGCTTAAGGACGCCGCCGGCACCCGCTGCGCGGTCGAGTTCGGTACGACTGCCATCTCCAGCCCCTCGGTCGGGGATGCAGTCGCCCCCTTGCCGCTCGGCCCGCTTCTCAGCGCCAACAACGACGAGGTCGTTTTCTGTGACCAGTCTGCCAAAGGCTACCTGCTGCTGACCCTGACACCGGAGCGGGCCGAGGCGAAGCTTCAGTCGGTTTCGACCATCTTTGCCAAGCCGTTCGAAAAACGGACAGTTGCGACCTTCGTGGCGACCCGGGACGAGAATGGACTGTCGGCCCCGACGAGGGTCTAGGCGGCCACTCTCTGCGCCTCGGTGATCGGAGTAGGAGGCGAGAGTTCCGCGAGGCGGGAGCGGGTCGCGGCGAGAGTGCGTTCAGCCGCGGCCAATCCCTGGATCAACGCCTGCCTGGATTGCTCAAGGCGGCTCAGATCGGGTCGTATCCTCTTTGGTCGCTTGCCGGAGAGGCCAAGGGCGTCGAGCCAGTCAGCGCGCCACGCTTCGATCTGGTCTCTCGCCGACGACAGGGCGGCCGGGACGGCGTGGTCCGCGTTCTGCAACGCCCTGACGCGAGGCAGAGCCCCCACCGCGCGGACCCGCAACGTGGTCAGCACCTCCAACCGAGCCGCCAGAGGATGCGGCAGGTGCGTTACTTCGACTGCGAGATCGGCGGGCTCAGCTTCGGGCTCGACATCGTGAAGGGTTGTCTCGGCCGGTTCGGCGGTCGCGGCTTCGGCGATCACTTCCTGAACCATGGTATCTGAACCGTCTCTCTCCACGACCTCCGCGAGGACTTCGGCCTGTGGGTGCAATGTCTCTTCCGAAGGCCCGTCAGCGAGGGCGGCAACTTCGGACCCTACGTCCGGCTCGACGGGATCGGAGGCTGCATGGGCTTCTGCAGACAGGGTCACGTCAGCTTCCGGTTCGTCCTGTGCAGACTCTTCGTCCTGTGCAGACTCCTTATCGACAGGCATCTCGGGCGTGTCTTCGAAGGCCGCAGCCGCCTCAGGTGGAACAGTGCTGGCGGGGGGGGCGACGCGATCGGTCAGCCAGGCTTGTCCCGCCGCCAGATGATCGTCGAGGGCGGACAGACCGGTGCGCAGTTCGTTCCAGAGGCTCTCCAGATCATCGCTGCGCCGGGTGATCGCCACACCACGATCAGCAAGTTCGGCCGCACTCGCGGCTGCTGCATCGGCGGCCGAGAGATAGGCGGCGCGGAAGGCCTTCAACCGCTTGCCCCGGCTGTCGAACAGTCCTGCCAGACCCCGACGGGGCTCCAGTCGGGCAGGATCAAGGCTCGAAATGCGGTCCCGGACGTGCTCGAGAAGCGCGGCGGCCTCGGCGTACGGGGCGGCTCCGGAGACGGTGTCCAGACGCGCCAGGGCCGCTTCCAGGGCACCGCGGACGGACTCAGCGAAGGTTGCTCCCGCCTCGGCGTCATCCGTCATGGCGGCGCGGATCGCAGCGATGCGGTCCGAAGCATCCGGTGGCGCAACGTCGGTCATATCACCCTCCATCGTCCGGCTCTCTGACGGAACCGGTGTCGGGATTAACTATGCCGCAGCCTTGAGGTTTTGGGAAACCGTGTAGCTCGCCTCGGTTTTCGCAGCGACTTCGTCAAGGGTCACGCCGTCAGCCAGTTCGATCAACTCCAGCCCGGTGCCATCCGGCTTGACGTCGAAGACGCAGAGGTCGGTGATGACACGGCTGACCACAGCCGTCCCGGTCAGCGGCAGGGTGCAGCGCTTCAGCACCTTGGACTGACCGTGCTTGTTGGCGTGCTCCATGACGACGACGACGCGCTTGACGCCCGCGACCAGGTCCATCGCCCCGCCCATGCCCTTCACCAGCTTGCCCGGGATCATCCAGTTGGCGATGTCGCCGTTCTCGGCCACTTCCATCGCACCAAGGATCGACAGGTTAATGTGGCCGCCCCGGATCATGGCGAAGCTGTCGGCCGAGCTGAAGTAGCTGCTCTCGGGGATTTCGGTGATCGTCTGCTTGCCAGCGTTGATCAGGTCGGGGTCGACCTCATCGTCATAGGGGAAGGGTCCCATCCCCAGCATGCCGTTCTCGGATTGCAGGGTGACCTCCATCCCGGCGGGGATGTAGTTGGCCACCAGCGTCGGAATGCCGATGCCGAGGTTCACATAGAAGCCGTCCTGCAGCTCCTGGGCGGCGCGTTCGGCGAGCTGTTCGCGGGTACGGGGCATGGTCAGGGCTCCTAGGCGGGGGTGGATTCGGCAAAGGGGCTGACGCCGGCTTCGGCGAACACCTCCTTTGCGATCATCAGGGCGTTGAGCGCATTGGGAAAACCTGCGTACAGGGCGACCTGCATCAGGGCTTCGGTAATCTCGGTCGGCGTCAGGCCGGCGTTCAGGGAACCCCGGATGTGCCCGCGCAGCTGTTTGCCCGCCGTGCCGAGGGTGGCGAGAGCGGCCATGGTCACCAACTGGCGCTGCTTCAGCTCCAGCCCGGGCCGGGCGTAAATGTCGCCGAAGCCAAACTCGACCATGAAGCGGGCGAAGTCCGGAGAGATCGGGGCCAGCCCGGCCTCGATTACCCCCTCAAGCCGTGGGTCAAGCTCAGCCAGGCGAGCTGAGCCGCGGACACGTCGCTCGTTCGTCATGGCGTGGCGGCTGCTGCCCCGGGTGTGGCCGCCGGGGCGGGTGCCGGGGCCGCAGCCGGCGCGGGTGCCGGCTCGCGACGATCGCGGATCGCATCCTCGATGTCGTCGCTCAGGGAGCAGGTGTTCAACATGATGATGAACAGGAAGATCACGCCCCAGGTCAGCTTGTCGCTGATGCTCTTGAGATGATGGTTATCCGAGCCTTCGGCCATGTCTTTGTCCTTCGTGGCAGGTGTCAGGCGGCTTCGCGCGCTCGCACGGTGCGCTGCTCGATGCGCTTTTCGAACGACCCCTTTATGAGGCGATCAACATAGACGCCCGGCGTATGGATGTGGTCCGGATCGAGCGAGCCCACGGGGACGATTTCCTCGACCTCGACCACGGTGACCTTGCCGGCGGTGGCCATCATCGGGTTGAAGTTGCGGGCGGTCTTGCGGAATACCAGATTGCCGCGCTCGTCTGCCTTCCAGGCCTTCACGATCGACAAATCGGCGACGAGGCCCGTCTCCATGACGTACTGACGACCGTTGAATTCGCGCACTTCCTTGCCCTCGGCGACCAGGGTGCCGACGCCGGTGGCGGTGAAGAAGGCCGGGATTCCGGCACCGCCTGCGCGGATGCGTTCGGCCAGGGTCCCCTGCGGGTTGAACTCCAGCTGCAGCTCGCCAGCCAGGTACTGGCGTTCGAACTCCTTGTTCTCGCCGACGTAGGAGCTGATCATCTTGGCGATCTGGCGGGTCTCCAGCAGCTGACCCAGGCCAAAGCCGTCCACGCCCGCGTTGTTGGAGATGACGGTCAGGCCCTTCACCCCGCTGTCGCGCAGGGCCGCGATCAGGTTTTCGGGGATACCGCACAGGCCGAAGCCGCCGGACATGACGGTCATTCCGTCAAAGGTCAGGCCCTCCAGCGCGGACCTGGCG
Source organism: Caulobacteraceae bacterium (assembly GCA_019747095.1). Lineage (GTDB taxonomy): Bacteria > Pseudomonadota > Alphaproteobacteria > Caulobacterales > Caulobacteraceae > Brevundimonas. The sequence goes on along the minus strand of JAIERG010000069.1, from coordinate 1,180 downwards.
TCAGCATAGACCTTGCCCATCTCTCTCCCCTTTTTTCACCGAGTGATGAATAACGGCGACTGTTTGTCGTCCGTAACGCGAGCGCCGGACCGGAGCAAGGGACGGCCCAAAAACAGGGTCCAAGGAGTCCGAGGAGTCCAGGCAGTCCAAGGAGTCCACACCCACCCGCGCGACAAGCGGGGCGTCGCAGACCCAGATCGCAGCCTAAACGACGCCTACGTCAATTCCGGACGTAGGGTGTCACCGGCCATGCCCCAGGCTGACAGGCCGGGACGGTACGCTTCCCCGATGGCGATAGCGGGCCCCCTTGACCATCATTTTCAGGGCTTCCCAGTGGATGCCGGCAGTCACCTTCCACGTCAGAAGGGGGTGAGTGACGAAGGCGCGCAGCATCTCGCCATCCGTCAGGGGGCGGCGTCGGCCGACAAAGGAGGCGGTCAGGATCGGGGTTGAGCCCCGCCGCACGGCCACGACGACCGACACCGCCTCGCCCGGCAGCCGGACGGTGAAGTCGTAGGTCAGGGCCATGTCCATGTAGGGCGAGACGAAGAAGCGCTTCTCGGTCGTCTGTCGCAGAGGACCGGGCGGCGCGTCCTCGGGCACGGCGACGAGATAGCTGTGACGCTCGTGGAAGGTGTTGGTCACCTCATAGACCAGGGCCGCGACCTGTCCGTCCGGCCGGTAGCAGAAGTAGACGCTGATCGGATTGAACCCGTAGCCGAGGATGCGCGGCATGGTCAGCAGGCGAATGGTGCCGTCCTGAAGATCGATACCGGCCGCGGCGAGGTGGGTCTCAATCTGGGCGCGCAACGGTGTGTCGGAACGGTCGCCGTGGTCGCGGGCGCTAAAGCTCATCAGGCCAGACCGCCCCTGGGACAGAAGCCGCAGACGACGGGTCGTGGCCTCTATCCGGTCGATGTCGAGCAACAGCATGTAAAGGCTGTAGCGGAGGCGGTGATTGAAGTTCGCCGAGCGTTGATGAACGACCTCGCCGACATAGAGGGCATCGCAATCCTGCCCTATATCGCCGCCAGCAAGTGAGGAAGAAGGCGAAGCCGTAGACGTGGCCACTCCGGACACAGGGCGCGCTTCCGTCCCCTCCACCATGCCGCGCATGGTCCCCCGCCTCCGCCTGGCGGAGGAGGAATGGTGGGTCGTGGTCGTCACGCCGCCTCAGCCA
>JAIERG010000051.1 GCA_019747095.1 Caulobacteraceae bacterium | reverse complement strand
TCGCCGACACCCAGCGACAGGGCGCGGATCGCCGGGTTCGCCGAGCGCTGCCCGAGCGCGATTTCGGCCCACATGCGCCGACCGGAATCCCCGACTTGGTCGAACGTGCGGCGGGCAAGCTCGCCGCCCTGGATGAAGAGCCTGATCCCGACCCCGCCCCGTCCTGCTGTGGCATCAGTCATCCTGATCCTCCCGACGCGCAGTGTGCGCACGGCGTGCGCCGCGACGCTGGACTGCGCTGGTTCGCGCCTTCTTTTCCCGCTCTCTGGCTTTGGCCTCGGCGGCCAGAGCGGCGGGTTCGGCGGCGTCGCACAGCTCTTCCACGATCCAGCCGGGGACTTCCGCCAAACGGGCGCGGATCGCGGACCTATCGAGGCGGCGCGGAGTCATGCCACCACCGGTCCAGCCGCCCGCGCGACTAATCGCGTCCCAAACGGCCGCGCCCTCAAAGGTCTGGCAGGCATGCTCGAAGCGGGGGCACCGCCGGCCCGAGGAGTCAGCCATGCCAGTGGCGCAGGGGGCATCGACCTTGGCGCAGTTGGCGCAGAAGTCGGGGGTCACGCCGTCGTCCCGGCCACCGAACAGCCAGGTGGCGAGACCCCTTAGGGCTTTCCCTCGAGGATTATCAGCTGTGCGGCCTGGTCCAGTTGAGACAGGATCTGGTCAGCCACGTCGTTCACCAGCATGAGGGCCTCGATCGCAGGGCGACTGACAGGAAGGGGCTTGCCGTCATCGCCCACCAAGCCCGTCCACGCCACGATGCCTCGCACGGCGCATTCCACCGATGAGACCCAAATTTCCACACCAAGCAGGTGCGCCGAATACGCAAGCGGGTCCTGGGTCCGCATTCGTTTCCAGTCCGTGAGGCTGTTGTCCCCAGGCAGCAGTTGATACTCTGACATTAACTCCTGCAGCTTACCGCTGTTGTTGCACAGAACCCGCGCCGCCTGCCGAGCCTCGTTGAAGTCGACCGTGGTCAATCGCCGGAGCGTCAACTCGATGTCGGCGAGCGGGGGCCGCAACCGGACGGTGACGGGCTCCCGGTTCAGACTAAGACGGATCATCAGGCATAACTGGCGATGTTGTTGGTCACGACGATGCGGAAGGCCGGGGACGACGACGTCTGATACGGCGACCAGTTCAGCGAGCGCTCGATCTGGCCGACGCCCTGGACGGGCAGCGGGCTGGGAGCCAGAAGGGCCTGGGGGTGCTCGACCCGGATCTTGTGGCCCGCGACGACGCCGGCATAGGCGAAAGCCGCCTCGAAAGGCGTATCCTCTTCTTCCATGACATCGAAGGCTGCGCCGATCGCGCGGAAGGTGGCGGAGCCGGTATGCTGGCCGCCGTTGGGCGTCAGGTCCGACACGGTCGGCGTGGCCGACAGATAGATGCCCTCCTGCAGCTGCCGGTCATAGGACCATTGGCCGGACAGGAAGTGATCTGCCGCGACGTCATCGACCTCGAACAGGCACCGCAGCATGGGGGCCTCGGCGGGCGCACCCGTGACCGTGCCGGCAGGCCAGTCGGACAACCGGGTGCGGCGCAGGCCGCGCAGCGACAGATTGATGTCGAAGTCCTGGGTGTTCTCGCCCGTCAGGCTGGCCGAGATCTGGGCCAGGGTCAGGCCCTCATAGACGCGGATGTCGTCTTCCCCGACCTTCACCGCCAGGTCGAAGTAGGTCTGCGCCTTGCCACCCGACGCCCACGTGTGGGCGTAGAGGGCGCTGGCCGTTACCGTCGCGGGCGCGCCCATGCCGGCCCGCAGCCACAAGGGCAGGAACCGGCTGTCCGCATCGATCGTCAGTTCGGCGGTCTCCCGGAAAAAGCCCTTGCGCGGCTTGATCGGATCCAGCGCGTTCTGGCGCGCAGCGGGATTGCCGAGCTTGGCGCGCTCGCGCCATTCCTGCTGGGGCGTGACGGTCAGCGACATGAAGTCGATGGCCTGCCAGGTCGTCGGAGCCGTCTCCGCGTCGGCGCGACGGCCGATGCGCGTCTCGCAGTCCGCGCCGTACCAGATGTCCGTGGGCATGGGGGTTCCTTTCTCCTCCCCCTCATGAGGGAGGTGGCGCGGCAAAGCCGCGACGGAGGGGGCAAGAGAGTTCGTTGTCCGCCCTCAAGCAGCGGGCGACAGCGTGAGGGCAAGAAGCAAGGGAGCCCCCGGCGCGCTCGTGGCCGACGCGCCGGGGGAAACACCGCCGCCGGAAGAAGCAGGAAACGGCGGCGGCGAAGGCAGGCGCTCAAGCAGCGAGGGACCGCGTCCCGAGCGGTAGCGCCAAAGGGTTGCGCTCAAGCAGCGAGGGACCGCGTCCCGAGCGGTAGCGCCACAAACAGACGCTAGCGTTCGTCGCGCGCGATGCCGGCGATCTCGAGATCCCGGTCCGTGGCCCGACGGCCGCGACCGTCAGCGACGGCTGCGGCGAACTCGGAGGCAGCGACCCGCTTCAGGCCCTCGCCCTTTACGACGACCCAGACAGGCCCTGTCGGCTTGGCCCCGCCCTTCTTGCCGTCGGCGTCGTGATCCAGGGCGTCAGGCTTGGTTTCCGCATCAGTCATGATCCGCTCCGCGATCAGGCGCTGAGCCCGAGGGGATCCCCGGACCGGACGCGCAAGGTGAAAGTCAGGAAGGTCGCCACGCCGTTCGGCGGCAGCTCGTCATCGGTGCGCTCAGCAAGAACGACCCGCTCGCAGGCCCCGCCCAGCGTCGGCTGCGTCTCCGGCAGCTGGGCCAGGGCGGCCAGGGTATCGGCCTTGATGATCAGGCGGCGATCGCGGTTGGGACCGGCGATGCCCAGCTCGAGGCGACACTCCCGCTCGACCACGAAACGCCGCTGTCCGGCCGGACGGCCGAGGGTCTGGCGGGCCACATAGGTTCGGACCTTCACCAGGGCGGCCGAGCGAACGACGTCGGTCTCGTCGCCCGAGGGCTCGAAAGGGGATTCGGGATCGATCTGCAACCGCTCGCCCAGCGGCAGGAACTCTGTCGCCGTCAGGCTGGCCTCGATCAGAGCCGCTAGGGCGTCATAGGCCGTCTCGATGGTCATCCGTCTGCCGGGCCTCCCAGCTGCAGCGGGGCATCGCCCTGCTCGAAGTACCGGACGAACCGCCGGTCGATACCGGCATCGGCGTTCCGGCGGGCGCGATCGCGGATGACGTTCCCCCGCAAAAGACGGGGCAGACGCGCTTCACGGACCAGGAAGAAGACGACGATCGTCACCAGCCCCCGCCCGGTTCTTCGCGCGGTCTCGCTGGCTCGACGGAAGCTGCCGGGACGGGCGTTGCTTTCGCGGACTTCGGCGACAAGCAGGGAGGCCTTGCCGGGCCGGTAAACGAACCGCAGCGGGCCGAACCTCTGTTCGGCGATGGCGATGGTGTTGTCGCGCTGGCCCCCGTTCCGGCGCGGACGGGGCACCCGGCCGGTCGGCCAGACATCGGGATTGGGGATCGGCAGATAGAAGCCGCTGCGCGAGCGGACGATGGTCTGGGCCTCGAACGCGCGCTGAATGATGGGGAAGTTCGAGTAGACGACGACGGCCGGGTTAAGGCCCTGGTTCCGATATCGCTTTAGCCGGATCGTCTTGGTCAGGGCCCCGGCATTCCTCAGGCCGGACTGGGCAATGTCCTGCCGCCACTTGGACTGGACCTCTTCGGCGGCGAAGTCGAACAGGGCCGCCTGGACTGATCGTTCGACGCGCTTCAGGGCGTCCGACAGCTCCTTGTCGAAGTCGCCGACGAGAGCCGCCCGGACCTGAAGTCCAATGGTCACGCCATCTGTCCCAGCGGCTCGACCTCGGCCCGCCACTGCCGCCCGTCGCCGGGTCGCCTGGGAGCCTCCGCCAGCCGCCAGCCTTGGTACGGCGCGACCGCTCCGACAAGGATGATGTCGCCCTTGCGCAGTGCCGGGGCGGCGCTGACCGCGAGCTCCACGACTGGCCGGGGGCGCTCAACGCCCGCGCCGATGACGCGGTCGGTGTCCGTCGTATGATCGATCTGGACCCGGACCGGATAATCAGCCCCGCCCGCGACAGGGCGAACCCAGGCCTCGTCACGCAGGTGCGCGTCGATCGCGGCGTCGAGGCCGGTCAGAGTGTCGGAGAAGTCGACCATCGCGTCAGCGCACGCCGTGCGCCTAGCCCAGTTCGCCCAGCGGCGCGCGGCGCTGGGCGGCATCGACCTCACCGGCGCTGCCCTGACGGACCTTGCCTTGGGCGATCAGGGCATCGAGGCGTCGCACAGGAACACTGACGGCCTGCCCCCGGCGAAGCGGCGAACCATCGACGGACGACAGACGCGAGGTGGTCAGCAGGACGGTAACGCGCGGCTCGGGTGCGCCGTCCGCCGGAGGGCCGCGACGGGGGCGGCGCTTGGCTTTTTCCGCCTTCGGCTGCTCAGGCGACGCCTCGCTGGTGCTGGCCGTGTTTTCCGATGCCGAAGCTTCGGACGTAAGGGACCCGGACGGAGACGCTGCCGGATCGACGGCGGGCGGGAGGTCAAGCTGGGTCGTCGCTGTGTCGGTGTCGGACATTACAGGTTCCTTTCAGGGTCGGGCTTGTCGAAACGTCCGCGAGCCGGGCGTTTGGAAAAGCCCGCCGCCGGCGTGAACCGGCGGCGGCAGTCGCTCACAAGGGAGGGATCAGCGATCAGCTGGCGTCGACGTGGCCCCGGAACAGGACTTCGGGCCGGGTGCAGATGTGCAGTCCGTTCGTCTGGGCCTCGAGCTCGATGAACTTCTGGCCCGTCGGATCCAGCGTCGCCATCGCATAGCGCGGCAGACCGATGGTGTTGACCGCGTCGAACCACGGGGCCGGGGCAAAGCGGCAGATGAAGAGACCGGGCACGCCCATCGGCACGAAGCGGCATTCGTCCTCGGGGAGCTCCACGTCGCCGTAGCCGGGATAGAGTTCGAACAGGACGCCGCCGTAGCTGAAGGAGTCCGACGCGTCCGAACCTCGCAGGTCGTTCGCGGCGGCCTGTGCCAGATAGGTTTCGCGGACCTCGGGATGGTTCGAGATCTTCTGGAAGAAGACTTCGCCACAGGGTGCCCAGAGCGAGGGCACGCGCGCGTTGAACAGGGCCTTGCGGATCTCGGTCTTGACCGTCTGCAGCTTGCCCCGGATCACGCCGCCATCCGTGGTGGCCCAGGCCGCGTCGAGATCCAGATACTGGGTCGCGGGCTCGGTGACGCCGAACTCGTCGAACAGGTCATACAGGGTCGAACCGTCCGCATCGAGCACCAGGCCCTGGATGGCCCCGAGGCGGTGATACTCCTCGGTGTTGTCCAGCGTCAGGTTCATGTTCTGCAGCTTCTCGTCGCGCCGCTGCTGCACGCCCTGCAGTTCGTTCTCCGAGCCGAAAGCGCGGACGTTCTGCACCTCGTCGGCGTAGAGCATGTCCTGCGCCGGGAAGTGCGGGATGGTCAGGTTGATCGCCCGGCGGGTCTGTTCGGTCATGGGCGTCGGATTCGCACCGCGCGCCTTGGCCGGCACGATCTGCAGGCGGCTGCCCTTCTTTTCGATGACGACCGAGGTGGTCGGGACGCCCGACTCCTCGAACAGACCCAGCTCGGCCAGCCGCTGGGGCGGGGTCTCCGCCTCATTGATGGCCGCCGTCAGGCTGGTGGTTTGAAAAAGCGAAGACTTGAAGACGTTCGCCAGGGACATGGTCGGTTTCCTTCAGCAAGAGTTGCCGACGGCCCAGTGGCGACGTCGGTGAGCGGGGATCAGGGAGTCAGGGTGTCCGGGGCGGCGCGGTCCCGCGCCAGGCCGCCCCGGATCGGGGATCAGCTCCGCGCGATGATTCCGAGCGAGGCCAGCTGGGCGATGGCGGCCGTCTTCTCGCCGGCGTCATGATCGTCCCAGACGAGGTAGGCGGTGCGAACCTCGGCGTCGCGGACGATGGCCGCGCCGTCGGCGGTCCCGCTGGCAGGCACGGTTACTTCGCCGAAGAGGATTCCGGCGACGATCTGGCGGCCGTCGGTCGCTTCAGGGTCGTGGATCGCATACTGGCCCTGCCCGGTCGCTGCGGCGGCCGTCACGACGATGTCGAAGCCGTCGCCGGCCGCGAAGTCGGTGGCTCCGTCCGCCAGGGTGAAGTTGATGCCGCCGTTGTAGGCGACAGCCACGTCGCCCTGGCCGTCGATCGAGCCATCCGGGCGCTCGACGATGAAGTTGCCGGCGTTGGAGGCCGGCTCGGTGACGATGACTTTCCAGGTCCCGGTCGGGGCCCCGGCGTCCACGGTCACGGAACCCATCGCGCCGTTGCCCGTGTTGCCAGCGAAGGCCGTGGCGGCGGCGGACAAGGCTCCGGTGAGGATCACGGCCAGCACTGTGCCGGCCTTGTAAGTCAACGCCGTCACGCCGCCGTTGCGCAGGGTGATCGACTGGCGCGAACGGTAGCCGTTCGCCTCGGACAGGAGGAAGGCCGCGTCGTGGCGGTTCTCGGTCAGGGTGGTCATGTCAGATCTCGGTTCCGGGACGGCCGCGTCGTGGCGACGGTCCCTGCTCGGGGTTCAGTGAGGAGGATCAGCCCTTGCGGGCGCGGGCCTTGCGGGCGCCGTAGATCGCCTTCGGGTCCAGCTTGGCGGCTGTGTCAGCCTTGCTCGCCACGTCCGCGCCGAGACGACGCGATCCCGCCAGCGTCGAGACCAGACGGTTGCCGCCCCCGGTCCCGGCAGCCTTCACGTTGGCCTGGAACTGGGCGAACGACTGGCCAGAGTTGATGGCCGCGAGCGCCAGACCGGGGTGGGCCTGCGCCTCCGGCGAGCCCGAGATTCGTTTCGCCTCGGCATCCGCTTCCTCGGCGTCATCGCCCTCAGCGTCGGTATCGGTGTCTTCGCCTTCGGCCTCAGGCTCCATGTCCTCGCCACCCTCGGCGGTCACGTCGGTCTGATCGTCTTCGGCCTCGGGATCCGATTGATCCTCAGCGGTCAGACGGGCCACATCGGCCTGGGCGCGGGCCAGGGCGGCGCGGGCTGTGGCCAGCGGAGTCTTGGCGGTCGGCTTGCCGCCGGCCTTGGGTTTGATGGCCATGCGGCCCTCCTTTTCAGCGGAAGCCGAGGCGCGCCCCCGGGGCGCTTCGGCAGTTGTCGCGATGGACCCGGGGGCGGGCGAAGGGGTTGAGCCGGAGACCTGGTCGCGCAGGGCGGCGAAGGCGGCCTCCTCGGAGGCGAGGTCGTCGACCAGCTTCAGGGAGAGGGCCGAGCGGGCGGGCTCGTCGTGGTGGCCCATGTAGACGGCGGCCTGGGTGGCCAGGACCTCGTCGACGGTGAGCTGGGGGCGGCCGGCGATGACGTCGGCCACGAAGTCGCGGCCGCACTGATCGATCTCGGCCTGCAGGTCGTCGCGGGCCCGGTCGGACAGGGCGGCCCACCACGCACCGTCGGTCTTGGCCTCGCCGTCGACCAGGAAG
>JAIERG010000236.1 GCA_019747095.1 Caulobacteraceae bacterium | reverse complement strand
CCAACCCAGCCGATCACAGCTCAGATCAACCTAGGACTCTCGTTATGGCTGGATGAGAAACGGGGGTCACGTCACGCTAATCGAAGCCAAGCCTCTTGAATGAGGTCCTCGGCATCCTGCGCGCCATATTGCTTGGCGAGTCGCGCCACGAGCCAGTTTGCATGGCGGGTGTAGAGTTCGGCCAAGCCGCCGAGGTCGGATTGTGTACGAGGTGAATCGGCTGACACGTTGGGACCAGCGAAAACAAATCAACGGTCCCACCATGAGCAGTATGCTGCTAGCTGTATAGCACCTTTTCCAGCGGCTCCGATCCGCCGACCAAGGAGCGATGGATTGGAAGGAACGGCTCGGAAAAAACGTACTTAAGCTTCGCTCCGCGAAATGCTGGTCTCAGCAAGACCTGGCTGGTGAAGCCGAGCTTTCCCTTCGCTATCTCGCGGGAGTCGAACGCGGTGAAGAGAATCCAAGCCTCGAAACTATTGTATCCATCGCGAACGCGTTGGAGGTCAGCCCTGCATTGCTATTCGAGTGACGGCATCTGCCGTATGATTTGCTTTAGGTAGAACGGAAACTCTGTTGGGCAGCATATTGCTAGCTGTTTAGCACCTTTCCTGCGGTGGTCTGGCTGACGCCCATAGGGAATGGATTGGAAAGCCCGAGTCGGACGCAATATCTTGAACTACCGGTCCCGGAAGGGATGGTCGCAGCAGGCGTTGGCGGGGGAAGCCGATCTTTCGCTCAGATATCTGGCGGGCGTCGAACGTGGCGAGGAGAACCCGAGCCTCGTCACTCTGGTCGCAATAGCGACCGCTCTATCGGTTGAGCCTGGAAAACTGTTCGATTGATTTGTCCTCAGGGTCGAAGAGCGGAAAATCTGCTCTATGTTGATCATCGTCCTCGCTCGATGCCAGCCGGTCGCCCGTCATCGACTCCAGCACATAGCGTTTGATTGCCAGGCGTCCCGCAGCACCATGCCGCTGGCCGAAAATGACATAGCGAAAGTCAGCGCCCCAGATCCGCGCCCCGCCCGTGGTGAACTACCTGAGTCAGACCCTGCGCTGTCATGACCAGGACAACTGTCTTTCCCATCTCGAGCCGGGCTCCGGCGCGAAGCCGGCCGTAGTATTCGACGCCATTCGCCGCGCGGATAATGGCGTAGGGCGAGGCGCCGAGTTCATCATGAAAGCCCGTGCGGACCACCTTGCCCCTGACCGGCACACGGCCTAGCGGCTGGACATCCCGGCCAGCTTCCAGTCTTCGCTGATTGAGCGTGCGCAGGATATCGCGCCGGATCTGCAGCGTGCGCAGCTTCGTCTCCAGCTCCGGGTTCAACTGGTAGCGGCGTTTCAACGGCGTCGCGAGACCCAGCCGCTCGAGGTGCCTCAACCGCCCCCGCGTCAGAGCCGTCCAGGCGTCGGTTCCGCCGACGCCGTCTGCCACGGAGAGATCCGCATCCGCCGCCGCCAGAAGCCGTCGATCGAAGGCTGTGAAGCGGTCGGCTGACGTCTCCCGCCAGATGCGCCGCTCCGCATCGACGCGCGACAGATCCCCCAGCCGCTCCTGCGCGACTTCCTGCGCCCGCGCGCGGAACCCATAGGCGATATAGTCCCGTGGGATGACTAGGTCCCGCCCGTCGCCTCGTCGTCCGCGCACCAGGACGTGGGCGTGCGGTTGATCCGTATCGCAATGGCAGACGGCCGCCCACGTCAGATCGGGCTCGCCCAGGTCCGCCGAGACGCGTCGCATGACTTCGCGAACGAAGGCCTGCAACTCCAGCCGCTCACCGTGCTCGGGGGAGATGATGAAGCGGAAATGATGCCGGTCATCGCGCCAGTCTGTGGCGAGGTTCGAGACATCGAGAGACTCGACGTGGCGGTCGAAGAACTCCGGCCGGGCTCCCTCGGCGCCCGCGCCCGCGCGACCCAGATAGGCCAGATGGGCCGCGAGAGCGGCTGACCGCTCCGCGCCCCTGCCTGTGTGACGCGATACCAGCGCTTTGACGATCACCCTCTGACGGACATCCAGCCGAAAGGCCTGGCCGGACCGACGCTGCGCCGCGCGCAGGACGCCCGCGCGGTCGCCCAGCGCGAAGAGGCGGGAATGCGCCAGCCGCTTCATCATGCCGGTCCGGACGGGGTCGCTGTCCGTTCCCACTCGTCGCGGAAGGGCGACGTCGATGTCCGGCCGCTCCGGTTCGCTCGCGTTCGACATCCGCATCCGCATGGCCTCTGCGACGAGCATGCCTCCTCCTCCGATGCTTCAACGGGCTGCGGACTCCGAAAACTCAAAGCAAGTCGTCAGAACCGTCCCGGACCGTCAGCAAGATGTTGAAAGACTAGGACAACCCGGCCGATGTCAGAACTCCCTTTTATCTTGCCCTAAGCCGCTTTGGACGGATTTTCAGACATGGTCGTCACACCTGCGCAAAGGTCCGCAAACCTCAGCAACAACGGCGGCTGAGAAACGGCCGTAAAGCGTACAGGCTCGAAAGGTGGCAGTCGCAGACCGGGTGACAAACAAGAACCCGCCCGGCCGAAGCCGAGCGGGTCCGTGGCTCAGGCGTCAGGGCCGTCCGGTTCGTCGGCCCAGAAGGCAGGGTCGCAGGGATCCGATCTGGGGATGCAGTCGTCGAACCAGAGGTCCGCATCGGACAGCATCCCAGCCAACTCTCGTTGCTCAGCCACCCATTCAGGATCGTCCTGTTCGTCAAGGTCGTCTTCGATATCAGGGGTCATCACAGTCTCCAGAAAAGAACCCGCCCGGCCGAAGCCGAGCGGGTCGTTGATTTCAATCTCGAACAATCAAGCTGCGCGCGCCTTGATGGGCATATGCCGCATCCCGTTCTCCATCGCCTTCTGGCCGAGGTTGAGCGCCGGACCGAACGGTCGCTGCTCTCCCCGCGCCCGGTCGACCGACTGGACCAGGGTCAGGCAGATTTCTGGTTCGAGCGCGATCAGCTGGTCGTTCGCCCGGAAGGGAGCAGCCTTCCCGTGCGCATCAAAATCCGCGCGGGCGAGGATGAGCTTCACGCCCTTCTGCTGCGCCCATCTGATCGCCAGCTTCTCGGACCCCTTCGCCCCGGTCGTCGCCAGGGCCATGTCCGGCCACTCCTGCTTCGCCCAGTTGAGCGCGTCGAAGATCCGGCCCGCGTCCTCCTGGGTGTCGGCCGTCGGAGCGCCCCTGAAGGCGACGATCGGACCACCCGGATCCTGCTCGCCGGCCCGGCGGTTGCGGACCGCCCGGATCGCCTGTTTGGCTTCCAGCTGGGCGGCGGTCAGGAAGGAGCCCCGCCGGCTGCCGCGCCACGCCGTCCAGACCTCGCCGGTCGCGACCGTCCAGGTGTCCGAGGCCGCGTCCCGGATGAGCTCGGCGGCCTGCGTCGCTGCATCTCCGGCCCGGCCCCTCGCCGTCGCCTCCTGAAGTTCGACATCGGCCGCCTCCGATCCGTCGAAGTCCCGCTCCAGCGAGCGCATCGTATCACGGGCGCGATCGGCGTCGCGCTCGATCCGTCCGGCCGCCGAATGGAAAGCCCCGATGAGGGCCTCGCCGAGAATGGTCTGGAAGTCTTCCAGCGCGGTGTCGGAGATCACGTCCACCAGCTCGGTCATGAGCGCGCGCCCGAGCTGGACCAGGGCGTCCTCGGTCGGATGCGGGCGTGGATCGCCGAGCGAGGCGGACAGGTCGTCGAAGGCGGAGTCGGACTTCGACGAGGCGAAGAGAGCGGTGCTGTGAAGGGTCATGGGTCCATTCCTTGAGATGAAGACATGTCGAGCGCCCCAAGCGCAACGACCCCGGTTTTGGCCACGGCGGGGTCCCCGGCAGTCACCGGAGCGGACCGCCCTTCGCGGGCCGCGGAGGGGAACGGCGCAGCCGTTGACTTCCGGGGTGCCGTGACAAAATCGGAGGGCGTTGTGTGGGGGCAAGTCCTCGCCCTTGGGCGAGGACACAACTCGGCGCCGTCGCGCCGATACGGACGAGGACGCGACGCCGTTCTTCGCCCGCGGCCGACCGCGTCGGCCGCGCTAACCCGTCGACGCGGCAGCCGCTCAGCGCCTTGAAGCCGGTCGCCGCGACCGGATCGTCAGACGCCGGCCAGGCGGGTCAACTGCTCGAATGTCTGGGGCGCGCCGCGATAGGCGATGGCCGCGTGGTCGCCGCAGAAGGCGCCGCGGCTGACGGGACAACCGCAGAGACTGAAGCCAGGCTGAAGCGGATCGCCGAGCGGCCAGCGGCATTCTCTTCGTCGGATCGTTAGGACGGTGCGGCGTCCGACGGACGGCGAAACGGCCGAACCGTGACGGACCTCCGAGCGAGCACCGGCCGGCGACCGGGTTCTCTCCGTGGCGGCCGGGCGGGGACGGTTCTCGCCCGCGGCCGGCTCCGGCCGCAGCGCGGAGAGCCCCAGGCGACGCACCTTGCCGAGCACGGCGCTGCGGCTGATGCCGGCGCCCAGATCGCGTGAGATGGACTCGGCGGTGCGGCCCTCGCACCAGAGGCTCCGGAGGCGCGTGATACGATCTTCGGTCCAGACGGTCATGGGAGGGTCCTCGTCAACGAGCCCGATCGGCCCGCCCGCCTCCGCCCTTCCTCCATCCTTCGGCGCGGCCCGACGCGAAAAGGCCCGGAGCGCGAAGCGCCCCGGGCCTTGATCGCCTCTGCCCGTCCTCGTCCGGTCAGAACGGGATGTCGTCGTTCAGGTCGTAGCCGCCGGCGGCATCAGCGCCCTCGGCCACGCGGGACGGCGCATCCGCCCGCTCCCTCCGGTTCTTCAGCCGGATGTCGCCGACGATGAGGCGCAGGTCGTAATGTTCGACCCCGTCCTTGCCGGTCCAGGTGTCGTTCTCGACATGGCCCTGGATGACGACCCGACTGCCCTTCTTCGCATAGGGCTCGATGTAGTTCTCGGCCGTGCCCTCGTTGAAGCAGATGCAGTTGAAGCCGGTCGTGCGCTCGCCCGGCTCGCCGTTGGCGCGGCGGAAGCGGGTGGTCTCCAGGACGCGAAAGCTCGCGCGCTTCTTGCCCGAGCCCTGGGCCGACAGAATCGAGGGGTCGGCGGCCAGATAGCCTTCGATGGTCAGGGTCTGCATGGTTCAGTCTCCTAGGATTTCGAGTTGGGGATCAGGCGGCGGCGCGGTCGTCGGCCGCGTCGCTGTGGCGGTCCTCGGCCCAGTCGAGGACGGTCAGGCGGTTCACCACCAGCTCCTTGGCGGTGCGCTCCTGGCCGTCCCTGGCGGCGTAGGCGGTGTCGATGAAGGCGCCGACCACAACGGCTTCGCAGCCCTGGGCGAGCCCCCGGGCGATGACCTTCTCGTTCAGCCCCCTGGACCAGCTGACGCAGTTGACGCCGACCAGCCGGGGCTTGCCGGCGTTGTCGGTTCCGCGCTGCTCGAGAAGGCGGAAAACCGCCTTGCCGAAGTCGTCGCTGATCTGGGGGTCGGCCGCGAGGCGGCCCGTGAACACCATGGTCTGCATGTCAGTCTCCTGGATAGCCGAGGCTGACGGGGAGCCGATCTCCCCGATCCCGCCTCACCCGAGACCTCCCTTCCTCCGATCCTTCCTGGCGGACGGGCCTTCGCCCGTCCGCGCCCGTTCAGGCCGCCACGCCGTCGAGGACCGACTGCACCGGGTGTCGGAGCAGCACCGCCTCCACCACGTCGGGACGGTCGACCGGCGCGAAGACCCGCGGCGCATAGGCGATGATCTCGACGAAACACCCGAGGGCCACCAGGGCGTCGCGGTCCGTTCGCCCGCCGACGATCTCCAGCCGCCACCTGTCCATCACCCTGGAGCGCTTCAGCCAGAACCCGCCCGAAAGGGCGAGCTGGACGTTGCGGTCGAGCACCATGGCGGCTGTTCGCCCGCCGTCGGCCCAGGCGTCGCCGACCTCGGTCAGGCCGAGCGCGGTCTTCAGACTGGCGGCCTGGACCGGGTCGAGAACCCGGCCGAGCCAGCGCCGTCCGTCCGGGGCGCGCACGCGGCGCACCGAACACCCCTTGGCCGGCAACCGTCCCCAGATCGGCAACAGCAGGCCCGTGGCCAGGGTCAGCTGGCGCGTCCGCCAGGGATCCGTCCGCGCGACCTCCTCGTCCCAGATCGCGCGCCAGCCGCCCTCGTCCGTCTCCGTCCAGGCCGACTCCTCGAACGCCTTTTCCGGCATCACCTGGCGCTGGTCCGGACGCAACAGGCGCACGGCCGACACGAGCCGGTCGTCATCCGTCGTCGTCGTCAGGCCCAGCTCGGCGAGGGCGGCGCGTCCCGATCGCTCGTTGACCACCAGGCGAAACGCAGCATCGCGCGCGCCTTCCAAGGCGGCCTGCGAGGTGACGATTTCGCGCCGGACCTTGAGCGAGAAGGTCACCAGCGCCGTTTCCGCGCCGGTCGAGACATCGGTCCGGATGGTCTCGGCCTCGATCACCTCCAGCTCCTCCGCCTCGATGTCTTCGAGGCCCCGGTCCAGCTCGCCCGACGCGGCGGCGCGTTCGAGGATCCCGCCGAGAATGCGGTCGTAGTCCGCGAACAGGGCGTTCTGATCGGCGATGCGCAGGGCCAGCAATCGATTCAGGAAGGTGTGGATCGGCGGCAGGTCGTCCGAGGGCTTGAGGGCCCCGTCGGCGTCGCGCAGTCTGAGGCCGGTCCTGGTCTCGAAATCCTCCAGGCTCATGGACGACAGTTCGCCGAAGCCGAGCGCGCCGTAGAAGACCAGCAAGGCGCGTCGCGCCCAGGGGCTCTCGAGATTGTCCTCGGCGCGGAAAAGGCCCGCGCCCGCCGTACGGCGCTCTCCGCGCGTCAGCGCGCCCAGGGAGTCCAGCCGGCGCGCGATGGTCGAGGTGAAGCGCTTCTCGCCGTGGATGTCGGTGGTCACGGGCCGGAACAGCGGCGGGCAGGCCTGATGGGTCCTGTGGCTCCGCCCGAGTCCCTGTATGGCCGTATCCGCGCGCCAGCCGGGCTCGACCAGATAATGGCTGCGCCTCTGCTTGTTGGGCGACGACAGGTCGGCGTGATAGCTGCGTCCGGTGCCGCCCGCGTCCGAGAAGATCAGGATGCGCTTGCGGCCGGACATGAAGGCGTCGGTCTCCGACCGCGCCGCCGAGGCGCCGCGCCGCTCGACCACCCGCCGACCATCGCGCAGGACCACTCGGCGCGATCGGCCGGTGATCTCGGCCACCGCGTCCGTGCCGAAGGTCTCCAGCAGGGCGTCCAGGACGCCGGGGACAGCGGGCAGCAGGGCCATCCGCTCAATCAGGTCTTCGCGCCGCCGCAGCGCCTCCTGGCTGGCGGCCGGTCGACCGTCGATCATGACCGGGACCA
>JAIERG010000110.1 GCA_019747095.1 Caulobacteraceae bacterium | reverse complement strand
ATAGCCGGGCTCGGCCGGGACCAGCCGTCCCTGCATGACCGACGCCTCCTCCAGCATCAGGTCGCTGGTCGCCAGCGCCTGAAGCCGTCGTCCGATCTCGGCCAGCTGGGCGCGCAGGACGGTGCCGCCTTCCATCGCAGCCGGGCGCAGGAAGTGGCGGAATACCGGGTCGTCCCTCACGATCGTCTCGACCCGCTTCATCAGGTCCAGACCCGTCGCCGGCGTGATCGAATAGGTGACGTGCAGCGACGCCCCTTCGGTCGCCAGGGCCTCGTGATACCAGCCGCGCGGCAGATACAGCACATCGCCCGGCCGCATGGTGATCTGCTCCATCACCTCGCCGCGCTGTTCGGCCAGCCAGGCGCGGGTCTCGGGGCTATCGACCGGAAAGCTGACCGGGGCGTCGGCCCGGTTGCGATAGAGCGTCCAGATCTTCTCGCCCGCGCACTGGACGGCGAAGACGTGGTGGGTGTCGTAGTGGGTGCCGAACGCCTGCACGCCGCCGAAAGAGCAATACAGGTTGGCGCTGACCTGTCCGGCGAAGGCCTGTCCGAGGGCCGGCGTCATCGCCCGGACCTGTGGGATCAGGTCCTGCACCTCGTCCAGGATCAGGCTGGCTCCCTGCGCCAGCATCAGCTTGACCTTGGCGGGCGAGGGACGGGTGACCGGCCCCGCGCCGGTCGCGGCCTCATGGCAGTACTGGCGCGGCGGAACGCGCTGGCCGTTGAAGACGACCTTCAGGTTCTGCGTCGTCCAGATCGAGGTCTGGTCCAGCAGGGCGTTGAACCGGTCCCAGTCCAGCAGGGCGGCCTTGGGTGCGCCTGCTCCGGCGGGGACGTATAGCGGTTTCCGGTCGTCATGGTCGGCGTGGAACACCTTGGGGGTGATCGGGGCCAGAAGATCGTCCAGAGTGCGCATGGGTACGGACGCTAGCGGTTCGGCCCGATGACCGGAAGCGCCCATGTCCCTCAGCCCCGCCGACCTCGCCGCCGCCCGCCAGTCTCTGGCCGAGCGCGACCCGGCGCTGGCCCGGGCGCACGCCCAGACCCCGCCGTTCGAATGGCGGGTCCGGCAGGCGGGGTTCGTGGGCCTGTTCCGCATGATCGTGGAGCAGCAGGTGTCCGTCGCCTCGGCGGCGTCGGTCTGGGCGCGGCTGAACGCTGGGCTTGGCGAGATCACGCCGGAGGCTCTGCTGGCCCATGACCTCGACAGCCTTCGCGGCATGGGCCTGTCGCGGCAGAAGGCGACCTATGGCCAGGGCATGGCTCTGGCGCAGGTCGAGGGGCGCATCGATCTGGATCACCTGTCGACGCTGGATGACACCGCCGCCATCGAGGCCCTCGTGTCGCTGAAGGGCGTCGGCCTGTGGACCGCCGAGGCCTATCTGCTGCTGTGCGAGGGCCGCACCGACGTCTTCCCCGGCGGGGACGTGGCCTTGCAGGAAGCCATCAAATGGGCCGACCGCGCCGAGGTGCGGCCGGACACCAAGCAGGCCTATGCCCGGGCCGAGGTCTGGCGGCCGTGGCGCGGCGTGGCCTGTCACCTGCTCTGGGCCTGGTACACCGGCGTGAAGAGGGGCGAGATCGTGCTGGATGAGGCCGCATGAGTGTCATCGTCGATCCTGCGGCCCTCGGCGCGGAACTGGCCCGGCCCGAGGCGGTACTGGGCGCGCTGGACTTCGCCGGCGTCGCCGTCTTCGCCGCGACCGGGGCGCTCGCTGCCGCGCGGGAACGCCATGACCTCGTCACCTTCGCCTTCTTCGCGGCGGTCACGGGCGTGGGCGGCGGGACCCTGCGGGACCTGCTGATCGGTGCCCCGGTCTTCTGGGTCGAGGACTGGCGCTACATCGCCGTCTGCCTCGCCGCGACGCTGGCGGTCTGGCTGCTGGGCGTCGGGACCTGGCGGTTCCGGGCGCTGTTGTGGCTCGATGCCGTGGGGCTCGGTGCCTATGGGGTGCTGGGGGCCGCCAAGGCCGAGGCGTTCGGCGTGCCGCCCCTCATCTGCATCGTCATGGGAGCCTTGACGGCCTGCTTCGGCGGCATCGTGCGCGACCTTCTGGCGGGCCAGCCGTCGATCCTGCTGCGGCGAGAGATCACGGTGTCGGCCGCGCTGCTCGCCGCCACCGCCTATGTCACCGCGCGGGCCCTCGGGCTGGACCCCTGGCCCGCTGCCCTGATCGCGGCCCCGGCCGGATTCCTGCTGCGGGCCGGAGCCCTGGTCTGGGGATGGAGTCTCCCGGCCTTTCCGGGCGGGCTGGGACGTCGCGCCTGACGTCATCAAACCGACGCCAAGCCGTCATGGCGGCGGCGACGAATCGGGGGTAGGCTTCCTCCATCAGAGAGAAGGAGCGACGTCTTCAGTCCGATTTCCTCTATCCTGTCCGGCTCCATGAGCAGGGGGACCTGATGCTGGTCTCCCACAAGCCGCCGTCCGGCTTTCCTGCGCTCGTGCTGAACGCCGACTTCCGCCCGCTGTCCTACTATCCCCTGTCGCTCTGGCCTTGGGAGGAGGCAGTGAAGGCGGTCTATCAGGACCGCGTGGACGTGGTCTCGACCTACGACCGGGTGGTGCGCAGCCCGTCGATGGAAATGCAGATCCCCAGCGTCATCGCGCTGAAGAGCTACGTCGACCAGAACCGCGCCCCGGCCTTCACCCGCTTCAACGTCTTCCTGCGCGACGGATTCACCTGCCAGTACTGCGGCACCACCGCCGAGCTGACCTTCGATCACGTCATTCCGAGGAGCCGGGGCGGGCGCACGACGTGGGAGAACATCGTCGCCGCCTGCTCGCCCTGCAATCTCAAGAAGGGCGGCCGCACGCCCCAGCAGGCGCAGATGCCGATCCGCCGCAGCCCCCATCGACCCAACGCCTACCAGCTCCAGGAGGCGGGCCGCCGCTTCCCGCCCAACTACCTGCACCAGAGCTGGCTGGACTATCTGTACTGGGACATCGAGCTGGAGCCGTAGGCTCAGCCCTCACCCGGCCTCACATGCCGGTAGACGTGGCTGATGACCACCGAGCCTTCGCCGACCGCCGAGGCGACCCGCTTGACCGATCCGGCACGCACATCGCCGACCGCGAAGATGCCGGGGCAGGAGGTGGCATAGGGCGAGTCCGACAGGCCGCAGTCCTGGCCCGTCTTGATGAAGCCCTTGTCGTCCAGTTCGACCAGACCGTTCAGCCAGGCGGTGTTGGGCGCGGCCCCGACCATGATGAACAAGGCGCGGCAGTCGATCTCCCGACGCGATCCGTCCGACCGGTTGACGATCGTCAGACGCTCCAGTCGGTCCTCGCCCTTCAGGTCCTCGACCTCGCTGCGATAGTGGACGGTGATCCGGGGATCGGCCTCCAGCCTCTGGGTCAGATAGCTGGACATGGAGGCGGCCAGGCTCGGCCCGCGCACCACGACATGCACATGCTCGGCGTTGCGGCTCAGGTACATGGCCGCCTGACCCGCGCTGTTGCCGCCGCCGACGATCACGGCCTCGGTCCCCCTGCACCAGCGGCCTTCCAGCTCGGTCGCCGCATAGTAGACGCCGTTGCCCTCGAAGTGCTCCAGACGGGGCAGGGGCAGGCGCCGGTATTCGACCCCGGTCGCCACCACGACAGCGGTGGCACAGACCGACTGGCCATCGTCGAAGCGCACGCAAAAGGTCCCGTCCTCGGCGCGCTCGATGCCGGTGGCCCGCAGGGGAATGGCGAACCGCGTGCCGAACTTCATCGCCTGCACCTCGCCGCGCCAGACCAGGTCCGCGCCCGAGATGCCGGTCGGAAAGCCCATGTAGTTCTCGATGCGGCTGGACGTGCCCGCCTGTCCACCAATCGCCAGATCTTCGCTGACCAGGGCGCGCAGGCCTTCGGCGCCGGCATAGACGCCCGCCGCCACGCCCGCCGGACCGCCGCCGACGATCAGCACCTCGAACGCGTCCTCCGGGTCCAGTTCGATATCGAGCCCCAGACGGTTGGCCACCCGGGCCGGGGTCGGGTCGGCGATGATCTCGTCGGCCCCGAAGATAACGGCCGGCTGGACCTCGCTCAGTCCACACTGGTGCAGCGCCGCCCGGGCCTCGGGGCTGTCCAGCGGATAGCTGACGGTGGCGATGCGGTTGCGGGTGGCGAAGGAGGCGACCCTGCGGATGGCGGCGCTCTCCTCCACGCCGATCAGGCGCAGCGCCCCGTCCCCGTCCTCCAGCTGCCGGCGCCGCCGCGCCGCGAAGACGCTGATGACGATGTCCGACATCTCGGGGATCTCGGCCATCAGCCGCAGCATGGTCGGCCGATCGACCTGTGTGATCGTGGTGTCCTGCGCCGCCCGCATGGGCAGGGTCCAGCGTCCGCCCGCGAGGAAGCCGATCTCGCCCATGAACTGGCCGGGCCCGAGCGTGGAGGGCACGCGCCGCTCTCCGGTGGTCAGGTCCACCACCTCGATCTCGCCCGCCTCGACCCAGACGAAATGGTCCATGGCATCGCCGGGCCGCGCCAGAAACTCACCGGCGCTGTAGGTCCGGATCTGCCCGACCGCGCGGATCGCCTCCACATGGGCCGGGCTCAGCGGGGTCCGCTTGGTCTGACGCAGATCGAAGGCGATGGATTCCATGGCTGGCCTAAGTCTCCCCGGAGTGCGGCTTAGCTTAGCCCACGTTTCGTGACGGTTTGATCCGGACGCGGTGCATCTGAGGTCCGATCACAAGCGGCCCAAGACCTCGATGACCTGGCCATCGCGTCCCGGCTTCACCTCCGCCCGGATGCCATAGGCGGAGGCGATCAGGTCGGGGGTCAGGGCGGTCGCGGCCGGGCCGTCGCCGATCACCGCGCCGTCGGCCAGCACCACGATCCGGTCGGCGATGCGCAGCGCCAGGGACAGGTCGTGCAGGGTCAGGATCACCCCGACGCCGCTTTCCGCCATCGCCCGGAACAGGCTGACCGCGTCCAGCTGATGGGCGGGGTCCAGACCGGTCATGGGCTCGTCGGCCAGCAGCCAGTCGGGCTCTCCGGCCAGGGCGCGGGCGATCAGGACGCGCGCCCGCTCTCCACCCGACAGGGTGTCGACGGTCCGGTGCGCCAGGTCTGTGGCGCCCGCGGCGTCCAGGGCCCGGTCCACCGCCGCCTCGTCCTCGGTGGTCGGGCCGCGTGCACCGATGAAGGGGGTGCGCCCCAGTCCGACCAGGGTACGCGCCTCGACCGGCCAGGCGATCTCGGGCGTCTGGGGAAGGACCGCGATGCGTCGCGCCCTCGCCCGCGCCGACATCTCCGACAGAGGAAGGTCGTCCAGGCGCACGGCTCCGCTCGAGGGTCGCATCAGCCCCGCGAGACAGTTGAGCAGCGTGGATTTGCCCGCGCCGTTCGGTCCCAGAACCGCCGTCACGGTCCCGCTTTCGAAGCCCAGATGGACATCGCGCAGCACCGGACGGCCGCCCAGCGACACGCCGAGCGCCAGACAGGTCAGGAGGGAGACAGGCCGGCTCATGCCGTCCCCTTTCGCAGCCGGAGCAGCAGCATCAGGAAGAAGGGCGCTCCGAACGCGGCCATGGCCACGCCCAGCTTCACCTCCGCCGCAGAGGGGGCCAGCCGCACCAGAATGTCGGCCGCCAGCACGATGACCGCTCCGCCCAGGATGCTGGGTGCGAGCAGGGCACCCGGCCGCGCCCCGACCAGGGGCCGCAGCAGATGGGGCGTCACCAGTCCGACGAAGCCGATCACTCCCGTGACAGCGACGCACGCCCCCGCAGCCAGCGCCACGCCCGCCGCCAGGATCCACCGCGTCCGGTCCAGCGACACGCCCAGCGACCGGGCTCCGGTCTCGCCCAGCGTCAGGGCATCCAGCGCCCGGCCGGTGGTCAGCAGCAGGCTGCAACCGAGCACGATCAGGGGCGCGGCCATGCGCGCTTCCGGCCATCCCCGGTCCTCGATCGATCCCATCAGCCAGTCGACGATTTCGGCCACGGCCCAGGGGTTGGGCGCCAGCGACAGGGCCAGCGACACGCCCGCGCTCGCCACCACGCTCAGGATCGCCCCGGCCAGCAGGAACGACACCATGCTGAACGCCGACCCGGACAACAGCATCAGCACCACGACACCCAGCAGCGCGCCTGCCACCGCCGCCACCGGCAGGGCCCAGGGGGCCAGCGCGGCCACGCCATAGTAGAGGGTCAGCACGGCCCCGAGCGCCGCCATGGCCGAGACCCCCAGCACGCCGGGATCGGCCAGGGGATTGCGGGTGTAGCCCTGCAGCGCCGCCCCGCTGAGCCCGAGCGCCCCGCCGATCAGCAGGGCCAGCACCGTGCGCGGCGCCCTCAGTTCCAGCAGGATCGGCCAGCGCGGGTCCGAGCCCGGATCGAACCACGCCTCGAACGGCACCCAGACCCGGCCGATGCTCAGGCTAAGGATCGACAGGACGACCAGCGCAGCCGCAAGACCGCCATAAAGCAGGGATCGGTTCAACGCCGTCACGCGACGCCCTCCAGCACCGCCTGTCGCGCCTGCGCCAGGGCCCGCGCCGTCTGGATCAGCACCGGCCCGCCGCAGAACAGCAGCTTCTGCGGAAAGGTCTCGCGCCGCATGCGATCGGCCAGATGGGCCAGCGCCGGATGACGCAGCAGGCTCTCGGCCCGGCTCGGCGCGCCCGGACGGGTCACGCCGCTCAGCAGCACGTCCGGCGGATCGGCCACGATCTGCTCCAGCGGCACGGACATCGACTGGGTCAGGCCATACCGGACGGCGGCGTTGTCGAACCCCGCGCGTCGCATCATCTCGTCCATCAACGTGCCCGGACCCGAGGCGAAGCCGCCCGGCATGAAGATCAGCGCCGAAGGCCGGGGCGACCCGGCGGGCGGCTCTGCGGCAGCGAGGGCGGCCTGGATGCGCCCGACCAGAGCCTCGCCCCTTTCCGGCCGTCCCGCCAGCCGCGCCACCTCGCGCACCTGGGCCAGGCTGTCGGCGACCGTTTCCGGCACGGGAAAGACCGCCTGCGGAATGTCCAGCCGCTCCAGCGCGCGGCGCAGGGGCTGGGACACGAACTGGCCGTTCAGCACCAGATCGGGCGAAAGCGCCGCGACCTCCTCGGCCGTGCCCCAGGTGAAGGGCAGGTCGCGGGCCACCTCGGCGATGGTCGAGCTTTCGGCCTCGCGGGAATAGTGGCTGAGCGCGGTGATCCGCTCGTGCTCGACCACCTCGATCAGAATGACGTCCAGACAGGGGTTCAGCGACACGATCCGGCGCGGCGGGCCATCCGCAGCGGGCGGCACGGGC
>JAIERG010000163.1 GCA_019747095.1 Caulobacteraceae bacterium | reverse complement strand
TCAGCGACGGCAGGAAGCGGCGCTTGGTCTTGATGTTCGAGTGGCTGACCGAGTGGCCGACCATCGGGCCGACGCCGGTGAGTTCGCAACGACGAGACATCGTCAGATCCTTAGAGGCAGGCGCCACCGAACCGGGGCGCAAGAAACGAAAGCGCGCGGAAGGACGCCCTCCGCGCGAGAGGGGGCCGTATAGGGCAACGGCCTCGTCGCCGTCAAGGCTCTGTCGCGTGTCCGGTGAACCGGTTCATGTGTCGTTCAATCGCCGTGTTTCATTGCCTAGACTGTCCGGACGTTTCCGGGGAATGAGACGACCATGACCAAGCCGACCATCCTGTTCCGCACCCTGGCCATCGCCGCTCCGGCCATCGCCGGGGCCGCCCTGCTGGCTGCCCCGGCGTCTTCGCCCCAGGCCCAGGCGTCCGCGACGGAGGTGTTGCCGGGCTATTGGGAATACACCACCAGCGCCGTGGGCATCCGCGACACCGAGCAGAAATGCGTGCGGCCCAGCGAGATCAATCGCTTCTTCGGCGGGCTGTCGACGCGGCGCTGGCAGTGCACCTATCCGGTGCGCGAGGTCGGCAATGGCCGCACGCGGTTCGAGGGCACCTGCACCGACCGGCGCGGGCGGCGTGTGAATGTGCGTCTGCGCGGAACCTATGAGGCGGAATCCTTCCGCTTCACCGGCGGGGCCCAGCTGGCGCGGGGCACGCCCTATCTGCCGGCGAGCATCACCGCCCGGCGGCTCTCCGCCCAGTGCCCGGCGAACGCGGAGTATTTCTGAGCCTGCGTAGAGATCTCCCTCCCCCTCCGGGGGAGGGTAGGCGCGCAGCGCCGGGTGGGGGCGGCAGGGCGACACGGATATGATGTCTGAGTCCGGTCGCGTGGCCGCCCCCACCCGGTCTCCGCTACGCTACGACCACCCTCCCCCGCAGGGGGAGGGAGAAAGAAAAAAGGCCCGGTGTTTCCACCGGGCCTTCTTCATTTCAGCGAAGCCGGGCCGATCAGGCCGCTTCGGCTTCCTCGGCCTCTTCGGCCACGGGCTGGTTGGCCTTCTTGGCGCTGAGGGACTTGCCGAGCAGGGCGACGGCGGCGTCCTTGTCGATGCGGTTGGCGGCGGCGACCTCGCGGGCCATGCGGTCGAGCGCCGATTCATAGAGCTGACGCTCCGAATAGGACTGTTCCGGCTGGGTCTCGGCGCGGTGCAGGTCGCGGACGACCTCGGCGATCGAGATCAGGTCGCCCGAGTTGATCTTGGCTTCGTATTCCTGGGCGCGACGCGACCACATGGTGCGCTTGATGCGGGCGCGGCCCTTGAGCACGGTCAGGGCCTTGGACACGGTGTCCTCGGCGGCGAGGGTGCGCAGACCGGCGGTCTTGGCCTTCTTGGTCGGGACGCGCAGCGTCATCTTCTCGTGGTCGAAGGTCACGACATAGACCTCCAGAGACATGCCCGCGACTTCCTGGGTCTCGATGGCCGCGACCTTGCCGACGCCGTGCGCCGGATAGACGACAGCGTCGCCAACCTTGAATTCCAGACCGGTCTTGTTCGTCATGTCATTCCTTTCCCGGACGCAGGGAAAGGGTGAGGCGAAGGCGCGAAGACAATTGCGCTCGGAGCCCGGCGACGATGGATCGCCGATGCCCAAGATCAATCAATCAAACGCGGAAACGGATCACCCAACCTCTGGCCGACCCCGTCTTCATGGGCGGGGTTCTGTCGCAAACGCGGGCGGTGCGTGGAAAACGCAGACCGCCCGACCCAATGCGAGGAACCTATCACAAAAATGCGGAATTTCAAAACGTCAGCGCACGGGCAATGACGCAGGTCGAATTTTCGACCCGTTGCCCGTGTGCCGGGATCAGCTGCCCTTGCCGGGCTTGTCGGAGAAGTACTTTTCGAACTTGCCGGTCTCGCGCTCGAACGCCTCGCGGTCGGCGGGCGGGGTGCCCTTGACCGTGATGTTGGGCCAGACCCGCGCATACTGGGCATTGATCTGCAGCCACTTGCCGTCCGGCTCATCCTCGGTGTCGGGCTTGATGGCGTCGACCGGGCACTCGGGCTCGCAGACGCCGCAGTCGATGCATTCGTCCGGCGCGATGACGAGGAAGTTCTCGCCTTCGTAGAAGCAGTCGACGGGACAGACCTCAACGCAGTCCATGAATTTGCAGCGAACGCAGGCGTCGGTGACGATGTAGGTCATGGGCGGCGGATACGGTCACGCTTGGGCGAATGTCGGCTTTCGGACATGAAGCCCGGCGCGGGTCCTGTCAACCAAGGCTCCCGCCCGATGGCTCGTCGGCGGCAAGGTCGACGTAGAGGCTCCGAGCTTCGGCGGCCGGGCCGCGCCGTTCGCCCAGGGCTTCGATCCGCAGGGTGGTGACGTGACCGCTGCGCGCGAAGGTCAGGAGGTCGCCGACGTGGACCGAGCGGCTGGGTTTGTCCAGCCGCGTCTGGGAGCCGTTATGGGTCAGGCGGACCGCGCCGGATTCGACGAAGGTGGCCGCCAGAGCCCGCGTCTTGGCGAAGCGGGCGCGCCACAGCCAGACATCGACGCGGCAGGCCTGAGGGCTCATCCGGACGCGGCATCCTTGTCCGGCGCGGCGGCATAGGCGGCGGACAGGCGGCGATAGGCACCCGAGTTGAAGGCCAGGATCGTCAGGACCACGCCGCACAGGCCAGCGACGGTGAAGACCAGCGCCATGCCCCGGTCCGGGCCGGTGCCGAACCAGCCTCCCAGGGTCTCCGCACCCCAGCCGTCAGTCATGAAGGGAATGACGATGAACTGGGTCAGGGGGCCGATCAGGAAGGCGGTCAGGGGCGAGGCAGCCTGCTCCACCGATTGGGCGAAGCCGAAGACACGGCCCTGACGCTCATAGGGCACGACCTTCTGCAGCGTGGTCTGCTCGGCCGCTTCCGCCCAGGGGCCGAGGAACATCCAGCAGGCGCAGCCAAAGGCCAGAAGCAGAATCGACGTCTGAAGCGTGAAGACCGAGGCCACGCTCCACATGATCAGGTTGACGATCATGAGGGTGCGCAGGGGTTTGGGGCCCAGCCCGACCCTTGCGATGATCAGGCCAGCGACGATGAAGGAGACCGAGACCGCGGCCCAGAGAAAGCCCCACGCCTCAACCGGCATCAGGGACAGGCCGTAAGCGTCCATCAGAGCCATGAAGACCCCGCCCAGCAGGTTATTGAAGGCGGCGAAAAGGATCAGGGCGAACAGGCCAGGCACGGCCCCGACGACCTTCAGCGTGCCCCTCAGGTCGACGCGGCGGTCGGGACGGGCGTCCGGCCCGGTGTCGGCGTCGGTTCCGGAGGCCGCAACCCGGGCGCTGTCGGGCATGCGCACGGTCAACAAATGGCCGATGACCAGCACGGTCAAGCCGATGGCGAAGCCGATCGCCCCGGTCATGCCGGCCCAGGCGACCAGCAGGCCAGAGATCATCGACGTCGTCAGAAATCCGATGCCGGTCGCCATTCCGACCAGGCCATTGGCCTTGTCGCGGCGATCCTCGGGCACGAGCAGGGTGACCAGCGTGGGCAAGGCGATGGTGCGGACATTGCCGGCGATCACCCCCAGCATGACCAGGCCGATCAGGAGCCACAGCTGGGGCGCTGCGACGTCGCGGAACACCGGCTCCGGCGTGACCAGAAGGAGGCCCACCGAAAGGGCATAGCAGGCCAGCGACGCCAGGCTCGATCCCAGCATGACCCGTGTCTTGGGATAGTGATCGACAAGGCTGCCGAACCAGACGGCGAAGCCGGCGGTCAGCACCAGAAAGACGCCCGCGATCATGCCGGTGGCGAACACCGAGCGGGTCTCGAGGAACACCCAGAAGGTGATGGCGAACCAGACGGTGAAGTTGACCACGCCCGCGACGGCGTTGTTGGCCAAAAGATTGTAGAAGGCCCGCATGGGGCTGGGTGGGGCCATCGGGGATCTCAGGCGCGCTTCGCGGGCTTGCGGCGCGGGCGCTTGCGCCTCGCTGGCTCGGGCGACGCGGTCAGGGCGGCCAGCGCGGCGAAGGGCGAATTCTTCACCGGCAGGGGGGGCTTGTCCGGGCGATCAGGCTGCTGGACCCGAGGAATGCGGAGCGCGGACAGCACGGTCTTGGCCTCGGCCGCGGTCCAGCCGAGGTCGGAGAGCGCGGCGTCGGACAGGTCGGCCTTTCCGACCTCGCGCTTAAGCTCGGCGAGGCGTTCCAGCACCTCGACCGGAACGACGAAGCGGCCGACGGCGCGCAGGCCTTGGGCGGACAGCGTGCGGGCACCCGGGGGTGGTTCGGGCAGCAGGCTCAGACCGGTTTCGCGCAGCGCGATGCGGTCGCCCGCCACGAAGGCCCGGGTCAGGGCGCGGGCGCGGGGCTTGAGGGCACCGGGCAGCCAGATGGAGTGATGGCCGACACGGACGGCGAAGGTCTTCAGTGTGCGGCGCTCAGCCTGGCTGAGGGCGGCCAGATCGCGCTCTACCTCGCGGCGATCAATGACGCCCCCGGCTTCGATCAGCCGAAAGGCGAGGCCGCGCGGCAGGCCGGTCAAGGTTCCGTTTTCGATGGCGGTCTTCAGGCGGCGGAGGTCACGCAGCGCCCGGCCGGCCTCCGACGACAGGAAGGCCTCGATCCGGCGCTGGGCCCGGTCGCGGGCGGCCTGGGGGCCGAGTTCGCCGATCAGGCGGATACGGGGGCTGAAGGGATCGCCGCCGGTGATGCGGGCAGCCAGCGCCCCCTGCCACAGGACGTCGCCGTCCGGGGTGACGGAGAAGGCGGCGTCGGCATCGGCGGCGAGGCGGCCGAGGCGGCGCGCGATCTCGGGCCCGACGGCGCGGAGGGCTGCGGCTTTCAACGTGCGGTCGGCGAGGGCCGAGCCACCAGAGGAGGGGGCGAAGCGGACGCCCTCCAGATGGCCCACGGCTTCGCCGTCGACGGTGACGACGCCATCGCCCGCGACCTCGGCCAGGGTCGCTTCGCGGTCATGGAGCGAGCGCATCAGGGCGGTGGTCTTGCGATCGACGAAGCGGGCCGTCAGGCGTTCGTGCAGCACGTCGGACAGGCGGTCTTCCAGCGCGCGGGTCCGCTCGCGCCAGGCCTTGGCGTCGGCGACCCAGTCGGGGCGGTTGGCGATGTAGCTCAGGGTCCGCACGGCCGCGAGCCGGGCCGAGAGCTGGTCGATCTGACCGTCGTCGCGGTCGACCTCGGCGAAGCGCGGGGCGAACCAGTCGTCGGTGAGGCGGCCACGACTGCCGGTCAGGGCGCGGAAGACGTCGCGCGACAGGCGGGCATGCTCGTCCAGCGTCGTCTTCTGGAAGTCCGGCAGCTGGCAGGCCTCCCACAGGCGCATGATCGTCCCGCGCGAGCGGCCGATCTTCTTGATCTCCTCGTCCTGCATGGCGCGCCGCAGCAGGTTCTCGTCCAGCGCCTGGCCCGTCAGCTTCAGGCCGGGAACACCCGGTGTCTGGACCAGCGAGCGCAGCAGGTCGGGCAGGGTGTCGAAGTCGAGCCGGGCGTTGCGCCACTCGATGGCCTGGACGGGGTCGAAGCGGTGGTCGACGACCTGCTGGACGAGGTCCTCATCCAGTTCCTCGGCCTCGCCGGTGACGCCGAAGGTGCCGTCGCGGATGTGGCGGCCGGCGCGGCCGGCGATCTGGGCGATCTCGTGGGCGAGGAGCCAGCGCGTGCGGCGGCCGTCGAACTTTCTCAGCCCCGCGAAGGCGACATGGTCGACGTCCATGTTCAGTCCCATGCCGATGGCGTCGGTGGCGACCAGGAAGTCGACCTCGCCGGACTGGAACAGGGCGACCTGGGCATTGCGTGTCCGAGGCGAGAGGCTGCCCATGACCACAGCGGCTCCGCCCCTCTGGCGACGGATCAGCTCGGCGATGGCGTAGACCTGCTCCGTCGAGAAGGCGACGATGGCCGAGCGGCGGGGCAGGCGGGTCAGCTTCTTGGACCCGGCATAGGACAGGGTCGACAGGCGCTCGCGGCTCACGATCTCGACGTCCGGGATCATGCGGCGGATCAGGGGGGCCATGGTCCCGGCGCCCAGGAACATGGTCTCGAACCGGCCCCGGGCGTGCAGCAGGCGACTGGTGAAGACATGGCCGCGCTCGGGGTCGGCGGCGAGCTGGATCTCGTCGATGGCGAGGAACTCGACCTCGCGTTCCATCGGCATGGCCTCGACCGTGCACACGAAATAGACCGGCCGCGGCGGGATGATCTTTTCCTCGCCGGTGATCAGGGCGACCGAGTTCTGGCCCCGGGCTCGCACGACCCGCTCATAGACCTCGCGCGCCAGCAGACGCAGGGGCAGGCCGATCATGCCCGACGCATGGCCCAGCATCCGCTCGACCGCCAGATGGGTCTTGCCGGTATTGGTCGGTCCCAAAACCGCGACGACGCGCGATGGAGCCTGGCCGGTCGGGCGGTCACTCATGATGCAAAGAAGGTGGCGATTCGCCCCGGGTTCCTCAAGCGTGGCGGATCAGCCCGCTGCCTTTCGCCCGAGGATCGTCCGGGTCGCGAGGTAGAGCAGCAGCCCGAACGGCCCGGCCATCAGGATGAAGAACAGGCAGGGGACCAGCGCCTAGTGCGGCACCCCGCGTCTGTCCGCGTCGTCGGTGGCCCAGGCCCCGACCCACAGATCGAACGCCAGATAGTGGACCCAGCCAACCAGCACGGCCTCGGGACGCGAGAAGGCGGCGGTCAGACCCGCCAGCGTCATCAGGTCGCCTCCGAACCCGCCGCCCGTCAGCGAGCGGATCAGCAGCGTCGAATAGGCGATGGCCAGGACGACCCCGATCGTCCGTGCCGCGCCGATGGCGAGCGGGCGACGCAGCGGCGCCAGCGCCAGAATGATCCAGCCGATCAGGGCGACGGCGTTGGCGATGCTGAACAGGGTTTCGGGGTTCATGGCGGCCTCCGGCGACAAGCCTTAACGCGAACTCTGCGACCTGCGGAACAGGCGCGAAACGAATCAGGACCGAATCACCGACACGGCCCGATTCGCGATCTGTTCACCCCAACATCTTGTATCTAAACAGCGATTAACCACAAATGTGTGACGCTCGGCCGGGATGATTTTCCGGGACGGCTTTTCGCGCTGCGCCCGAGCCGCTAGGGGAACCCCCGACGGCCCCGTAGCTCAGCTGCATAGAGCAAGGCTTTCCTAAAGCCGAGGTCGCAGGTTGGAGTCCTGCCGGGGT
>JAIERG010000107.1 GCA_019747095.1 Caulobacteraceae bacterium | reverse complement strand
CGTTCTTTGGCTCGGTCAAAATCTTGACCAGAGCAGTCTCGTCCAGATCCTCGAGCGTCGCCAAAACCGGCAGGCGGCCGATGAACTCGGGGATCAGCCCGAAACGCATCAGGTCGTCGGGCTCGACGCCCTTCAGGATATCGCCCGTACGGCGCTCATCGACATCCTTGACCTTGGCACCAAAACCGATGGAAGCCCCCTGGCCTCGCGCCGAGATCACCTTTTCGAGCCCCGCGAAGGCACCGCCGACGATGAACAGGATGTTCGCCGTGTCGACCTGCAGGAACTCCTGCTGCGGATGTTTGCGACCGCCCTGCGGAGGCACTGACGCGACGGTGCCTTCCATGATCTTGAGCAGAGCCTGCTGGACGCCCTCGCCCGAGACGTCACGGGTGATCGACGGATTGTCGGACTTCCGGCTGATCTTGTCGATCTCGTCGATGTAGACGATGCCGCGCTGGGCCCGCTCGACGTTGTAGTCCGACGCCTGAAGCAGCTTCAGGATGATGTTCTCGACGTCCTCGCCGACATAGCCAGCCTCGGTCAGGGTCGTGGCGTCGGCCATGGTGAAGGGCACATCGATGATACGGGCCAGCGTCTGCGCCAGAAGCGTCTTGCCCGAGCCGGTCGGCCCGATCAGCATGATGTTGGATTTGGCCAGCTCGACGTCGTTGTTCTTCGTCGCGTGGTTCAGACGCTTGTAGTGATTGTGGACCGCGACCGAGAGGACCTTCTTCGCGTGCCCCTGGCCGATCACGTAATCGTCCAGGACCTCACGGATTTCCTTGGGCGTCGGGACGCCGTCCTTGGATTTGACGAAGCCGATCTTGTGCTCTTCACGGATGATATCCATGCACAGTTCGACGCATTCATCGCAGATGAACACGGTCGGACCGGCAATGAGCTTGCGCACCTCATGCTGGCTCTTTCCGCAGAAGCTGCAGTAGAGCGTTGACTTGGCGTCAGTGCCAGCGGCTTTGGTCATGGACCCTTCTCACTCTCACGTTCCGGGGAGGGAACGCGCTTCCTTCGCGTTGATTCCACCACTATGGACGCGAAGATATTCAAAAAATGACAATCCCCCATCCAGAGCCCCGCCACAACCCCGTATTCGGGATCACAACGGGCTTCGCCGGGGATGGAACGGCACGAAAGTTGGCGGGCGAGGCGGGGATTGCAGCAGATCAGTGAGGTGGGTGCTGGCGGCGGATTTCGCCAGCCCTTGAGACCGGGACAAGCCATTGTCGCCTTTGACTTCGACGGGACGCTGACCGTCCGCGACAGCTTCACCGGTTTCCTGCGGAAACGCGCCGGCCGCAGACGGTGGGCCCTTGGGCTTGTGCGGCTGGCACCGGCGACAGCGGCCTATGCACGCGACCGTGACCGCGGGGCGATCAAGGCCGCCGCCGTCAAGGAATTCCTGGAGGGCGTTAGCCGATCCGATCTGGAAGCAGACGCTGAAGCGTATGCGGTCCGCGCATGGCGCAAGCTGATGCGGCCCGACGCGCTCGAGACCTGGAACGACTGGGGTCAACAAGGGGCGCACAGGGTGATCGTCACGGCGTCGCCTGCCCTGACGGTGGCCCCGTTCGCCCGCCGACTGGGTGCAGAGGGACTGCTCGGCACTGACCTGACGTTCGATGCCGACGACCGTCTGACCGGCGCATTCGAAAGCCCCAACTGCCGGGGCGAGGAGAAGGTCAGACGCCTGCGGGCTGCATATGGACCGGCACTCAGGCTCGCGGCCGCTTATGGGGACACCTCAGGTGACGCCGAGATGCTCGCGATCGCAGAGCGCCCTGGCTTCAGGGTGTTCCGGGAGCGGCCGTAGCGATGAGGCCGAGGTTAACGACTCTCGCCATCCTCATCAGCCTGGCCGGCGCGATAGGCCGCCAGGATGGCCCGCTCTAGCGCTGAAGTCTGGGCACCGCGACTCACATATCCCGGATCGACCTCATAAAGCCCGCTCAAATAGGCGCGGTCCCAAGCTGACAGGGTCGACCCCTCACCATCTTCCGAAAAGAGATTAAGGATCGAGTCGAAGCGTGAGAGGTCTGCTTCAGGATCAACCTGCGCCAGTGTCACGAAGGCAATGAAGTCGGCCAGTTGGTCCAGGGTCACATCGCCTACCAGATCGGCGTCAACGATCACGAACGATCGCTTGAGCTGGTCTTCCAGCGGCGTGGCCAGGCGCGACGCATAGGTGCTGCGCACCTGCGGTGCGTAGCCCATCACTGACATTTCAGGATCGGGCGACTGAACAAAAAGTCCAGGCAGGCGGACCGCCAATTCGTTGGTGTCGGAATCGATCGGGGCACTAACGTGCCACCAGCGCACAGCCCGCTCGCCGTCGCGGAAGGCGCGTAATGCACCGCCGCCGGGCCGCATGCCCGCGCCCCCCGGATCGAACAGGCGGGGACGCTGAGCCACCAGGTCGTCGGCCATGGCCTCGCCATCATCAGCACCGACGATCAGGATGAAGGGATGGCAGGGTGGCGTGTGCGGCCGCAGCCCGACTTCGCGGGCCCTGTCCGAAACCCGATCCACGATGAACTGGGCGATCTCGGGACGGAAGTTGGCCGCGCCGACGCAGATGCCCTCCTGCCACCGCGCAGGGCCACGCCGTGCGGCAGGGAAGGACACTTGCCCCACGAACTCACGGGTGGCCTGGTCCAACAAGCGCGGCTGAACCACGACGTCGTCCAGGCGATACGGTGTCTGGCCGCTGTCCTGAGCCGCGACGGGAGCAGCCAGCAGGAGCCCCGTCAGGGCGAGAGCGAGGGTGCGCATCAATCTACCTCCGACGCGCACTAGGCGGTTAATCCGCCTGCCGCGTCAACGCGTCAGACTGTCTTGACGCCGTCGGAGTCTGCCTGCTCGCGCTTGTCGTAGACATGATCCACGATGCCCCATGCCTTCGCTTCTTCAGCGGTCATGAAGTGGTCGCGGTCCAATGTGCGTTCGACCTCTTCATAGGTGCGACCGGTGTGCTTGACGTAGATTTCGTTCAGGCGGCGCTTGGTGGCGATGATATCCTCGGCGTGGCGCTCGATGTCCGAGGCCGTGCCGCGGAAGCCACCCGAGGGCTGGTGAACCATGACCCGCGCGTTCGGCAGGGCAATGCGCTGACCCGCCTCGCCCGCCGTCAGGATCAGGGAGCCGGCGGACGCAGCCATCCCCATGACCACCGTGGAAACCGGCGACTTGATGTACTGCATGGTGTCGTAGATCGCGAGCGCGGAGGTCACCTGACCGCCCGGGCTATTGATGTACATGGAGATTTCCTTCTTCGGGTTCTCCGACTCCAGGAACAGCAACTGGGCGCAGATCAGACTGGCCATGCCGTCCTCGAACGGTCCGGTCAGAAAGATGATCCGCTCGCGCAGCAGGCGCGAGAAGATGTCGAAAGCCCGCTCCCCCCGGCTGGACTGCTCGACCACCATGGGCACGAGGTTCGAAGAGATGTAATCGATGGGGTCGCGCATGAGGTCTCGCTGATGGCCGATCGGCGCGACTCGGAAAGGCGGTCGCGTCCTTCGACCCTGATATCGCGTCCGGGATGCGACGGCGCAAGGCCACCCCCGTCGCGTCACGCCAGTCCCGGGCTCATGGTGCCACCCACCCACTCGATGCGGGCGCGGGCGCGTGCCGTCTCAGCCGAGTCTGAGTTGCCGAGCGCCGTCTCCGCCTCGGCCAGGATCCAGAGGCTGTAAGGATCCATGGGCCAATCGGTCAGCAATTCTTCGATCTTGGCCTTGGCCCCCGCGGCGTCGCCGCTGGCCAGCAATGCAGCGGCCAGACTGCGGCGGGTCGGATACCAGATTATTGGCGGGTCCCCCCCCTCCGGCCCCGAACCCTGAATCTCCGCGGCCCGGCCATAGGCGACGATGGCAGCCGCAGAATTGGCCTCGATCATGGCCGCGCGACCTTCCAGTACCCGCTGGAATACCTCGACGAAGTCCCTCACGTCGGCCGCCTGCGGTCCGGTTATGGCATCGCTCTCACGGATCGCACGGATGGCCTCGGCTTCCGCGCGCACGGCCCGGCTGTCGCCCGTTCTGGCCGCGGCCTCACCCCGCGCATAACGCCACCCGACCTGCAGGACCGGACGGTCTGCGGGAGGCTCAGGCAAGGCCATGACCTGCTCCAGCGTGCCGAACCGGCCATAGGCGGCATAGGCATTCTGGGCGACCATCTGCCGCCACACATTGGTCACGGGGATATCGGGATAGGTTGCGAGGAAACGCTCGGCCAGCAACAGGCCCTGCTCGGACCCGCCCGCCATCAGGGCACCGCCCATGCCGAAGTGGATGTTGTGGGCATGCAGCGGCATGCCCGGAATGCCACCCGGCGGGCTGGCGAGCTCATTGTATCGCTGGTCCAGCGCCACGGCGTTGACGTTGGACATCATCGCGTCGCGGTACCGCCCGACGCGGTAGAAGGTATGCGACGGCATGTGCACCAGATGGCTGGCAGAAGGAGCCAGCGCCGCCAGCCGCTCGCCAAAGGGAATGGCCTTGTGGGGGTCGTCTGACCATTCTGTCAGGTGGATATACAGGTGGATGGTGCCCGGATCGTTCGGGGCCTTCTCGAGTGAGGCCTCCAGCAGGGTCATCGCGCGGGTGATGCCCGGATCCAGCGCCTGGCCCTCGTCATCCCACCACTCATCTGCCTTCAGCATCCACGCGTCAGCCGTCACAGCGGTGATCAGCGGCTCATCGGGATTGGCCCGGGCGATGCGGTCCATGGCGCGTGCGAAGCGCACGGCGCGGCTGGACTTGAAGCCGGAGTAGCGCTGGATCAGGGCGTCGATCATCTGACGCTGGACGGGCGTGGCGTCGCGGGCGTTCCGGCGGGCCAGCTGGGCCAGCCGGCGACCTTCATTCATTGAGGCATCGTCGGTGCCGCCGCCGTTCAGGTTCGGGCCCAGCGCCCACGCCTCGCCCCAGGCGCACATGCCACATTCAGGATCCAGTGCCTGGGCCTTGCGGAAGGCCCGAACGGACTCCTTGTGCTCGAACGCCCAGCGCAACCGGACCCCGTGATCGAACCAGGCCTGGGCTTCGGGGTTGGTCGTGTCGACGGCGAAGGTCGCGGCACCGAAGCCGTCGACCATGACCATATTCACCGGATCGGCCGCGTCCAGCACCGACCCTACCGTGCCGCATCCGCGTGGGTTCTGGATCAGGGCCGCGCTTGCCGCCGCATCCGCCGCAGCCTGAGTGGCGTCGGCGACCGCCGCCGGCGCGGACAGGCACAGGGCCACCGCCGTGAATGCCAGGAACCTGGATCGCATGTCTCGTCTCCCACCCGCTTACAGACTGCGGCAAACGCCGGGCATCGCCAAGTCCGGGGTCAGATCAGACCGGCGAGTGGCGAGGACGGGTCGGCATACATGCGCTTGGCCATGCGCCCGGCCAGATATCCTTGCCGCCCCGCGATCACCGCATGCTTCATGGCCGAAGCCATCAGGATCGGGTCCTTCGCCTCGGCGATGGCCGTGTTCATCAGCACGGCGTCACAACCCAGCTCCATCGCCAGGGTCGCATCCGACGGCGTGCCGACACCTGCGTCGACCAGGACGGGCACCTTGGCCTGCTCAACGATCAGCCGGATGTTGACCCGGTTCTGCAGCCCCAGCCCCGAACCGATGGGCGCGGCGGCCGGCATGATGGCGGCGGCCCCCGCCTCCTCGAGCCTGCGGCACATGACGACATCGTCGGTGCAGTAGACCATGACCTGAAAGCCGTCCTTGATGAGCAGATCCAGCGCCCGCAGGGTTTCGACCATGTCGGGATACAGGTGCGCCGTGTTCGACAGCACCTCCAGCTTGACCAGATCCCATCCGCCGGCCTCGCGCGCCAACCGCAACGTCCGCACCGCATCCTCGCCGGTGAAGCACCCAGCGGTGTTGGGCAGGAAGGTGAAGCGGTCGGGCTTCACATAGTCCACCAGCATCGGCTGGGACGGATCGGACAGGTTCACCCGGCGAACGGCCACAGTGACGATCTCGGCCCCCGCCGCCTCGGCCGCCGCCGCGTTCTGGGCATAGTCCTTGTACTTGCCGGTGCCGACAATCAGGCGGGACGAAAAGGTCCGTCCAGCGACGGTCCAGGAATCAGCGGCGGCGTCGACGACGGGCGGAGCGAAAGGCGCGTTCATGCAAACCATCTAAGCCGTCCGCGCGGGCGATGAAACCCGATCACCCCCCGCCGACGAACTGCACAAGCTCGATCCGGTCGCCCTCGGTTAGCGCCGTCTCGGCGTGCAGCGATCTCGGCACGATCGCCAGGTTCCGCTCCACCGCGACCTTGCGGATGTCGAAGCCCAATTCCTCGACCAGCCCCTCGACCGTCGTCGCCGAGACCTGCCGATCCTCGCCGTTGACCTGGATGCGCATGCCGTTACGTCACTCTTTCGTCATCCCGGACCCGCGATCGCTTTGACGCCGCGCCCGGTTCCGCTAAAAGGCCCGGCTTCACAGCGCCAACCGCCCGTCCGGAGCGAATGCCCGATACCCCCGTCCTCTACGTCCTGAACGGGCCCAACCTCAACCTCTTGGGAGTGCGAGAACCGCACATCTATGGGCGGGAGACCCTGGCCGATGTTCAGGCGATCTGCGAGGCGGCGGCCGAGGGCGCGACCGTGGTCTTCCGTCAGTCGAATCGCGAGGGCGAACTGATTGACTGGGTGCAGGAGGCCCGTACCAACGCCTCGGCGCTCGTCATCAATCCGGCCGGCTATGGCCACACCTCCGTCTCCCTGCTCGACGCCCTGAAGGCGCTGACCATCCCGGTGGTCGAGTGCCACCTGTCCAACCCCGCCGCGCGCGAGGAATTCCGTCGGCACAGCTATGTGTCCTTGGCCGCCACCGGCGTCATCGCTGGGTTCGGCGCCCAATCCTATGAACTGGCGGTCAAGGCCGCCCTCCGGCTGGCGCGGGAACGCGCGTCCCAGCCTTCTCGTTGAACCCCGATCACAAGGCGACGCTCTCCATGGCGACCGACAAGAAGCTCGACAACGCACCGTCCGAGGTCATCGATGCAGACCTCGTGCGGCAACTGGCCGACATCCTCAACGACACCTCCCTGACCGAGATCGAGGTCGAACGCGGTGAGCTTCGGATCCGCGTCGCCCGTGAAGTGACCACCGCCCC
>JAIERG010000197.1 GCA_019747095.1 Caulobacteraceae bacterium | reverse complement strand
GATCCCGCAGCGGGGCGATGTGGTCGGCGAAGGCGCGGCTGGAATAGGTCCTGCCACGCTCGTCGCAGGCGATCAGGTGTGCGCCGTCGGCAGCGGCAAGGATCAGTTCAGCTTCCGGCAGCTTGCCGGGCTTCTTCGGATCGAGGTCGATCAGATCGAGCGGGCCCAGCCCCAGCGGTCGCCCGGCGGCGGTAGCGCGGGCGGCATAGTCGGCGGCGAGCTCGGCCTCGGGACCGCGTCCGGCCCGACCGATGGCGAGGATGGCGAGCTTCATCTGTGTCCCTTCTCCCCTGGTGGGAGAGGGTGGCCGAGCGCAGCGAGGTCGGATGAGGGGTGAAACACCGTCATGCCCCGTGAGCCAGGCGCGTGTCTGGCTGTGAGTGTGACTTGTGGTGAACCCTGTCGCATTGAGCGACCCTAGACCCCGGACGACGGTGTTTCACCCCTCATCCGGCCCTGCGGGCCACCTTCTCCCGCAAGGGGAGAAGGACATCCGGAGACTCAGGCCGAGGCGGGGGTCCGGTGCGCGCTGTCGACGGCCCAGATCTTCTCGATGTTGTAGAAGACGCGGACCTCGGGGCGGAACAGGTGGACGATCACATCGCCGGCGTCGATCAGCACCCAGTCGCAGTGCGGCAGCCCCTCGACTTTGGCGCGGCCCAGGCCGTGATCCTTGAGCGTGCGCAGCAGGTGGTCGGCCAGCGCGCCGACGTGGCGGTGCGACCGGCCGGACGCCACGATCATGGTGTCGGCCATCGGGGATTTTCCCTTCAGGTCGATCAGGACGATGTCCTGGGCCTTGTCCTCGTCCAGCTTGGCCAGCACAGCCTGTTCGATCGGCGAGGAGCCGACCGGCAAGGGGGCGTCGCGGGTGAAGGGGGCGTCGTCGTCCTCGGGCTCGGCACCCTCGGAGCCCGTGCCGAACAGGGAATAGTCGGAGGAATCGTCGTCCTCGGCCATGCTATCGTCGCCGTCCTCGGCGTGAAGGGGCTCGATGGGATCGATCTCGTGGGCCGCGTTGGAAGCGGCCTCGTCGTGCGCGTCGTGCGCGGGCGGGGGGGTCAGCGGAGGGCTCCGGGAGTGGTCACTAAAGCGGCTGTCTAGCACAGGCCGGCCAAAGGGTCACCCTGCACGGGACTTCGCCCGCAGAGCGGTCGAAGACGAGGGATTGAGCGGGGCCGTCAGATAGGTCCATGCGGGAGCCTGCATCCGCGCGATCAACCTCGCTTCGGTCGCCGCGATCCGGTGACCGGCGAACCGGCGGGCGGCCGGCGCGGCGCGGCTTTCCAGTAGCGAACCCGGTCGGGCGATGACGGCCACGGGCATCAGGCGCATGATGTCGGTCCAGCCGCGCCAGCGATGGAAGCTCTCCAGATTGTCCGACCCCATCAACCAGACGAAGCGCACCCCTGGGTAACGGGCTTTCAGGGCACGCAGGGTGTCGATGGTCCAGCGTGTCCCGGCCCGCGTCTCGAAGTCCGACACGATCATGCGCGGGCCTGGTGCCCACATCCTGGCGGACGCCAGGCGTTCGGCGAGCGGGGCGGTCTGGGCGGTGTCCTTAAGCGGGTTCTGCGGCGAGACCAGCCAGACAACACGATCCAGATCGAGCCTCTGCAGTGCAGTCTCGGCGACATGGGCATGACCGTCATGGGCCGGATTGAAGGAGCCGCCAAACAGACCCAACGTCATCCCGGGAAGCAGGCCCAACCCGTCGCGCAACGCCCCCGGGCGAGGGCCGATCGCCTGGGGCGCGGGTCCGGCGTGAAAGAAGGACAGGGCGGGACTCTCGGCGATGGGTCTTATGCTCACGATGGAGCTAACTCACGGCAGCTAACACGGGCGGTAGCATCTGTCGAAAGTGAAGGATGCTGACAGGAGGGTGGCGGCAGGGGTCGTTCAGCGTGGCGCTCTTCATCAGGGGGAAACCGCCATGACCACCACCGACCGCCGCGACGTGTTGATGGCCGCCGCCGGGCTAACCGCGCTCGCGGCGACGAAGGTCGACGCCCAGGCACCGACCCCCGCCCAGCCTGGCCAGTTCGCCTGGCTGGATGGAGACTGGCGCATCGCGCACCGGCGGCTGATGGCGCCCGGCGACTGGAACGTATTCGAGGGCGAGGCGAGCTGCTGGTCGATTCTGGGCGGCCGCGCCCATGTCGAGGAGCTGCGGATCCCGGTCCGCGACTTTTCGGGCATGGGCCTGAGGACGCTCGATCCTGAAGCCGGGGTCTGGCTCGACTACTGGATGAACGCCAAGGTCGGGAAACTGGGCGGCGAGGGCGTGGCGGGTCGGTTTCTGAACGGAGAGGGCGTGTTTGATTCCGAAGACCGCGACGACCAGGGTTCGATGATCGTGCGCGGGCTGTGGGACCAGATCACGGGTACCTCGCACCGCTGGCGTCAGGGCGTTTCGCGCGACGGCGGGGCCAGCTGGGAATGGAACTGGATCATGGAGTGGACCAAGGCCTAGGGCGTCCAGCCGCCGGTCGCGATCCGTTCCTCGCCATCCTCGTCGATCTCGCCCCTGTTCTTGCGCACCTCGGCCCACGCGGCGCGGAGCAGTTCGGGAACGCCTTCGCCGGACACGCCGGAGACCAGCATGGGGCGTTTGCCGGCCGCGGCCTGCAGTTCAGCGGCCTTTTCGGCGCGGGCCTCGGGCGCCAGGGCGTCGATCTTGTTCAGCGCCAGGATCTCGGTCTTGTCGGCCAGGCCCTCGCCATAGGCGTCGAGTTCGCCCCGGATGATGCGGTACGCCCCTGCCACGTCGTCCTGGGTTCCATCGACCAGGTGGATCAGGGAGGCGGAGCGCTCGACATGGCCGA
The DNA here is from genome assembly GCA_019747095.1 of Caulobacteraceae bacterium. GTDB lineage: Bacteria > Pseudomonadota > Alphaproteobacteria > Caulobacterales > Caulobacteraceae > Brevundimonas. The sequence goes on along the minus strand of JAIERG010000197.1, from coordinate 4,266 downwards.
GGAACCGGGTGCCCAGGCCTGCTCCTTCGGACGCGCCTTCGATCAGGCCGGGGATGTCGGCGATGACGAAGCGTTCGCCCGGGCTGAGGTCGACCATGCCCAGGTTGGGGGCCAGCGTGGTGAACGGATAGTCGGCGATCTTGGGTCGCGCGGCGCTGGCGGCCGCCAGAAATGTCGACTTGCCGGCGTTGGGAAGGCCTGCAAGGCCGATGTCGGCGATCAGCTTGAGCCGCAGCCAGATCCAGCGTTCCTGACCCTCCCGGCCGGGATTGGCGTGCCGTGGGGCCTGATTGACCGGTCCCTTGAAGCGGACATTGCCCCAACCGCCGTTGCCGCCAGACAGCAGCAACTCGCGCTGGCCAGCCTCGATGAGATCCAGAACCACTGTTTCCTTGTCCTCATCCAGAACCTGAGTGCCGACGGGGACTTTCAGCACCACGTCCTCGCCCTTGGCCCCATGCATCTGGCGGCCCTGGCCATGGCCACCGGTCCCAGCCTTGAAATGCTGTTGGTAGCGATAGTCGATCAGGGTGTTCAGCCCCTCGACGGCCTCGATCCAGACATGGCCGCCGTTGCCGCCGTCACCGCCGTCCGGCCCGCCGTTCGGAATGAACTTCTCGCGCCGGAATGACACCGACCCCGCCCCGCCGTTACCGGAGCGGATATAGATCTTGGCCTGGTCCAGAAATTTCATCGGGGCATTCTTGTGGGCGCTAACGCTCGGCTCGCGGAGCCTTGCTGGTTTAGCGTGGATTGGTGGTCGCTAATGCTCGCGACGGGGTCGCTCGCTGCTTGAGGGCGGCTTATGGCCGATAAGCCGGGCGAATTACAGGCGGACTCCTGCGATGCGGCCGCGTCTGCGCTATGGTCGTGATTCGGCATCAACGGGCGGGACGGCATGGCGGAGGCCGACATCGCATTCGCGGCAGCGGCGGGGGCGGCGGGACTGGCGCTCGCCGTCAGCGCCTGGGCGTGGCGCTTCCAGAAGGATGCGCGTGCGCGGCTGGACGCGTCTGAAGCGGTCCGTGACGCGGCGGAGCGTCAGGCGATGGCCGGACTGGGCGCATTGACGGCCTTCGACGAGGTGCGGCTGGGCCTGACACCCGACGAGCCGCCGATCCTGCTGGGCGGTGATGCGAGGGTCGCAGCCGCGCGGACAGCGCTCGCCGGCGAGGCGCAAGGCCTCACTCCGGTCGTGGTCGCCGAGGCCCTGCGCGCCCGTCATGCCGAGGCCATCGAGCGGCTGCTGGCCGACGGGACCCCGTTTCGGGCCCGGGATCCCGAAAGCGGCTGGACCATAGAGGGCCGTACCGATGCCGGTGTGGCGTGGCTTCGCCTGAGCGAGCGGGGCGAAGCGGCCCCCGCCGCAGAGCCTTCGCTGGGGGCAGGCCTGATCGCCGAGGCCTCGCCCTCGCCAGCCTGGGTCCTGGACCATGAGGGAGCGCTGGTATGGGCCAACCGCGCCTGGCTGGCCGAGACGGGATGCGACAGCCTGGAGGCCGCGCGAGAGCGTCACGCCTCGTTCGATCGGGGAGCCGATCAACTGGCGGCCGAGGCCGGGCGGATCGGGGCGCGTCAGGAAGGCTTCCGCTGGACCCCGGGCGATGGACGCCGGCGCGCCTGGAAAATCATCGCCGAGCCCATCGGCGGGGCGGGCGGGCCCGTCCTGGTCTTCGCCCTGGACATGACCGAGGCCGAGGAAACCCGGGATACCCTTCGTCGCCATGTCGAAGCGCACGACGAGACGCTGAACCATCTGGCCGATGCGGTCGCGATTTTCGGTCCATCGCGGCGGCTGGCGTTCCACAACACAGCGTTCCAGGCCCTGTTCGGGCTGGATGCCGCCTGGCTGGACGAACGACCGACCCATGCAGAGCTGCTGGACCGGCTGCGCCAGCGCCGCATGCTGCCGGAAGTGGTCGACTACGCGGGCTGGAAGTCGCGAGAGCTTGAGTTCTACGGGGCCGCAGAGGCCGCGCCTGACGAGAGCTGGTCCCTGCCGGACGGCCGTACGCTGCGGATCGTGCGCCAGCCTCATCCGCTAGGTGGCATCCTGTTGCTGTTTTCGGACATCACCGGTGAGTTGAACCTGCGGAGCCGCTTCAATGCCCAGCTGCAAGTGCAGACGGCCACGCTCGACAAGCTGAACGACGCCGTCGCCGTGTTCGGTTCAGACGGCCGGTTGCGACTGCACAACGACGCCTTCGAGAATTTCTGGCGGCTATCGGCCGAACAGCTCAGGGACGCCGGGGATTTCGATGCCATCGCGGGCCTTCTGAAGGCGCATCTGCCGGATGCGGCCCTGTGGCTGGAACTTAAGGCACGCGTTGCCGATCCCGACCCCGAAAGCCGCATCCCCGTTGCTGGCGAAGGGCGCACGACGGATGGCCGCGTCGCGGCGTGGCAGACCCGCCCCCTGCCCGATGGCGCGACCCTGGTTGCCTTCTCAGACGTGACCGCCCAGCGCGAGCTTGAGCAGGCTCTCGCCCAGCGTGAGGCCGCCCTTAAGGAAACCCAAGCCCTCAAGCGGGAGTTCGTGGGCTCGGTGAGTTACGAACTCAGAACCCCGCTGACGACCATCGTGGGCTATTCCGAGCTCCTCGAATCCATGGTTGATCTGCCGGAGCGCAGCCGTCAGCACGCCGGTGCGATCCGGGTTGCTGCCGGGCAGCTCGCGGCCTCCATCGACGATGTGCTGGACATGGCCCAGATCGACGCCGGGGAGATGGAGTTGTCGCTCGGCGACGTGCGTCTGAGGGATCTGTTCAGCGATGCGGTCGGGCGGCATCGTCCGCGGATCGAGGGAAGGGGAGCGAGCCTCAAGGCCATGGCGGCTGCCAACCTGCCGGTCCTGCGCGCCGACGCTCGACGGCTGGGGCAGGCGATCGACCATCTTCTGGACAACGCCGCTCGCGCGGTCTCCGAAGGCGGTGCGGTAATCCTGAAGGCCGAAGCCAACGCCACCGAGGTTCGCATCAGGGTCGAGGACACCGGTCGAGGCATTCCGTACCATCTGCAGGCCCATGTCTTTGACCGTTTCGTCAAGCGCGAGCGCGGCGGGCCGGGCCTGGGACTGGCCCTGGTCAAGGCCCTCGTCGAACTGCATGGCGGCTGGGCCGAGGTCGAAAGCGAACCCGGCAAGGGCGCTGCCTTCATCCTGCACCTGCCGCTCGAGGCTGAAGTGGCTACGGCCGAGCCCGAACTGGCCCTTGGACAGGCGACCATCTAGGCGGCGGTACCCATAAATCCTTTTGCAGCGAAACGCGTTCTATGCTGCCTTGCCGCTCCGGCGAGGGCCGTCTCAAGGATCCCATGCTCTACGCGCTTCACGAGCTCGCCTATTCTTCGGCGCAGCCTTTTCGGTTCGGGGCCCAGTTGGCCCGAACGTTCTGGAAATCGCCCTTCAATCCGGCGTCACAGACGGCCCTTGGCCGGACCGCCTATGCCTCCGCCGAGTTGTTCGAGAGTGTCACGCGCCGCTATGGCAAGCCCCCCTGGGGCCTGGATGTCATCAACATCGACGGCCACCCGGTGCGCACGACCGAACAGGTCATCTGGCAAAGCCCGTGGGTTCGCCTTCTGCGGTTCGCCAGGAACGTCGGCGACCTGAAGCGGGCGCGAAAGCCTGTCGCGGCCCCCAGCGTGCTGATCGTCGCGCCGCTGTCAGGCCACTATGCGACGCTATTGCGTGGAACGGTCGAGACCTTCCTTCAGGATCACGACGTCTACGTCACCGATTGGGTCAATGCCCGCCAGGTGCCGATGCTGGAGGGTCGCTTCGACTTCTATGACTACATTGACCACGTCCGCGAGATGCTGGCCCAGATCGGCCCGCGCGCGCACGTCGTCGGCGTCTGCCAGCCCGGGCCGCCGGTGCTGGCCGCCGCCGCGGTTATGGCGGCCGAGAACGATCCGAACCGGCCCGCGTCCATGACCTTCATGGGCTCACCAATCGATGCGCGCCTGTCGCCCACAGTGACGAACCAGCTGGCGGAGGAGAAGCCCTTCACCTGGTTCAAGTCCAACATGATCCACACCGTGCCGTGGCCCTATCCGGGCTTCGGGCGCGAGGTCTATCCGGGCTTCGTGCAGCTCTACAGCTTCATGTCGATGAACGAGCAGCGGCACACCGACGCCCATTGGGACTACTTCACCAGTCTGGTGAAGGGCGATGGCGATGGGGTCGAGAAGCACGAGCAGTTCTACGACGAGTATCTGTCGGTGCTGGACCTGACCGAGGAATTCTACCTCCAGACCATCGACATC
>JAIERG010000135.1 GCA_019747095.1 Caulobacteraceae bacterium | reverse complement strand
GGGCGGCCTCGACCATCGCGTTCAGTTCCGCCTCATGCTCGGCCAGCGCCAGCTGATAGACGATGGAAAAGGCCCGGCTGGACGGGTCCAGCGTTTCGGACAGCAGCAGCCGGCGCCGATGCGGATCGAACCGTCGGGTCCATTCGACCATGACCTCGGCCGGCATGACCTTGACCGTGAGATTGTGCCGCTGGGCGAGCCGGGCGCGCGCAAGCGCCTCGCATCCCTCGCCGGTCATGGTGGGATCCAGCGAGGCGTGCAGCGTCTCGCCCAGACCGTCCAGCTCCGGGAAATAGTTGGACCGCGCCTGGATCCAGTCGCGGACCCAGTCAGACGGGGAGGGGCCTTCCGCGGCCGCGCCCTCGATCAGCGCCGCCCGTGCCCGGTCCCGTTGTTCGGTGAAGGCGCGATAGAGCCGCAGGATGGCCTCCGCCGCCCCCGGCGCCTCCTCGGTCAGGGTCAGCAGTTCGTGGCGCGGCGTGTCCAGCCCCTGAAACAGGGGATCAGCCAGCACCTCGGCCAGGGCCTGCTCGCCGGCGGGACCTGCCTGACCCAGCGACCGCAGGTCGACGTCATAGGTCTCGGCCAGCCTCAGCAGCAGCTGGGCCGTGACCGGCCGCTGGTTCCGCTCGATGTGGTTCAGATAGCTGGGCGAGACGCCCAGGTCCCCCGCCATCGCCGTCTGCGTCAGGCCGCGCTCACGTCTCAGCCGCTTGAGCCGGGCTCCCAGGAACAGCTTGCGGTCGGCTTCCAGGCTCATGTCCCTTCTCCCCCTGCGGGAGAAGGTGGCCGAGCACAGCGAGGCCGGATGAGGGGTGAAAGGCGATGGCCCCGACTTGGGACCGGTCGACCGTCGAAAGCTGGCATTGCCTGTCACCTCTCATCCGGCCCGTCGGGCCACCTTCTCCCGCAAGGGGAGAAGGAAGTCATAACATGACTTCTCGAGCTAAGTCACATCATGACAAACTGACACCGCAAGAGGCGGTCCATCTGTATCAAATCTGACAACCGCGTGTTCTCTGGGCGCACGGGACGACGACCGTCCCATCGCATCGACCCGAGAGCCCGCCATGACCACCTTCGCCGACCTCGTTCCCGCCCCCGTCGGCCGTTTCGACGGCATCGAGCGCCCCTATACGCCCGAGGACGTCCTGCGCCTGCGCGGTTCGGTGCCGATCACCCACACCCTGGCCGAACGCGGCGCCAACCGCTTGTGGGAGCTGCTGCACTCCGAGCCCTACATCAATGCGCTGGGTGCCGTGACCGGCAACCAGGCCATGCAGATGGTCCGCGCCGGCCTGAAGGCCATCTATCTGTCCGGCTGGCAGGTCGCCGCCGACGCCAACACCGCCGGCGCCATGTACCCGGACCAGTCGCTCTATCCGGCCAACGCCGCGCCCGAGCTGTGCCGCCGCATCAACCGCACCCTGCAGCGCGCCGACCAGATCGAGCACGCCGAGGGCGGGGCCAAGCGCGACTGGTTCGTGCCGATCGTCGCTGACGCCGAGGCCGGCTTCGGTGGCCCGCTGAACAGCTTCGAGATCATGAAGGCCTTCATCGAGGCGGGCGCCGCCGGCGTCCACTTCGAGGACCAGCTGGCTTCCGAGAAGAAATGCGGCCACCTGGGCGGCAAGGTCCTGATCCCGACCCAGGCGCATGAAAGGAACCTGATCGCCGCGCGCCTGGCCGCCGACGTCATGGGTGCCCCGACCATCACGGTCGCCCGTACCGACGCTGAGTCCGCCCAGCTGATCACTTCGGACATCGACGAGCGTGACCACCCCTTCATCGACCGCGACAACCGCACGGTCGAAGGCTTCTACCGCCTGAAGGAAGGCACGGGTCTGGAGCACTGCATCGCGCGCGGCCTGTCCTACGCCAAGATCGCGGACCTGCTGTGGTGGGAAACCAGCCACCCGGATCTGGACGATGCGAAGAAGTTCGCCGAGGCCATCCAGAAGCAGTACCCGGGCAAGCTGATGGCCTACAACTGCTCGCCCTCCTTCAACTGGAAGGCCAAGCTGGACGACGCCACCATCGCCAAGTTCCAGCGCGAGCTGGGGGCCATGGGCTACAAGTTCCAGTTCGTGACGCTCGCCGGCTTCCACAGCCTGAACAACGGCATGTTCGAGCTGGCCAGCGGCTATCGCGATCGTGGCATGGCGGCCTACTCCGAGCTGCAGCAGCGCGAGTTCGCCAACGAGGCCATCGGCTACACCGCCACGCGTCACCAACGCGAGGTCGGCACCGGCTACTTCGACCAGGTCGCCACCGTCATCTCCAACGGCACCTCGTCCACGACGGCGCTGAAGGACTCCACCGAAACCGCCCAGTTCGCGGCCTGATCCGCGATCACGAGGAGATCCCCATGGAACCGCTCAGCAGACCCCAGGCCATCATCGACTTCTGCCTGGCCCCCCTGAACCTTGATCCCGGCACCGAAGCCGAGGGCGAGGTCCGCCGTCGTCTGGAGCACGTCATCAAGACCTTCCAGGCCAAGGCCGCCGCGACCGCTCCGATCGCGGTCGACTTCTCCAAGATGCCCAGCCAGGTCATCAACGAAGCCGCCCACGGCTACGAGTAAGGCTTCCCCCGAAGGGCTCAGGCGGCGAGGGCGCGACCTTCGCCGCCGAGTTCTCCGACCAGGGCCAGCAGCTCGGCCGCGTCAAACGGCTTGGCCAGATGGCGGTCGGCGCCCGCCGCCTGACCCGCCGCGATGTGATCGGGCAGGGCGTTCGCAGTCAGCATTACGATCGGCGTGCGTTTGGATCCGGCTTCTGCTTCCAGCTTGCGGACCTCACGAACCGCCGTCAGACCATCCATGACGGGCATCTGCATATCCATCAGGATGAGATCGAACGCCTGGGCCTTAATAGCTTCGATGGCCTGGGAACCGTCCTCCACCGAGGTCAGTTCGACCGCGGCCCCGGCAAGAATGAGTTCAACGACCTTGCGGTTCGTCGGATGATCGTCCGCCATCAGGACCTTGATGTGGCGTCCATCCTGCTGCGGAGCCGTGTTCGTCACGACCGGCTGAACAGCCGGAGCCTCGGCCGGAACGAAGGGAAGCGTGAGAATGAAGGCCGATCCACCGCCGGGCTCGCTTTCGCAGTCCAGTGAACCGCCCATCATGTCTGCCAGCTGACGACAGATCGCGAGGCCGAGTCCCGTCCCGCCGAACCGCCGCGTGATGGTCCCGTCCGCCTGTTCGAAGCGCGTGAACAACCGCGCCTTGGCCGCGGCATCGAACCCGACGCCGGTGTCTTCCACAGTGAACCGCAACAGTTGGCTTCCCGCCTTGTCCTGGCCCGTTGTAGCCGTCAGGCTTACGAAGCCGTTGCTGGTGAACTTGACCGCGTTGGAGACCAGGTTGGTCAGGACCTGCTTGAGCCGCACGACGTCGCCCCGGACCCATCCGGTGGCTGCTTCATCGACCTCGACAAAGAACTGCAGGCCCTTCTCGGCGGCCGGCTCGCGATAGAGCTGGGCGGCTTCACGGATGGCCCGGCCCAGATCAAACGGTTCGTTGGCGATCTCCAGACGGCCGGATTCAACCCGGGCAAGATCGAGGATGTCGCTCAGCAGGGTCTGCAGCGTGTGACCCGAGGACTGGATCAGGTCCAGCATTTCCCGCTGGCGATAGTCGAGGTCGGTCTTGGCCAAGGCCTGCGTCAAGCCGATCACCCCGTTGAGGGGGGTGCGGATCTCGTGGCTCATGTTGGCAAGGAACTCGGACTTGGCCCGGTTGGCCTGTTCTGCGGCGTCCTTGGCTTCGGCGAGGGCCTGGGCAGCGCGCCGGACTTCGGTGATGTCCGTGACCACACTGACGATCCCACCCTGCGCGGTCCGGCGATCCTCAACACGGACCCAGCGATCTCCCGGAAGTCTGTGCTCGCCGCTGTTGGACAGGCGTCGGCGCTCGTCCAGCCGCTCGGCCAGCCATTCCGCCTCCCGTCCGATCGCTTCCGGGAACAATCCCCGCTCCAGTCCGACTTGCAGCAGATCCCGCAACCTGACCCCGACGGCCAGCACATCCTGCAGGTCCGGGTTCATCTCCGCATAACGGGCATTCCAGATGATCAGGCGGTCATCGGCATCGTAGAGCCCCAGTCCGTCAGGCATGGTGTCGATGGCCTCGCGCAACCGGTTCAACGACGTCGACCGATTCCATACCCCCATCGCCGTGATCACCGCGGCGACCGCGACGACCAGGGTCGCTCCGCCCACCACCCACATGAGGAGACCCATCTCCGAGACAGCACCTGCCGGCAGCACCGTGCCCGGATCAGGGATGATGGTCACCGACGAAACGGATCCGAAGTGAAGTGCGCAGACACTCAGGGTCGCAAAGGTCGCGTTGGCGGGCGTGCGCCACCACGCTTCCTTTCTGGCCCAGAAGACAGTGCACAGCGACAGCCCGAGACTGATCAGTACGGATGTCGCCGCCGCCGGGACGCTCCACGTCAGTATTGCACCGTCGATGCGGACAGCGGCCATGCCGACGAAGTGCATTGCAGCAACACTGGAGGCGGCCACCAGGGCGACAAGGCTACGGGTCAGGAGGGATGTGCCAGCCAGGGCGACCGTCGTGCCCAGAACCAGGCCAACCATAACGATCCCGAGCGAAGCGACGGTCTCACCAATCGAATAATGCAACCCGTTGCTTGAATTGTAGCCGAGCATGGCAACGAAATGCGTTGCCCAGACTCCTAGACCACCGACCAAGCCGGCGATCGCACCGACCGTAAATCGGGTACGCCCTGCAGACCGAATGGCCATGCGGATCAGGGTCATGCAGGTCGCCATGGCCGTCAGGCAGACGGCCGCTGCCAGCAGCGTCAGCCGCCAGTCATGCTGAACCGTCAGGCAGTCGATCAGCCAATCCAAAGGCGGCTTCCCCCGAAATTCCTGTCCATCCTGGTGCCAAGAGGTAAAAAAACCGGTGTCACCCAGTTCGGGGACGAAGATCGGTCGCTTGCGGCCGTCATGGTCCCGCCGCGACACGGTGCTACGGTCCTTCGAATCGAACGGGTCGAGGAGACCCACCCGGACGCCTGATGCCCTATTCGGACACCCCCTCTCCGGTCGCGCCCCTGCCCAGCTCCCGGCTGTGGACGGCCAGTACGACGGGTGGCGTGGCCGTTGTGATCATGCTGGTTCTCGCGGCCGTACGGCACGACATGGCGGTATGGCTTCTGGCCGGAGCTGCCCTGGTGGCGGTGGTCACCTGGCTGGGTAGCCGACCTGTCCCCGTGTCAGTGGTGCACGACCAGGGCACGACGGACATCGACGCGGCCAGGCGCAGCGACGAGGCTCGTCTGCTAGATGCCGTGTTCGAGACGCTGGACGATCCCGTGATGATCGTTTCGGGCGGGGAGGCCGATGATATTGCGGGCCGCCGCATCGTTCTGGCCAACCGCGCTGCGCGCGATCTTCTGCGTATTCCGCGCGAGGGCGGGCTTCTCGTGTCGGCCATGCGCGATCCAGGTGTGCTGGAAGCTGTCGACGAGGCGCTTTTCGGCGGCATGAGCCGCACGACCGACTACACCGCTGCTGGATCGCGCGAGCGGCACTGGAAGGCCTGGGTTCGCCCTCTGCCCGGCGAGCCCGGAGGCCGGCCGACCGCCATCCTGGGACTGCGCGACGAGACCGACGTGCGTCGCATGGAACTGATGCGCGTCGACTTCCTGGCCAACGCCAGCCACGAGCTTCGAACACCTCTCGCGTCCCTGAGCGGCTTCATCGAGACGTTGAAGGGCCATGCCCGGGATGACATGGTCGCGCGCGACCGCTTTCTCGACATCATGGCGACCCAGGCCAATCGCATGAGCCGGCTGGTCGCCGACCTGCTGTCGCTCAGCCGCATCGAGCTGAATGAACACATTCCTCCATCCGGACGGCTCGATGTTGCGCGGGCGGCCTCCGATGTCGTCGATGCGGTTAGCGTGCTGTCCCAGGAGAAAGGCGTGACCTTGCTCCTTGATCTGCCGCCCCTTGAGGCGCGGATCACCGGCGACCGGGACGAGATCGTTCAGGTGATCCAGAACCTGACGGACAACGCCATCAAGTACTCACCCGTTGGCGGGGTGGTGGAGCTGACAGTCCGCAGCGACCTTGATGCCGATTCGGCAGCTGCGGCGCGCTTGCCTGGGGCTACACGGCTGTCATTGCTCACGCCGGATCGAGACCCCGGCGCACGCTATGTCGCTGTCGCCGTGCGCGATCATGGTCCCGGGATGGCGCGCGAGCATCTGCCGCGCCTGACGGAGCGCTTCTATCGGGTTGAAGGACAGAAGAGCGGCGACCGTCCCGGGACGGGTCTGGGGCTCGCCATCGTCAAGCATATCGTCAACCGTCATCGGGGCGGACTGGTGGTCGAAAGCACACCGGGCGAAGGGTCTGTGCTGGTTGCCTATTTCCCGCAACCGCAAGCCACTCCGGTCGCTTCGAGCCTGCCTGCGAACGCTGCGTGACGATCGGGCGACACAGAAGTCTGCGCCTTCGCAGAACTGTCATGGAACCGTCCTAATCCGCTGACCATCCGAAGGCAGTTTCCGCCGCGAGACGGGCCGATGTTCGGCGCGCCCTCTGATTCTGGCGCGTGTCGCTAGGGGCCTGATGATCTGGTTTCTGATTCCCGTGGTCGCCGTCTTGGCCCTGATCGCCTATGCGGTCGGTCTGGTCGTGGCAAAGCGCCGGTTCGCCGGAGCCAAACCGCATTCGCGGCCCCAGCAGCACGCCTATTATGCGCTCATCTGGGTGGCGGTTCCTGCGCTTGTCATCATCATCCTGGCCGGGATTTTCTCAGGGCCGGTCAGCCAGAACCTGGTGACCGCCGGCCTTCCGGAAGCGGTTCAAGAGATGGAGCCGTTCCGCCGCGACGCCTTCCTCAATGACGCGCGTCTTGTGGGAGAGGGCCAGCGGCCGTTCCAGACCTGGGAAGCGCCCTTCGATACCCTGCTCCAGTCCGAAGCCGCTCGTTCGGGCAGCATCCAGCAGACCCTGTTGTGGGGTGCGATCGCCTCAGCCCTGATCGCTTCGGTTCTGGGGGGGCTTCTGGCCTTTGCTCAGATCGGGCCGAACATGCGGG
>JAIERG010000032.1 GCA_019747095.1 Caulobacteraceae bacterium | reverse complement strand
GTCGAGGGCTGGACCTATCGCGGAACCGAGGTCGAGCCCTACACCTACATGGTGGCCTGTATGAGAGCGCCACGGGCTCGGCACCCTTCGTCCTCTCCGAAGCCTTCGCCGCAGCCGAGGACCGGGTGAACAAGGACGTGGTCTACAACTTCAGCTCCACCAATGACATCATCGGCGGCAACTCGGGTTCCCCCGTGATCAACGCCGACGGCGAGGTGGTCGGCGCGGCCTTCGACGGCAACATCCACTCCCTGGGCGGTGCCTTCGGATACGACGCGGCGCTGAACCGCACGGTGACGGTGTCGACGGCGGCGATCACCGAGGCCCTCCGCAACGTCTACCAGCAGCCCCGCCTGCTGGAGGAACTCGGGGTCGAGTGATTCCGTCTCCTCCCCGTCGCCCGCTCGGGCGATGGGGAGGGGGACCGCGAAGCGGTGGAGGGGTTCTCGTCGCGCAGGCGATATCGCCGCGTTGAGAAAGAACCCCTCCGTCTCTACGCTGCGCTCCGAGCCACCTCCCCATCGCTTCGCGACAGGGAGGAGACACCTGTCCGGAGCCCCCCATGCGCCTTCTGCTTCTCGCCACCACCGCCGCCCTCGCCCTGTCCGCGACCGCCGCTTCGGCCGAAGAGGGCATGTGGACGTTCGACAACTTCCCCATCGCGCGGGCGAACCAGACGCTGGGCACGAACATCGATCAGGCCTGGCTGGACCGGGTGCGGCTGAGCTCGGTGCGGTTCGGGGGGTGCTCGGCCGGGATCGTATCGAACGCCGGGCTGGTGCTGACCAACAACCACTGCGTCGCCACCTGCGTGGCCAATTTGTCGACGCCGGAAGTGAACTATGCCGCCACGGGCTTCACCCCGCGCACCCGCGAGGAGGAGCTGCGTTGCCCCGGCGGTTCGGCCGAGATCCTGACCGAGATCACCGACGTCACCGAACGGGTGAAGGCCGCCGGCGCCGGGCTGACGGGCCAGGCCTTCACCCGCGCCCGCGACGCCGAGATCGGCCGCATCGAGCAGGAAGCCTGCGGCGGCGCGGCTGACCGGCGCTGTCAGGTCGTCAGCCTGTATCGCGGCGGCCAGTTCAAGCTCTACGCCTACAAGCGCTACACCGACGTGCGCCTGGCCTGGGCACCCGAGGACCGTGCGGCGACCTTCGGGGGGGATCTGGACAACTTCTCCTTCCCCCGTTTCTCCATCGATGCGGCCCTGATCCGGCTCTATGAGAACGGCCAGCCGGTCGAGACGCCCACCCACTTCGTCTGGAACGACGACCAGCCTGTCACCGGCACGCCCGTCTTCGTCTCGGGCAGCCCCGGCGCGACCCAGCGGCTGCTGACCCAGGACCAGCTGGCGACCGTCCGCGACGTCGTCCTGCCGCTGGACCAGCTGATCGCGTCGGAGCTGCGTGGGCGGCTGGTGCGCTTCGCCGCCGAGAGCGAGCAGAACGCCTTCATGGCCATGGACCCCATCGTGGGTCTGGAAAACACCTACAAGCGCGGGCTGGGCCGCATGCGCGCCCTGACCGACGCGGGCTTCATGAGCCGCCGCGCCGAAGCCGAGGCGGACTTCCGCGCGCGTGTCGCGGCCGACGCTGCCATTGCCTCGGCCGCAGCCGATCCGTGGGGCGCCTTGTCCGCCGTGCAGCCGGCGGTTCGCGAGCTGTATGCCCCCATGGCCCTGCTGGAAGGCGGGACGGGTGTGGGGACGACCGCGCCCGGTGGCGGTTCGGTCCTGTTCGCCTACGCCCGCACCCTGGTTCGCGCGGCCCAGGAGCGGGCCAAGCCGTCCGCCGAGCGTCTGCCCGAGTTCGGCGACGCCCGTCTTGGCCAGGTCGAGAACGGCCTGATGGCTCAGCGCCCGGTCTATCCGGAGCTGGAGCAGGTCCGCATGGAGTGGTGGCTGTCCAAGACCCGGGAGTGGCTGACTGTCGATGATCCGCGCGTGCGCGCCCTGCTGGGCCGTGAGTCGCCCGAAGCCCTGTCGGCGCGTCTGGTCGAGGGTTCGACGCTGGCCGACCCGGCCGTGCGCCGCGCGCTTTGGGATGGCGGACTGGAGGCGATCCAGGCCTCCGAAGACCCCCTGATCCAGTGGATGCTGTCGATCCAGGACGTGACCCGCGGCGTCCGTTCGGAGTGGGAGGCCCGTGTCCAGGCCCCGACCGAGCAGGCGTCCGAGCGTCTCGCCGCCGCCCGCTTCGCCGCCTATGGCGACAGCGTCTATCCCGACGCGACCGGGACGCTCCGCCTGACCTACGGCCTGATCGAGGGCTCCGACGTCCCGGGCCAGAGGTTCGACGGCTTTACCACCTTCGACGGCCTGTGGGACCGGGCGACGGGCTCCGCGCCCTTCGACGTGGCCCCGAAACTGCTGGCGGCGCGGGACGCCATCGACGGCGACACGGTGCTGAACATGACGGTGTCCTCCGACACCATCGGCGGATCGTCAGGTTCGCCCGTGGTCAATGAGGCGGGCGAGATCGTCGGCGCCAACTTCGACTCCACCGTCCTGACCCAGAGGAACGCCTACGGCTACGACCGCGACGTGAACCGCAGCGTCATCGTCACGACCGGCGCGGTCACGACAGCGCTGCGCGACGTCTACGGCATGCAGCGCCTGGTCGAGGAGTTGGGGGCCGACTGAGCCAGCGTCCGCGCGAAGTCAGGACCGACGAGCGACCTTTGGAAGCTCGTCGGCGGCGGCCCTCAGGACATCGTTGATCCGTGTCTGCCAGCCGGTGCCCGTCGCCTTGAATGCGGCCAGGATCTTGGGTTCGATGCGGATCGAGACCTGCACCTTTCGCTCCTCGACGCTCGGACGCCCGCGTCTCGGCCGAAACTGAGAAAGCGCCTCGTCCGAGAAGACAGCGCGCGCCGGGCGGGCGCGGGCGAAATCTTCCGCCGTCAAAGGGGGCACGTCATCCTCTGGGTCTGCGCTCATTGCCAACTCTCTCGATAGAGCTTGCGCTCATGCTTTTCCGCCCTGCGCAGGCTGATGGGGCGGATGCGGTCTTCCCGATAGGTGTGCGCCAGGACGAACAGCTCGTCTCCAATCGGACCGATGGAAATCCATCGATCCTCACCGTAGGCGAAGCGTCTGTCCTCGAAGGTAATCATCAAGTCCGGGTCCATCTCGAAGGCCAGGGCCAGAGAAACACCGTGCTTGGCGACGTTCGCTGCGTCCTTGGCTGCATCGAAGGCAGACATGATTTATTGTATCACATTTATTCCAGAGTCAAGGGTTCAGCCGCCCCTGGTGGTCATCGGCGGCGAAGACCACGTCGCGGTCGGGGCGTTTCACCTTCGATCCCGGCCGCTTCAGCTCGGTCAGGATGTGGCGGATGATGTTCAGCCGCGCGGTCTTCTTGTCGTCGGTGGCCACCACCGTCCACGGCCCATGCTTCGTATGGCAGTCCGACAGCATGCGGTCGCGGGCGGCGGAGTAGGCGTCCCACCGCTTCTGCGCCTCGGCGTCCAGCGCCGAGACCTTGAAGCGCTTCAGCGGATCCTTGACCCGCTCGGCCAGCCGCTTGGCCTGCTCCTCCTTGGAGATGTCGAGCCAGAGCTTGATCAGATGGGTGCCGGAGCCCCTCAGCAGGGTCTCGAAGTGCGGCACGTCCTTCAGGAACTGTTCGTGCTGTTCGGGCGTGCAGAAGCCCATTACCGGCTCGACCCCGGCCCGATTGTACCAGGACCGGTTGAACAGCACCCACTCGCCCGCTGCCGGCAGGTGGGGGACATAGCGCTGGAAGTACCACTGGGTGGTCTCGCGCTCGGTGGGCTTGGGCAGGGCGACGACGCGGGTCTGGCGCGGGGAGGCGTATTCGGTGATGCGCTTGATGGCCCCGTCCTTGCCGGCACTGTCGCGGCCCTCGAAGACGATGACCAGCTTCTTGCCCTGTTCGATCCACCAGTGCTGGGTTTCGACCAGCTCGATCTGGAGCTCTTCCAGCTCGGCCTCGTAGTCATCCTTCTTGCCCATCACGGTCTCCTTCAAGGCGCGCACGTTGCAGCGATTTAAGTTGGCGCGTCGAGTCCGGTCCGTCAGTTTGCCGCCATGATGACACGCAGGGATCTCTTGATCGGCACAGCGGCCGCCACGGCTGTGGCGTCGGGATCGGCTCGGGCCGACATCGCAGGATGGGACGCCGCTCTGGACCGGATCGCCTCGGGCCCGGGCGCGCCGCCCGCTCTTGCGGCCATGGTCGTGGGACGCGAGGGACCGCTCTGGACCGGCGCGCGAGGCGTGCGCCGTGCTGGATCGGCCGACGCCGCGACAGCGGGCGACCTCTGGCATCTGGGGTCGAATACCAAGGCCATGACGGCGGCCCTGTATGGCCGGCTGGTTGATGCAGGCCGGGCCGACTGGAACGCCACCCTGTCCCGGCTGCTGCCCGACGTGGCCATGCATGACGCCTGGCGGGACACGCCTCTAACCGCGGTCATGGGTCACGTCGCGGGTCTGTCCGACGACACAGCGATGGGTCGTTCCTGGTTGATGACGGCGCGGGCCGACCCGCGCGGCCTGGCCGATCAGCGCCGCGCCCTCGTCGAAGCCATGCTGGCCGTGCCGCCCGCCGGAACACCGGGCACGTTTGACTATGGCAATGCGAACTACGTCCTCATCGGCGCGGTCATCGAGACCCTCACCGGGCGGCCCTGGGAAGATGTCATGCGGACCGAACTCTTCGGGCCGCTCGGCATCACCACTGCGGGGTTCGGCGCGCCCCCCGGGGCCCAGCCGTGGGGCCACAGCGGGGGCAGGGCCGTTGATCCGTCAACAGGCTTTGCCGACAACCCTCTGGCCCTGGGTCCGGCCGGAACGGCGCACATGAGCCTGAACGACTATGCCCGCTTCCTCGGGGTCTTTCTGAACCAAGGCGCCGGTCTCCTGTCGGCGGAGACGCTGGCGGTCCTGACCCGCTCCGTCGGGCAGGGGCAGCCACCCTATGGCGGGGGATGGCTGATCGTGGGCGGCCAGCCCTGGGCTGGTGGACCCGCCCTGGCCCACGATGGCTCCAATACGATGTGGTACCTGTCGGCCTGGGTCGCGCCCGGCATCGGACGGGCCTTCGTCGCGGCCTCCAACGACGGCAATGCCGGCGGGGAAGCCTGCCGTCAGCTGATCCCGGGGCTGATACGGGCCGTCTGACGCCTTCTCGCTGGCGGATCGAACCGCCGCGCTTCATGTTGAACCGGCATGAAGCGCGACTTCGCCGATTTCTGGAACCTCCTGTGGGAGGTGGGGCTGGCGCTGTGCGCGGGCTTTGCCCTGCTGAACGCCTTTGCCCCGCCCCAGGACCTGCCGTGGAAGCCGCTGGACCTGGACCGTCCGATCGGCCAGGCGACGGCGGCCAAGGTGGCGGACTTCGCCGTGTCGTTCTCCGCGTCGGACGAGGAGGTCGAGGCGGTCACGACAGCCTGCATCCAGACCCTGAGAGAGGCCGGCGTCGAGGTTCGCCGCGCCGAGGACATCGACGGCGGCGGCTTCTGTCAGGTTCGCAACGCGGTGATCATCACAGGGGGGCAGGTGACGCCGCTCAAGCCTGGAAACCTGACCATGCAGTGCCCGCTCGCGGTCCGCTACGTCATCTGGGACCGGCAGGTTCTGAGACCCGCCGCTCAGGCCGCCTATGGCACCACACCGGCTTCGGTGAACAATTTCGGGACCTATTCCTGCCGTCGCATCTACGGATCGGACGATCCGACCGACCGACCCAGCGAGCACGCGCGGGCCAATGCGCTGGACGTCGCCTCGGTCACGCTGGCCGATGGCCGGACGGTCTCGGTCCAGTCCGACTGGGACGGGCAGGGGCCGCAAGGCGTTGAAGGGGCGGGCCTTATCCGGCGTCTGCGCGACGGCGCCTGCCGGGTGTTCTCGACCGTGCTCAGCCCCGACTACAACGAGGCCCATGCCGATCATCTGCACCTCGACGGCGCGCCCAGGGGCCTGTGCGCCTGAATTCACGGAGCGGTGATCGCCCGGCACGCGAATCGATTCCGATTGACCGGGCTTGACGGCTGTTAGACAACATTCGCGCAATCCGGATTTCGCGTGGGGTCCACACCTGCGTTTAGCTCCTTCTATGAACGAGCCTGTCCAGATGGATTGTCGGACCCCTGAACAGGGCGTTCGCCTGGAAGAGCGCGTTTATGGAGACGCACAATGCCGACCGGAACGGTCAAGTGGTTCAACCCCACCAAGGGCTTCGGCTTCATCCAGCCGGAAGCCGGCGGAAACGATGTGTTCGTTCACATCACCGCCGTGCAGAAGGCGGGCCTGCCGGGCCTCGATGAAAACGCCAAGGTCGAATACGAGCTGGAATCCCAGCGCGGCAAGACCTCGGCCGTGAACCTGAAGCTCCTCTGATCCCCTAGCGATCAGGGTCGCAGACAGCGATCACGCGGGCGCGGTTCCTTCGGGAGCCGCGCCCGTTTTCGTTGGTCCCGGCCCTCTCGCGTTCGACCACTGGGCCAGCACGATGGCGGTCATGACCAGGGCTCCACCCATGGCCTGAACCGGCGACAGGATCTCGCCGAAGATCACCCAGCCGAGCAGGCCGGCCACGATCGGCTGGATCAGGATGGTCACGGCCGTGATCGACGCGGGCAGCCGCCCTAGCGCCCAGGCCACGCCGCCCTGTCCCGCCACATGCATCAGTCCCATGCCGACACAGGCCGCCCAGCCCGCGGCCGTGGCCGGAACCATGTCCTCGCCCAGCATCAGCGCCACGCCCCCCATGAGCGGCAGACCCGCCAGGGTGGCCCAGAAGGTGACCTTGAGCGCGCCCGCGTCGCGCCGCGCGAACTTCACCATCAGGAAGTAGCCCGCGTA
>JAIERG010000212.1 GCA_019747095.1 Caulobacteraceae bacterium | reverse complement strand
GAAGTCGGTGTTGAACTTGGCGGCGATGTCGCGGGTCAGTTCCAGATGCTGCTTCTGGTCCTCGCCGACCGGCACCTCGGTCGCCTTGTAGAGAAGGATGTCGGCGGCCTGCAGCACGGGGTAGGTATAGAGGCCGACCGAGGCGCGCTCCTTGTGCTTGCCCGACTTCTCCTTGAACTGGGTCATGCGGTCGAGCCAACCGAGGCGGGCGACGCAATTCAGGATCCAGGCGAGCTCCGAATGGGCGCGCACGGCCGATTGCGGGAAGATGGTCGAGCGTGCCGGATCCAGCCCCGAGGCGATGTAGGCGGCAGCGATTTCGCGCGTCTGGGCGGTCAGGACGGCCGGGTCCTGCCACACCGTGATAGCGTGAAGGTCGGCGACGAAGACGAAGGTGGGGGCCGCGTCCTGGAGGGCCACGAACCGCTTCAGCGCCCCGAGGTAGTTGCCCAGATGCAGCGCGCCGGACGCCTGGATGCCGGACAGGATGCGGCGGGGGCCGGCGTATTCGGGAGTCGCGTCAGTCATCAGTCCAGTCCGGAGGGGTTGGAAGCCCCGGGTTCACGACGCAGCACGGCCTTGAGTTCGGCCGGGCTGACCGCGCGGAAAAGCACGAGGGCGACGCCATACACAAGGGCGCCGACGCCGCAGACGACCAGAACGGCGACCTCCTTGGCGAGAAACAGCCGAGCGAGATCTTCATAGAAGATGCTCGCGGGCAGGAGCACTGCGGCCATGGCCAGGCTGGCGGCCAGCACGCGGCTGAAGCGCGACAGGAACCGGCCAGTGATCGCCCAGGCTTCCTCCTTCACGAGCACGCCGCCGAGCAGGGCCACGTTGATCCAGGCCGAGGTCGAGGTGGCGATGGCCAGACCGACGACGCCGTCGCGCCCGGTTTGCTCCAGACCGAAGAACAGCGCAGAGCCCAGCCCCACGGTGATCGCCACCGAGGCGATGGAGAAGATCATGGGCCGGCGCGTGTCCTCGCGCGCAAAGAAAGGCGGGGTCAGGACCTTGGCCAGCACGAAGGCAGGGACGCCCCAGGCGAAGTTACGCAGGACATCGGCTGTGCGGGCGGCGTCGGCGCTGGTGAACGCGCCCCGGGTCACCGTCGCGTCGATGATGAAGAAGGGAATGACGAACAGGGCGACCGCAGCCGGCAGGGTGAAGGCCATCGACAGGGTGATGCCGTCGTCCAGCGTTCGTCGCCCCCCCTCATGGTCGCCCGTGACGAAGGCCTTGGTCAGGCGCGGCACCAGGGCC
This sequence comes from Caulobacteraceae bacterium, assembly GCA_019747095.1. GTDB lineage: Bacteria > Pseudomonadota > Alphaproteobacteria > Caulobacterales > Caulobacteraceae > Brevundimonas. Next base: position 5,201 of record JAIERG010000212.1, on the reverse strand, counting down.
AGGCCGATGGCCACGCCGACAAGGCCCAGGGGCAGCTGATACAGGCGGTCGGCGTTGTAGAGCACCGAGCGCGCGCCTTCGTTCGAGCCGGTCAGCAACTGGCTGACCACCGAGTTGAGCTGGAGCGCGCCACCCGCCAGCACGCCGGGCACGGCCAGCTTGAGGGTGCGCGACACCCCCGGCGTCAGGCGCGGCAGGCCCAGCCGCAGGGTCACGCCCAGCCGCTTCACACCCCACCAGAGCAGGCCCATCTGGATCAGGCCCGAGATGCTCACGGCGGCCGACGTCGCAAGAAGGACCATGGTCTGATCGATGTCGACGACCAGCGGCGCCAGCAGCGGGATGAGGGTGCACAGATTCAGGAACACCGGCACGGCGGCCGTCAGGGCGAACCGGCCTGAGGTGTTGAGCACGCCTGACAACAACGACGCGATGGTCATGCAGGCGAGGTACGGCATGGTCAGCTGGGCGGCGGTCGTGGCCGCGAACATCACGCCCGCGTCGTCGGACCAGGCCGACAGCAGCCACGGCATGACCCACGGCATCGCCACCTGAAGCAGGATGCAGAACCCTGCGACCACGGCGAACATGAAACTCAGCGCCTCGGACGCCGTTACCGCGGCGGCCTCTTCCCCCTCGCGCGCCCGCACCCCGCCGTAGATCGGCACGAAGGCCTGGGCAAAGGCACCCTCGGCGAACAGGCGCCGGAACATGTTGGGCAGCATCAGGGCCGTAGTGAAGGCGTCCATCATCGGCCCCTGGCCGAACTGGGCCGACAGGGCGAGGTCGCGGCCGAAGCCGAGGATGCGGCTGCCCAGCGTCAGGATCGCCTGAACCAGGGTGTTGCGGGCGAGGCTCAAGGCGGGCTCATGCGGATGGGGCGAAGGACGTCAGGTGGGCTTAGCGCGCTTCCGCCGCAGACGGAACGGGCCTTCGGGGGCCAAGCTCGGAGACGTCGCGGGCGCTCGCGCGGACCGCAGTGATGCGGCGGCCCTGGGGCGCGGCCGGCGCGCGGTCCAGAACGGCCTCCAGCGACCGATGCACCTCGTCGAGCAGCACCTCGGAGGTCAGTTTCCGACCGTGCGCGTCGGTAACATAGAAGCTGTCGACCGCGCGTTCGCCGAAGCTGGCGACGTGGGCCGAGCGGATCGACAGATCGTGGTCACTCAGAGTGCGCGAGAGTTCGGCCAGAAGGCCGGGACGGTCAGCGCCGGAGACCTCGATGACCGTGGCCTCGGCAGACGCCGCGTTGTCGATCATCACAACCGGCCGCACGTCGAACACGGCACGGCGCGGCGAGGCTGCTGGGGTGGGCGGCAGCGGTACGGACGTGTCGCCGCGCGCGGCGGCCTCCAGCGCGGCGATCAGCCGTGTCAGGCGGCGCGGCTCGGCCTGGCCGTAGGGCTGGTCGGCGCCGTCCTGAACCTGAAAGACGTCGAGCACCGTGCCGTCGGCCGTCGTGGCAACACGAGCTCCGGTGACGTCGGCGCCTGCGGCCGCCAGAACGGCGGCGAGATCGGCGAAGAGCCCCGGGCGATCACGGGCGGCGAGCGCGATCTCGGTGGTCTGTTCAATCCGTCCAGCGGCACCAGCACGCGCCTCGGCGGCGGATCCTTGGGCGAGCGCCCGGGCGACCAGGGCGGCGCGGTCGGCCAGGGGGTCGATGCTCTGCATGGTCTCGCCCCGGAACAGGGCCTCGACGGCGGCGTAGAGGCTGCGCATCAGCTGACCCTTCCAGCTGTTCCAGACACCGGGGCCAACGGCGCGGATGTCGGCCACGGTCAGGACCAGCAGCATCCGCAGCCGCTCGGGATCGCCGACCAGTTCGGCGAAGGCGCGCACCGTTTCGGGATCGGACACGTCGCGCTTCTGGGCATAGTCGGACAGCGCCAGGTGATGGCGCACGAGCCAGACCACCAGTTCGATCCGCCGCGGTTCCAGCCCCAGACGCTCGCAGGCGCGGCGCGCGGAAATGGCCCCGTCCTCCAGCTGACCCCGGTCCCCGCCCTTGCCGACGTCATGAAGCAGCATGGCCAGCATCAGGGCTTCGGGGTCGGCGATCAGGTGGATGACCTCGCTGGCGAGCGGATGATCGTCCTTCAGCTTGCCGCGCTGGATGTCGTTGATGATGCCAATGGCCTGAAGCGTGTGCTCGTCGACCGTATAGGCATGGTACATGTTGAACTGGGTCTGGCCGACGACCCGGCCCCACTCCGGCAGGAAACGACCCAGGAGTCCCGTCTCGTTCATGATGGTGAGGACCCTGTAGGGCCTGTGGCCGTGGGCCAGGATATGTAGAAGCGCCGCCGTCGCCTGCGGATCGCGCCGCAGCCGGGGCGTGACCAGGCCGAGCGATCGGGTCACGGCCGAGAAGGCGTGGGGGTGCAGGTCGAGGTCGTGCCGGTCGGCGGTGACGAACAGGGTCAGGAGTTTGACCGGATCGGAGCCGAACACCTCCGGCCCCGTGACGGATAACCGGCCGCTATCCTCCACAAAGCCTTCGACGCCGAGGTCTCGTCTGCGGCCAGGGATCAGGCGCGACAGACTGAGTGCCTTCTTCTGCTGGCGAGCCTCCAGCGTGGCGCTCATGGCCCGGGTCAGGGCACCGACGTCGCGGGCGACGATGAAGTAGCGGCGCATGAAACGCTCGACCGCCGGCTCGTCGCCGCGCCCGCGCCAACCCATGCGCCGGGCGACCTCTGGCTGGAGGTCGAAAGTCAGCTTCTCCTCTGCCCGGCCGGCGGCGAGATGCAGATGGCAGCGCACGCGCCAGAGGAAGTCGAAGGCCTCCTCGAAGGTGCGGCGTTCGCGAGGGGTGAGGAGGTCCTCCATGACCCGGGCGCCCAGCGGGCTGTCCGGCGCCAGGGACCGCGCGATCCAGAACAGGGCGTTAAGGTCGCGAAGTCCCCCCTTTCCGTCCTTGATGTTGGGCTCGACGCGGTAACGGACGGCGCCGGCCTTGGCATGACGGGCCTCGCGTTCCTCCATCTTGGCGGCGATGAATGGCCGGGGATCGGAAGCCGCCACCTGGGCCTGAAAGCGGGTCAGGAACTCGGCAGCAAGAGCCGCGTCGCCTGCCAGTGGACGGGCTTCCAGCAGCGCTGTGCGGATCGTCATGTCGGACTTGCCGAGCGACAGGGCTTCCTCGACCGACCGGGCCGCGGAGCCGACCTTCAGCCCAAGGTCCCACAGGACGTAAAGCATGAACTCCGCCACCGTCTCGGTCCGGGCGGTCGTCTTCCATGGGCGCAGGAAGACGATGTCGAGATCGGAGAAGGGCGCCAGCACGCCCCGGCCGTAGCCGCCCACCGCGATGAGGGCGAGTTTCTCGGCCTCGGTGGGGTTGGGGGCGGGATAGAGGGTCTCGGTGGTGAAACGCCAAAGCGCTGTCAGAAGCTCGTCGGCGGCGGCAGCGTAAAGGCGGGCCACTTCGACGCCCGGCAGGCCGTTGGAGAGTTTGGCGGCGATCTTCTCGCGGGCGACGTCGTGGTGCTGGCGCAGGACCTCGGCCACCGAGGCGCGAAGGCCGGGGGAGCCGACGAGGGCGTCGAGGCGATCGTCGAGCGGGCTGGTCACGCGCCCGCCAGCCCCTTCAGTCGATAGAGCGCCTCCAGCGCCTCGCGGGGGGTCAGGGCGTCAGGGTCCAGGGCGGCGACGGCCTCGTCCACGGCCGATTTCAGCTGCGGAGGCGGCGGTTCGGCGACCGCGAACAGGGGCAGGTCGTCCAGACGCGCGGTCGCAGCCTTCTCCGATTCCAGCCGGTCGAGCACGGCGCGGGCACGGGCCACCACGGCCGGAGGCACGCCCGCCAACCTTGCCACCTGGACGCCGTAGGACCGGTCCGCGGCACCGGGGGCCGCCTCGTGCAGGAAGACCAACTCGCCGTTCCACTCCCTGGCCTTCATGGACAGGTTGCAGACGTGGTCCAGCCGCTCCTCCAGCCGCGCCAGCTCGTGATAGTGGGTGGCGAACAGGGTGCGGGCACGGTTCACGTCATGCAGCGCCTCGGCGCAGGCCCAGGCGATGGCCAGGCCGTCGTAGGTGGCGGTGCCCCGTCCGATCTCGTCCAGGACGACGAAGCTGCGGTCCGTCGCTTGGGTCAGGATGGCGGCGGTCTCGACCATCTCCATCATGAAGGTGGAGCGCCCGCGCGCGAGGTCATCGCCCGCGCCGACCCGGCTGAACAGCCGGTCCACGACGCCGAGCCGCATAGACCGCGCGGGGACGAAACATCCTGCCTGGGCTAGCACGACCAGAAGCGCGTTCTGGCGCAGGAAGGTCGACTTGCCCGCCATGTTGGGGCCGGTGACGATGCTGAGCCGCGCGCACCCCTGCCCGTCACCGTCGAGCCGACAGTCGTTCGGCGTGAAGGGATCGCCCGCCTTCTTGACCGCCGCCTCGACCACAGGATGGCGACCGGCCTCGACGGTGAAGCAGCGGCCGTCGTCGACGACGGGCCGGACCGCCCCGACCTCTTCTGCCCATTCGGCCAGGGCGGCGGTGGCGTCCAGCTCGGCCATGGCCTCGGCCAGGGCCTGGAGCGGGCGAGCGAGCGCCTGGACCTGGGCGCGCCAGGCCTCGAAGGTCTCGGTCTCCATGGCGAGCGCGCGGTGGCCGGCCTGGCTGATCTTGGCGTCCAGTTCGGACAGTTCGACGGTGGTGAAGCGGACCTGGGCCGCCAGGGTCTGGCGGTGGATGAAGGGGCTCTCGGGCCCGGCGCGGAACAGGGGTTCGGCGTGCTTGGCGGTCGTTTCGAGGAAATAGCCGAGCACGGCGTTATGCCGGATCTTGAAGGGCACGCCGCTCTCGGCCACGGCGCGCGCCTCCAGGTCGGCGACGACGCGGCGGCTGTCGTCCCTGAGCGCGCGGGCGGCGTCCAGCTCGGGCCGGAAGCCGGGGTTCACGAAACCGCCGTCACGGGCCAGATGCGGCGGCTCCGGCGAAAGCCCCTCCGCCAGATCGAGCATCAGCCGCGACAGGTCGGGCGAAAGGGTCAGGCGGTCCAGGCAGGAGGTGATGCGCGCGGGCGGCCCGGTCAGGGGATCGGGCGAGGCGATGAACAGGCCCGCGATGGCCTCTCCGATCGTGAGGCCCGAGCGGATTGCGGCGAGGTCGCGCGGCCCCCCTCGCCCCAGCGCCAGCCGCGACACGGCGCGGGCCACGTCGGCCGAAGCGCGCAGGCCGTCACGCAGATCGCGGCG
>JAIERG010000134.1 GCA_019747095.1 Caulobacteraceae bacterium | reverse complement strand
CGTAGGGCAACCCGGCGATGACCATGCCATGGTGCAGCAGGGTCTGGATCAGTCCGATCAGCGTCGTCTCATTGCCGCCGTGCTGGGTCGCCGAGGAGGTGAAGGCCGCCCCGACCTTTCCGACCAGCTTGCCCTGGAACCAGACACCGCCGGTCTGGTCCCAGAAGTTACGCATCTGGGCTGCGGCGGTGCCGAATCGGGTGCCGGCACCAACGATGATGGCGTCGTAGGCTTCCAGTTCATTGACGTCGGCGATCGGAGCCGCCTGATCGAGCTTGTAACCGGACTTGCGCGCCAGTTCCTCTGGCACAGTCTCGACCACGCGCTTGACGTCGACCTGGACGCCCTCGACTGAGCGGGCACCTTCGGCGACGGCGTAGGCCATCTGCTCGATGTGGCCGTAGGTCGAATGATAGAGAACCAGCACCTTGGTCATGGATCGCTCCTGAGAGTTATCGTTCTGCAACGACTGCGGTAGCAGATGTAGCGAGCGCGCTCTGCGATGCAAGGGACTCAGGTCGGTTTCGACGCACCGATCGGGCAGACTGCGGCGAAATGTTCGTGCCCTTGCGGAACTTCCTGCCCTCGACGAGCGCGGAAGCGGTGTTCGACCGTCATCGCCTGCTGTTCGATGTTCAGCACCTCCCAGCCGCACGGTACGTCGGGATAGGCGTAGGCTCGCGGACCGTCGCCGGCACTGAGCTTTCCAGTCACCAGATTGATTCCTGATTGGGCCTGCCAGACGTGGACCATCTCGTGGATCAGCACGGCCTGAAGCGACAGGGGCGCAACGGCGAAATCTTCGGGCAGGTCCGTTCCCGGCCAGCAAATCCAGCTGCGACTGAAGACCCGGCCCGGTACGAAAGCACGGAACAGCGGCCAGGGCATTGCGGCGAGGCGCACCTCGTCGAGGTGTACGGCGTCGCCGAACTCGCCGTGGATCAGGCGGCGTTCGCCCTTTGTTAGGGTGCGGATCACTCCGAGATCAGGGTCTGGCCGTTTGGGTCCACCCACTCCCAGTGCCAGGGCTCATAGATGTAGGGCACAAAGCCGAACCGGCCGGCGTTCTTCACCAGCCAGCGATACGTTGCCCCCTGGGTCATGTGGCGGCGGCTATCAGCGTTGGTATTGTCGACGCCCATGTCGAACAGCTGGCCGACGTAGAGGTCGACGGCTGTGCCGGTGCGGTGGGCCGAGCAGACCGCACGGCGCAGGCCGTCGCAATTGCCTTGTGCGGCACAGCGGGCAGCATCGGCCTCCGGATCCCGGAAACCGGAGAAAATCTGAAGCAGTTCGCGATCCGCGTTGATCTCTGGCACCTCGGCCCGGGCGGCAGCGACCATGCGACGATAGGCGTCCAGGACGTCGCGGCGCAGCAGGCGGGTCAGGCGGTCGGCGTGTTCCTCTTCCTCGACCAGATAGCCGAGCAGACGCAGCGGAGGCGGATTGGGGCATTCGTCTCTCAGCCGCGCCTGAATGAACGGCCGACGTTCCTGCAGCACACCTTTCAAAACCTCGAAGGTCGCTGCGTCGAACACACCTGTCGCGACAAGACCGTAGCGGGCCTGGAAGCGTGAGAGCGCCTCGGCAAAATCAGGGCTGGAAGGCTCGCACTCCGTGGCCAGTTCTTTCTGCAGCAGGGGGACATAGGTGACCCATCCCCACTCGCGACCGGCAAAGGGGGCCCATTCCAGGGTGTAGAGCGACACACCATTGGCGAGGGCCTGACCGCCCCAATCAGCCCGATGAGTGTCGCAACGGACCTGGGCGTCCGCCTGGGCAGGGGCCAGGCAGATCAGGATCGTGGCCGCGATGAAAGCAAGGATCCCCGTCCGCATGAGACGCAGGAAGCCCGAGGCTTGCGTCGCAAGCAAGGCCTCTCGCGCCACGGGCAAGTCTGGCATTGTAGGGGCCCTGCCCCGACTCGCGGACGCTGAATGCCCGACACATCACCGACCACACCCGGCGCGCATCGTCGCTCGAACACCACGCTGATGGCGTTCGCGGCTAGCTGCCTGCCCTATGCGGCGCTGGGGCTGCCGGTCTACGTGACCCTGCCCGAGTTCTACGCCAGCCATGTGGGCGTCAGCCTGTCGGCGGTCAGCCTGATCTTCCTGATCGTACGGCTGGCCGACATCGTGGTGGACCCCTTGCTGGGGGTCATCATCGACCGGACGTCGACGAAGTGGGGCCGGTATCGCGTCTGGATGGCCATCGGGGCCCCAATCCTGATGGGGTCGGTCGCCATGCTGTTCTTCGTCGCCCAGGGGGCCGGGGCGACCCACCTCGCGGTGTGGCTGGTGGTCATGTACCTCGGCTATTCGATCAGTCTGCTGAGTCAGATGAGCTGGGCGGCGGTGCTGTCGCCGGACTACGACCAGCGGTCGCGCATCTACGGCTTCTGGCAGGTGGCCAACATCCTGGGGGTTCTGGCCGTTCTGCTGATCCCGGTCGGCGCCCAGGCAATGGGAAACTCCTACGTCGAGGCGGTGCAGATGCAGGGCGGCTTCATCGTCGGGCTGCTGCCTATCGCGCTCCTGATCACCTTCCTGTTCACGCCCGAGCCCCGAAACGTGACGCCGCCGGCGCACGGAGGGCTGGGGGCGACGCTGGCCCTGATCGCGAAGCCGGTGCTGCGCAGGCTGCTGCTGTCGGACCTGCTGCTCGGCGCGGCGCGAGGCCTGATCGGGGTGCTGTTCTTCTACTTCTTCGAACAGGCGCGCGGGTTCGAGCGGGACCAGACTTCGATCCTGCTGCTGGTTTACTTCGTGGCCGGGCTGGTCGGGGCACCGGTCTGGGCCTGGCTGGCGACGCGGATGGGCAAGCATCAGGCGCTCGCCGTCGCATCCATCTATTTCGCCGTCAGCTTCGGCGCGGCGACGCTGCTGGTTCCGGCGGGGAACTTCCCGGCGGCGGTGGCGGCCATCTTCGCCACGGGGCTGGCGTTCGGGGCGGCGGACCTGCTGCTGCGGGCCATGATGGCGGATGCGTCCGACGTCATCCGGCTGGAGGCCGAGGCGGACCGGACAGGACTGCTGTTCTCGATTCTGAACGCCACGTCCAAGCTGGGCTACGCCTTCTCCGTCGGGGCCTTCGCGGTGCTGGAGTGGATCGGCTTCGATCCCGAGCCGGGGGCCGTCAATGATCCCGGCGTCATCCTGGGTCTGCAGTGGCTGTTCATCGGCGCGCCGGTGGCCCTGCTGCTGATCTCGGCCGTGGTGCTGAGGCTCTATCCCCTGACGCCCGCCGCCCATGCGGAGGTGCGGGCGAAGTTGGCGGCGCGGGACGGAGCCTCGGCATGACCCCCGTCGACCGTCTGAAGGACATCATGGTCCGGCTGCGCGATCCAAACGGCGGCTGTCCGTGGGACGTGGAGCAGACCTTCGCAACCATCGCCGCCTACACCATCGAGGAGGCCTATGAGGTCGCCGACGCCATCGAGCGAGGCGACATGGCCGAGCTGAAGGGAGAGCTGGGGGACCTCCTGTTCCAGGTCATCTTCCACGCCCGCATGGCCGAGGAACAGGGCCTGTTCGCCTTCGACGACGTAGCCGAAGCCATGTCGGACAAGCTTATCCGGCGGCATCCCCATGTCTTCGGCGACGAGGACGCGCAGATCAGCGGCCCGGCCCAGAAGCTGCGCTGGGAGGACATCAAGGCGGCGGAGCGGGCGGCCAAGGCCCAGACCGGCGTGCTGGACGACGTGCCGGTGGGTCTGCCGACGCTGCACCGCGCGGCGAAGCTGACCAAGCGGGCGGCGCGGGTCGGGTTCGACTGGCCCTCGACCGACGAGGTCTTCGACAAGCTGGACGAGGAGGTCGCCGAGCTCCGGGCCGAGATCGCCGCCGGCGACCTGGACAAGGCGCGGGACGAGATGGGCGACCTGCTGTTCGTGGTGGCCAACCTGGCGAGGAAGCTGGGCGTGGAGCCGGAGGACGCGCTGAGGGGCGCGAACGCCAAGTTCGTCCGCCGGTTCGGCTTCATCGAGGCGGAGCTGGCCAGGGACGGGCGGACACCGGACCAGAGCGATCTGGCCGAGATGGACCGGCTGTGGGACGCGGCGAAGGCGGCGGAGCGGGCCTCCTCGTAGCCTTAGGCTCCAAACCTCTGCTCGAACCGCCCCATGGCCTGCGGGTCTAGCCGCACCGTCAACCGCATACGCCCCTCGTCGTCCGTCTCGCGGCCGGTGACGCGGCCGTGTTCGTAGAGCCAGGCGAGCGCCTCGCCCTGTGAGGGGTCCAGCATGACCTCGGTCTCGGGGTCGTCGTCGATGCGGGCGGCGATGGCGATGCGGAGCGGCTCGATCCCCTCCCCGGTCCACGCAGAGACGGCGACCGCATCGACGTTGGCGCGGGCGGCCTGGCCTTCGATGGCCTCGCGAGCCTCGGGGTCGAGGAGGTCGATCTTGTTCCAGACCTCGAGCACGCGGCGATCCTTGCCCTCGGGCTGTTCGATCTGCTTCAGCACCGCCTCGACGTCCTGGGACTGGGCGACGGTGTCGGGCGAGGCGATGTCGCGGACGTGCAGGATCAGGTCGGCCTCGCCCACCTCCTCCAGCGTGGCGCGGAAGCTCTCGACCAGTTCGTGCGGCAGGTCGGAGATGAAGCCCACGGTGTCGGCGATGATGGCCGGGCGACCCTGGGGCAGGCGGATGGTGCGCTGGGTGGTATCGAGCGTGGCGAAAAGCAGGTCCTTGGCCAGGACCTCGGACCCGGTCAGCCGGTTGAACAGGGTCGATTTGCCGGCGTTGGTGTAGCCGACCAGGGCGACCGTCGGGAACGGGGCCTTCTGGCGTTGCTTCCTGTGCAGGCCGCGCGTGCGGCGGACCTCCTCCAGCTCGGACTTCAGCTTGACGATGCGGTCCGCGATCAGGCGGCGGTCCAGCTCGATCTGGGTCTCGCCGGGCCCACCTGTCGAGCCGGTGCCGCCGCGCTGGCGCTCCAGGTGGGTCCAGGTGCGGACCAGGCGCGAGCGTTCGTAGTCGAGCCGGGCCAGCTCGACCTGCAACCGGCCCTCCTTGGTGCGGGCGCGGCGGCCGAAGATCTCCAGGATCAGGCCGGTGCGGTCGATGACCTTACAGTCCCAGGCCTTTTCCAGATTGCGCTGCTGGACCGGCGTCAGCTGGTCGTCGATGACGGCGGCCTCGGCCTCGGCAGCGCGGATCAGGGCGGCGAGCTCGTCGACCTTGCCCGTGCCGAACAGGGTGGCGGGGGTGGTCTTGCGCAGGCGCACGACTTTTTCGGCGCGGACGTCGAGGTCCAGGGCGCGGGCGAGGCCGGCGGCCTCCTCCAGACGGTCGGCGGCCGAGCGGGAGGACCGCTCGCCAAAATCGGGATGGATGACGACCGCCCGGATGAGAGGGACGGCGTGGTCGATGAGTTTGCTCAAGGGGTCCTTCCGGCCGGGGCCGACGTCCCCCCGGACGCGGCGCTCAGCCTCAATCTTCGTCGCTCTCGGGCTCGTATAGCTGGACGGGAGCCGAGGGCATGATGGTGGAGATGGCGTGCTTGTAGACCAGCTGGGCCTGCCCGTCGCGACGGAGCAGCACGCAGAAGTTGTCGAACCAGGTCACGATGCCCTGCAGCTTGACCCCGTTCACCAGGAAGATGGTCAGCGGCGTCTTGGTCTTGCGGACCGAGTTGAGGAAGGTGTCCTGAAGGTTTTGACGCTTGTCTTGCGACATGGCGGGTTGGGTCCCTGTTCTTCTTGGTTCGTCGCGGGCGGGGAGGCGCGCGAGGTCGGTCAAGCCGACGGCGTCAGCCTAGACGACGAAGCGCAAAGGCTGCAACGCCCTAGATGGCGTCGCGGCGTGCCGCTTCAAGATAGCGCTCGCGCAGCCTGGTCGCGATCGGGCCCGGCTTGCCGTCGCCGATCTTCACGCCGTCGATCGAGATGGCCGGCATGACGAAGGCACCAGCGGCGGTGAAGAAGGCTTCCCTGGCCTGCTTGGCTTCCTCGACGCTGAACGGACGCTCGTCCAGCTCGATGCCCTCTGACTTGACCAGATCCATGATCGCCGCGCGCGTGATGCCGCGCAGGATGTTGGCCTGGGTGTCGCGGGTTCTCAGCTTGCCGTCCTGATCCACGATCCAGGCGTTGGTCGAGGAGCCCTCGGTGACCAGGCCCATCTCGTCGACCATCCACGCCTCATAGGCGCCCTTGTCGCGAGCCGCCTGCTTGGCCAGCACATTGGGCAGAAGGCCAATCGTCTTGATATCGCAACGGCCCCAGCGGATGTCGGGGTAGGTCACGACGGCGACACCGTTGGCGGCCTGGGCCTGGGAGCGGTTAAAGGGGATGGACTTGGATGTGACCACGACGCTCGGCGGGGTGCCCGGCGCGGGAAACGGATGGTC
>JAIERG010000167.1 GCA_019747095.1 Caulobacteraceae bacterium | reverse complement strand
CGCGCGCCGGACCCAGGCCGAGATCGCCTATCGCCAGGCCGCCGTCGACGCCCTGTCGGAGGTCGAGACGGCGCTCGTCGCCCTGGCGTCGGCCGAGGCCCGCGCCGCGACGCTCGCCGAAGCCGTCGCCGCCGCCGACGACCAGACCCGCCTGGCCAACCAGCGCTACCGGGGCGGCGTCTCGCCCTTCCTCGAAGTCCTCACCGCCCAGCGCGCCGCCGCCGACGCCCGCGCCGAGGAGGCCGCCGCGCGGGGTCAGGCCCTGACGGCCTACGCGCGGCTCAACGCAGCGGTGGGTCTGGGCGGCCAGTCCTTATCCTGAAGGCAAAGCCGGGCTGACATCCGGGGCGGTTCTGCTAGAAGCCGCCCCCATGAGCGCGCCCCAGAAGACTCCCGCTGAACTCGCCGTCGAATGGGGTCTCGCCCCCAATGAGTATCAGGTCATCCTTGACCGGTTGGGCCGCGAGCCCAATCCGGTGGAGCTGGGCGTCTTCTCGGTCATGTGGTCCGAGCATTGCTCCTACAAGTCGTCCAAGATCCATCTGTCGAAGTTCCCGACCAAGGGGCCGCGCGTCATTTGCGGCCCGGGCGAGAACGCGGGCGTCATCGACATCGACGACGGCGACGCCTGCATCTTCAAGATGGAGAGCCACAACCACCCCTCCTTCATCGAGCCCTATCAGGGCGCCGCGACGGGCGTGGGCGGCATCATGCGCGACGTCTTCACCATGGGCGCGCGGCCCGTCGCCCTTCTGAATGCGCTCCGCTTCGGCGACGTGGAGCACGAGAAGACCCGCCGTCTGGTCAAGGGCGTGGTGTCGGGCATCGGCGGCTATGGCAACTGCGTGGGCGTGCCGACCGTGGCGGGCGAGACCAACTTCCACCGGGGCTACAACGGCAACATCCTGGTCAACGCCATGTGCGTGGGTCTGGCCAGGGCCGACGCCATCTTCTACTCAGCCGCGCCAGGCGCGGGCATGTCGGTGGTCTATTTCGGCTCCAAGACCGGCCGCGACGGCATTCACGGCGCGACCATGTCGTCCGCCGAGTTCGACGACGAGTCCGAGGCCAAGCGCCCGACCGTTCAGGTCGGCGATCCTTTCGCCGAAAAGCTGCTGATCGAGGCGACGCTGGAGCTCATGGCGTCGGGCGCCGTCGCCGCCATCCAGGACATGGGTGCCGCCGGCCTGACCTCGTCGTCCGTCGAGATGGCGGGCAAGGGCGGCGTCGGCATCGAGCTGGACATGGACAAGGTGCCCCAGCGCGAAGAGGGCATGACGGCCTATGAGATGATGCTGTCCGAGAGCCAGGAGCGCATGCTGGCGGTGCTGAAGCCTGGCCGCGAGGAGGATGGCTATCGCATCTTCCAGAAGTGGGGCCTGGACGCCGCCGTCATCGGCCGCACCACCGACACCGGCCGTCTGGTGCTGAACCACCACGGCGAGGTCGTCTGCGACGTGCCGCTGGCGCCCCTGTTTGACGACGCTCCGCTGTATGACCGGCCCTGGATCCAGCCGGAACTGCATCCCCGCCTTAACCCCGCCGAGGTGCCCGCGCCCGAGGTCTGGGAAGACGCGGTGCTGAAGGTCCTGACCTGCCCGGACATGGCGTCCAAGCGCTGGATTTGGGAACAGTACGACCGCCACGTCATGGCCGATACGCTCCAGGACTCGGCGACTGGCGCTGACGCCGGCGTGGTGCGAGTTCACGGCACAGACAAGGGTCTGGCCGTCACGTCGGACTGCACGCCCCGCTACGTCCAGAACGACCCCTACGAGGGCGGCAAGCAGGCCGTGGCTGAGGCCTGGCGCAACCTGACGGCTGTGGGCGCGCGGCCCATCGCCATCACCGACAACCTGAACTTCGGCAATCCCCAGCGGCCCGAGATCATGGGCCAGATCGTGCGCGCCATCGACGGCATGGCCAATGCCTGCCGGGCGCTCGACTTCCCGGTCGTGAGCGGGAACGTCAGCCTCTACAACGAGACCAACGGCGTCGCCATTCCGCCGACCCCGACCGTGGGCGGCGTCGGTCTGCTGCCCAACTACGACGTGGTCGCCGGCTTCTCGACCATGGCCGAGGGCGACACGCTCGTCCTCATAGGCGAGACGGTCGGCGAACTCGGCGCCTCCCTCTATCTGCGCGAAGTGCTGGGCCGCGAAGACGGCGCCCCGCCTACGGTCGATCTGGCGCTGGAAAAGAAGACCGGCGACTTCATCCGGGCCGAGATCGAGTCCGGCCGCCTGACCTGCGTCCACGACCTGTCCGACGGTGGCCTGATCGGGGCGGCAGCGGACATGGCGCTGGCCTCGGACACCGGCGTGGTGCTGGACGCCACCAGCGCGACCCATGCGCACATCCTCCTTTTCGGAGAGGACCAGGCCCGCTACCTCGTCGCTGTTCCGGATGCGGAGGCTCTGATCGAGGCGGCGCGCGCGGCGGGGCTGCATGCCTCGGTCGTCGGTCACGCCAGGGGCGACGCCTTCGCCTCGAAGGACCTGTTCAGCATCCCGCTGAAGCACCTGCGCGAGATACACGAAGGATGGATGCCCCGATGGATCGAAGGCTGATCGCCCTCACGGCGATATCGCTGGGTCTGGCGCTCGCCGCCTGCGAGGGCGGCGGCGATCCGGTCCAGCAGGCCATGCGCGACGCCGCCACCGCCAACCAGAACGCCGCCTATGCCGAGAAGGCCGCCTACCCGCACGCGGGCCACGGCAGCGCGAGCGCGCCCTCGACGGGCGACGCGGCCTTCGCCGAGGTCGAGGCCGAGATGCACCAGCGCATGGGCCAGGCTTCGGGCGCGACGATTGACGAGGCCTATATCGCCAAGATGATCGAGCACCATCGCGGTGCCGTCGCCATGGCCGAGGTCGCTCTGGAGCAGTCGCAGGACCCCGAGATTCGCCGCATGGCCCAGGCCGTCGTCGACGCCCAGACTCGCGAGATTGCGGAGATGCAGACATGGAAACCGGCCGCCCGCTGACGCGAACGGCCGGTCTTCAGGTCGAGCCGAGCTTTAGTTGTTCTCGGTGATGTAAAGCCTGGAGTTACCCGACTGGCCCACGGCACCCACCCAGATGTCGTAGGTGCCGCTCAGCGGGCTGCCCCACCGCAGGATCGGGTTCAGCCCTTCCGAGTCGTCGACGCAGTACCACTGGCCGTCCGGAGCATTGATGATCAGGCTGGTGTCATATTCGCCGTCCACCCCGAAGGTCAGCGGCCAGCCGCCGGCTTCATAGGTGAACTCGAAGTCCGGCGCGTCGGCGATCATGCCGACGCATTCGCCACCGATCGCATAGTAGGCGTCGATCCCGCCACCCGAGTAGATGTCGACGGTGATCGGATCCGGCGTGAAGCCGGCGCTGCGGCTGATTTCACCGTAGGTCGCCGTGGCGCTCATGTCCTGAGCCGCCGCGGCCGAAGCCGCGGCAGTCAACGCCAGAGCGCAAACCATGGAAAGAACGCGCATCTGGCGTCTCCTGTTCTGTCGGGTTGAAATGGCCCTAGAGCGGGCTCTCGGAGATCTGCAGGGTGCCGCCGACCGGATTGCCAACCGCGCCGACCCACACATCGTACTGGCCGCTTTGCGCCGAGCCGAACGTCACGACAGGGTCATACCCGTTCGTATCATCATTGCAGTAATAGCGGCCGTTCGGAGCATTGATGACCAGGCTGGTGTCGCCGCCCGAGACGTGGCTAAACGACAGGGTTCCGCCGTTCGAATCGAAGTTCACGACGACGTCGGGGCTGTCCGCGATCATGCCGACGCAGGAGCCGCCGAGGTCGGAGGCGTCGTTGCCGCCGCCGGACACCACCGAGGTCTCGATCGGGTCCGGCAGGAAGCCCGCCGACAGGTTGATGACTTCTTGGGCCGAAGCCGAGGACGCGCACAGGGCGAGCGTTGCAACGCCGGCCGCAAGGAACAGGGATTTCATTGGTTTTCTTCTCCAAAGCGCAGCCCCCGCTGCGTGAGAGCACCTTGGACCCGGCAAGCGCTGCCTTACAACCCTCTTGTTTCTGACGACGCACCTGGCGGCCATGAAAAAGGGGGCGCCTGGCAACGCCCCCTCCTCCAGGTCAAACTAAGGGATCAGTCGCCGAAGACGCTGCCTTCGGTAACCACCAGCGTGGACGAAACCGGCTCTCCGATCGCGCCGACCCAGATGTCATACTGACCGCTGGGTACCGAATCCCAGCCAAATGCAGGATTGAGGCCCTGTACGTCGTCGCTGCAGTAATAGCGGCCATCGGGTCCATTGATGACAAGGGTGGTGTCACCGTCCGCATAGACGCCGAACGACAACGGGCCACCGTTCGAGCGGAAGTTCACGACGACGTCCGGGCTGCTGGCGATCATGCCGACGCAAGCCCCGCCGAGGTCGGAGGCGTCGTTGCTCCCACCGGAAACGACATCGAAGGTTACGGGATCAGGCACAAAGCCAGCCGACAGCGAAACCGTCTGCTGAGCAGAAACCGAGGACGCGCACAGAGCCAGCGCCGATACGCCGGCAATCAGGAACACGGTTTTCATGGGATCATCTCCAAAACGCAGCCCCCGCTGCGCGCCTTACCGTGCGCTCGACAGGCAGGGGCTTTCAACCCCATCGTTCCTGACAGGCGAAGCGGAACTGTCACAACCGGCCGCTAAGCGAGAGCCACAGTCCAGAGGAGCGTCCATGTCCCCGATCCTGTCGCGCCGATCCCTGATGGTGGGTCTCGGTCTCGGTTCGATGCTGAGCGGCGTCTCGACCCGCGCATCGCTCGCCCAGGCCGTCTTCGAGGACAATCCCTTCCAGCTGGGCGTGGCGGCGGGTGACCCCCTGCCCGACGGCTTCGTCATCTGGACGCGCCTGGCACCGCGCCCGCTCGAGCCCGACCACGGCATGCCTTCCCAGCCGATGGCCGTGAACTGGGAGGTCGCCACCGACGCCGGGTTCGGCACCGTCGTCCGCTCGGGCGAGGCCATCGCCCGGCCGGAACTGGGGCACGCCGTTCACGTGGAGGTCGGCGGGCTGGAGCCCGGACGCCCCTACTTCTACCGGTTCATCGCGGGACGCGAGCGGTCGGGCGTGGGTCAGGCCAAGACCATGCCGGTCGCGGGCGCGGCGCTCGACCGGGTCAAGTTCGGCATCGTTGGCTGCCAGGCCTATGAGAGCGGCTACTACACCGCCCATCGCCGCATAGCGTCCGAGGATCTCGACTTCATCTACTGCTACGGCGACTACATCTACGAAGGCCGTGGCAACCGCATCTTTGGCTCGACCAACCCGCAGGAGAACCTGCGCGTCCACGTCGGTGGAGAGGTCTATACGGTCACCGATTACCGACAGCGTTACGCCCAGTACAAGATGGACACCGACCTGCAGGCGTCGCACGCCTCGGCCGCATGGTTCATGACCTGGGACGACCACGAGATCGACAACAACTGGGTCTCGGACCTTGACCAGGATGGCACCGACCCGGCGGTCTTCGCGCTTCGTCAGGCGGCAGCCATGCAGGCCTACTACGAGCACATGCCGCTGCGCCGTTCTTCATTCCCTCGGGGGTCGGCCATGCAGCTGTACCGCCGCGCCGTGTACGGCAATCTGCTGGATCTCAACCTGCTGGACACCCGCCAGTTCCGCACGGACCAGCCTTGCAACGATCGCTTCAACAGCACGTGCGACGGCATCAATGACCGCACGGCGCAGGTTCTGGGCGAGGCGCAGGAAACCTGGCTGCTGAACAACCTGAACCGGTCCGAGGCGACCTGGAAGGCTCTGGCCCAGCAGATCATGGTCATGGATCTGGATCGGAACCCGGGCGAGGACTACGGCGTCAACACCGACAGCTGGGCTGGCTATCGCGTGCCTCGTGAGCGCCTGCTGCGCCACATCCGCGACCGCCGCATCGCCAACACCGTCGTCCTGACCGGTGACGAGCATCAGAACTACGCGGGCGAACTGTATCTCGACGGCCGCAACCCCGAGGGCGAGCCCATCGCCACCGAGTTCGTGTCGACGTCCATAAGCTCCGGCGGCGACGGCCAGGACCGGCGCGCGGACCAGGAAGCCTTCCTCGCCGCAAACCCCCAGCTGAAGTTCAGGAACAGCCAGCGCGGCTATGTGCTGTGCGACGTGACGCCGGAACGCTGGCAGACCGAGTTCAAGGTGCTCGACCAAGTCCAGAACCGAAACGGCGTGCTCACGACCCGCCAGACGATGGTGGTCGAGGCGGGCAGCGCGCGGCTGCAGACGGCCTAGGTGCTGTACCCATAAAGCTTGCGGCCGAGGGCGACGCTTGATTCAAGGATTCCGAAAGGAGCCTTGGGA
>JAIERG010000006.1 GCA_019747095.1 Caulobacteraceae bacterium | reverse complement strand
TGACGGCCCTCGCCACCGAGGGCTACGTGACCCCCACGCCGATCCAGGCCCAGGCCATCCCCTCGGTCATGACCGGCAAGGATCTGCTGGGCATCGCCCAGACCGGCACCGGCAAGACCGCGGCCTTCGCCCTGCCGATCCTGCATCGCCTGGCCGAGAACCGCACCCCGCCCCTGCCGCGGACCACTCGCGCCCTGATCCTGTCGCCGACGCGCGAACTGGCCACCCAGATCGCCGACAGCTTCAAGGCCTATGGCCGTCACCTCGGCTTCCGCGTCGCGGTCGTCTTCGGCGGCGTCAGCTACGGCCCGCAGGAGCGCGCCCTGCAACAGGGCCTCGACGTCCTGGTCGCCACGCCCGGCCGCCTGCTGGACCACATGCAGCAGAAGACGCTGGACCTTTCGACCACCGAGATCTTCGTGCTGGACGAGGCCGACCAGATGCTGGACCTCGGCTTCGTCAAGCCGATCCGCCAGGTCGTCGCCCGCCTGCCGCACCGTCGCCAGAATCTGTTCTTCTCGGCCACCATGCCGACCGAGATCGGCAAGCTGGCCAGCGACCTGTTGAAGGACCCCGTCCGCGTCCAGGTCACGCCCCAATCGACCACGGTCGAGCGCATCAACCAGTCGGTCATCTGGGTCGAACAGGGGCGCAAGCGCGCGCTCCTGACCGAGATGTTCTCGGACCCGAACTATTCGCGGTGCCTGGTCTTCACCAAGACCAAGCACGGCGCCGACAAGGTCGCGGCCTATCTGGAGGCCGGCGGCGTCCAGGCGGGCGCCATCCACGGGAACAAGTCCCAGCCCCAGCGTGAGCGCACGCTCGCCGCCTTCAAGGCCGGCAAGCTGCGCGTGCTGGTCGCCACCGACATCGCCGCGCGCGGCATCGACGTCGACAACGTGTCCCACGTCGTCAACTTCGAGCTGCCCTTCGTGCCGGAAGCCTACGTCCACCGCATCGGCCGCACCGCGCGGGCGGGCAAGGACGGCTCGGCCGTCAGCTTCGTCGCTGGCGACGAGATGAAGCTGCTGCGCGATATCGAAAAGGTCACCCGCCAGAAGATCCCGGCCGTGGATCGTCGCAACGACGCCTCGCTCGGTCGGCTGGACGCCTCCATCATGGCGGCGGGAGTCGGCAAGAAGCCGTCCATGCCCGACGACGGCCGCGGCGATCATCAGCAGCAGTCGCGCGGCCCCCGCAACCCGCGCCGCGAGGGCGTCAAGGCTCCGGGCGGCGGCCAGCCGCATCGTCAGCGCAAGGGGCACCGCGGCCAGGGCGGCGGCGACCGCTCGATCGCATCGACGACACCGTTCGACCCGCTGGCCGCCGATCGCGCCAGAAGCCGCGCGCCTCAGGACCAGGCACGCCCAGCCCAACCCGAGAAGACCGGCGAAATCCGCCGCCGCCCCCGCCGCCGCCGCCCCTCCAACGGCGGCAAGGGCTTTGCCGCCCAGGGTTGACGCTGCTGTTGCGCGGAGCACTTCAGAGAACGTCGTTGTGATTGACTGACGGGTCTGGCAGGCATGACCCCGGCTGGCTGATCGCCATCAGGGGAACGAGTGATGTTGGTTCTGGCCGTCGCGGCTCTGCTAGCGCTCGTTGTCGGCTGCGCAGGGCTGGGCCGTCTTCTTCGTCCAGTGACTGGCCTTGCCGAGCAGGACATCCGTCCAGCGCTCCCGCTTCTGGGACTCGGCGTGCTGATCTGGGCCACGCTGGTTCTCAATATCTCAGCCCTCTTCTCGATCTGGCTGATCCTGGCGATCGTTGCGACAGGCCTGATCATCGCGCTCGTCCCGCTTCTGCGATCCTCCTCTGGCCTCGTCCCCTCGGCTCCGTTGCTGTTGACGTTGGTGGTCGTCGCAGTCCCTGTGGTGAGCCTTATCTTCATCCCGCCTGAGATTAACGCCAACGATGATGGTCCGGCCTATCTGCTGTTCTCAGAGAAGCTGGCTCGGCTCGGTACCTCGGGAGCCGAACCGTTCAGCGAGCGACGACTCTACGGCTTCGGCGGGCAATTCGGTCTGGTAGCCACGATCCGAGACCTGTTCGGAACGCGCTGGCTGTCCCTTTATGAGCCGGGTCTGGGTCTCGCTCTGATAGGTGCCTGGATACTGCTGGCGCGGCGCATCACACCGATGGGCCGCGTTGTCTCAGCAACGATAGTGTTTGGCGTGGCGTTCGTCTGGCTGACGATCACAGCCAAGCCTATCGCCAACCTCGCTCCGGCTGTCCTCTACGCAGCGGTACTGTTCGGGGCCGTCCAGGCGTGGCTGAAATGCGCGTCTGACCCCGTCGGACGAACTGGATGGCTTAGGGTGCTTGCCGCCTTATGCGCTGTGGCCCTCACGCTCCGGCCCACGGCTGCTCCCTTCATCGCCCTTCTGGCCGCCTTCGCCGCGCTACCGTTCATCGCAGCGCGCGACTGGCGCAGCCTTGCCGTCGCAGCAGGTCTGGCGGCAATCGTCCTCGCTCCCGCGTTCGTCAGTTCCCTTCATGCGTCACAGACCCCGTTCTACCCCTTCCTTGGCCGAGGCGTTCATGTCGATGACGCAACGGCACCTGCATCAGTGGGCGAAACTCTGTCGATGTCCGCGCACGCAGTCTGGACCTGGGCACTCTTTGCTTTGAGTGGATGTGTCTGGCTATGGCTGCGACGAACCGGACAAGCGCCCGCGGGCGGACTGCTTCTCCTCGGCGTCGCCGCCATCGCCGTTGGCCTCATCGCGGCCGCGACCGGCGGTCTCGCGCTCGACCGCTACGCCTTTCCTCCAATGTTCGCCGTGTTCGCCGCCTTGGCATCGCACCTCGAACTGCCGCCAAGGACATCCGCGTGGCTACAAATCTTCGCTCGTCCGGCGCTCAGCTTAACCGTAGCCGGTTGCATCGGTGTGACAGCCATAGCCACAGTGCCCATCGCGCGGACAGCGATTGAAAACGCGGCACCCTCGGCGATCACACTGCGTTGGCGGCAGTCGACACTCGATCGGGAGATCGGTCCTGCGTATCGCCAAGCGCAACAGCTTGTGCCGGCGGGCGCGACCATTCTTGCCGTGCATCTGGCCCACGCCGATCAGCTGGATGTCAGGCGCAACAGTGTCCTCGCCGCTGACCAAGCCGCGACTGCTGGACCGACACCCGGATGGCCACAGGAGACGTCGCCTGACAAGCTTGCGCCTTATCTGCTCGCCTCAGGCGTCGACTACATCGCCGTCTCAGACGGTTTGTTCGATCAGCTCGAGGGCGACGCAACCGCCTGGCAACGCCGACTGCGCGCCTCGCGGCTGATAGCGCGGATTCAGTTCACGCAGGCCACCGCAGGCATCGATCCCGTCGCGACAGGTCCGGGCTTCTCCATCTACGCCGTAGCGGACCTAAGCTGATTGGCCAGCGGATAGGAAAAGGCCCCGCGCGACGGGACGCGCGGGGCCTTGGCCGACTGAGCCCCGAGCAGGGGCGGGGATCAGCCAGCGTCCGGATCAGCGGGCGTAATCGTGCGCGATCGCCCAGTCGAACCAGTTATCGACCACGGTGCCGGTCAGCAGGATGCCGATGCCGCCCGTCAGGGTGGTCAGGACGGCGAACCACCAGGCCCACCGGTGGATGGACTCCATCGTGGCGTTGAAACCCATGGTCCAGCGCCAGAAGAGGGCACCCCGCTCGGCTGCCGTTCCGCGATCGGTGATCTGCTCGACCTCACGATCTGCGCCATAGCGGGTCGTGGCCAGGATGGTCGCGCCGTGCATGGCGAACAGCAGGGTGGACCCATACAGGAACACGATCGAAAGCGCGTGGAACGGGTTGTAGAACAGGTTGCCGTAAGTGATCGAGAATGCCCCGGTCCAGTCGAGGTGCGGGAAGATCCCGAACGGCACGGCTTCTGACCAGCTGCCCATAATGATCGGCCGGATGAAGCCCAGCACCAGGTACAGCCAGATGGCCGATGCAAAGGCCCAGGTCGTGTGCGTGCCAAGGCCCAGAGCTTTGGCCCGCTGATAGCTGCGGATACACCAGCTGATCAGCGACACAGTCAGGAAGAAGCCGGCGATGAGCCACCATCCGCCCTCGTTGAGCGGCGGCAGCATGTTGAGACCCTGCTCGGGTGGAGGCGGATAGAGACCCAGCCAGAGCAGCTGCCGGACGAACTCGAACGGATTCCAGTCCACCTGGGCCATCATGTTCAGCCCGATGATCTCGAACGCGAGGAACCCGGTCAGGAGGGACACCACGCCGGTCCAGCCAAGATGCACCGGTCCGATCTGGGCATTGCCGATCTTGCCAATCCAGTAGCTGAAGAAGGGCGTTCCGACACGTTCGCTATCGATGTCGGTCGTCGGCGCGCCCATCTCGGCATGCCCCCGAACCTGAACCTGGGTGAAGATATTCTGATAGGCGTTCATTTCAGTCGCCCTCCCCTATTGCCAGATCGGCAGGTTGCGCCAGCCATCCCACCATTCGGGCCAGCCCTTGTCCCAAAGGGGACCGCTAATGACGATGCAGATCGCGCTCCAGATCCCCGCCTGCAGGGCGAGGAACAGGCCGACCCGGTGAATGCCCAGGGTGCCGACCGAGTAGCCGATAAAGTCGCGGAAGAAGGTGTCCTCATGCTCGGGCTGGCGAACTTCCTTGCCCGGTCCGGGGTTGGCGGCAGCCAGCACGAGAGAGCCGTGCAGCGCGAGCGCCATCGTGGTCGTGAAGAAGAAGGTAATCGCGACCATGTGGGCCGGATTGTAGTGGAAGTTCAGGTACTGGTACCCAACGTTGGACACCCAATCGAGGTGGCTCCAGATGCCGTATGGGAAGCCGTGTCCCCAAGCCCCCATCAACCACGGCCGGATGACGTTGAGGGTGACGTAGGCGAAAATGGCCACCCCGAAGGCAATAGGCACATGCAGACCGATGCCGAGTTTTCGGCAGATTTCGACCTCGCGCAGCGCCCAGGACCCGAAGGCCCCGACGGCGCAGATCGTCACCAGCTGCCAGATGCCGCCTTCGCGCAGAGGCGCTAGCGCAAGTCCGTAGGCTACGTCCGGCGGGTTGATCGAAATCAGCCAGGGATTCCAGGTGTCGCCAAGCGACGCCCCGTAAAGGATCAGGGCGGTCCCCAGCGAGGCGAAGAACGCCGTCGTGACGCCGAAGAAGCCGACGTAGAACGGCCCCACCCAGAAATCGAACATGTCACCGCCGATCAGGGTTCCACCCCTGATGCGGTATTTTCGCTCAAAACTCAGCAAGGCCATGACCGTCTCCTCGCCCGTGTCGCCGCATCCCGCGGTCTGGGCTTAAAAGTCTCAGGGTCGCGTCGGACGGGTCGGATGACTCCGGCCCGTCCGCGCGCCGCATGCGCGGTACCCGTCAGGGGGTGGCCGTAGCCGCCGCCGCTGCGCGTTCTGCGCCGTCGATCCAGTTGTACCGGGGCGAGCTGAGCAGGATGAAGTGGATCAGCAGAGCCAAGGTGAACAGGAAGACGGCGAGCGCCACGAGCGCCCTCCGGGGATCGAAAAGGAGCCAAATTCTCCACATGACTGTAGTCCTCCATAGCCGGTGACCGGCTTTGTTGGCATCGCTCAGTCAAAATGGCTGAGCGACAAGTAAAGCGGAGACCTTAAGCCCCCAACCACGGTTTCCAGGCCCAGACGAGCCCATGCGCGACCACGGCAATAAGCGTGAACGCGATGAAACTGGTCATGAACAGGCCGTGGAACTCTTTGGCCGCTTCCGGCGTGAGACCCGTGAGGGACCCACCAGAGTGGTCAGAGTTGGACATTATCTCCTCCTTTCGTTGGAGCGGACGTCAGCCGCGGGGAAGTCCCGCGGCCGTTTCCGGTGCCCGGCGAACCGGACATCGGAACGGGGGTCTGAGCCAGCAGGGCGACACGCATCAGGCGGCCCTCCCGCTCAGCACAATTGCGTTGGCGGCCGCGAGGCGGTCGAGCGTGACACGATCCTCTCCGGCCTGCCGGGCGGCGCGCTCGGCCGCGTCCCTAAGGCGTTTGGCCGCGGAAATGCGGACGATAACGGGCTGCGACGCGACCAGCTTTTCCAACTCGTCGGAAGCGGCGTCTTCCCAGACAATCTCGGCATGCGGCCGCGCGGGCGTGGCTTCGACCGCGTCAAGCTGCGACGCCAGTGGCAGGATGGCGAACAGGGCGTCGAACAGCGCGTTGCAGACCTCCTGGATCAGGAAGGTGCAGCCCGCGTAGCCCATGAAGGGCGTGCCCGTATGCCTGCGGATCGC
>JAIERG010000124.1 GCA_019747095.1 Caulobacteraceae bacterium | reverse complement strand
GCAGCTTCAGCAATTGCGAAATATGGTGCACCATCTGCTCGCGGTGCGGGCCAATCTTGGGACGCTCGCATATCAGGGTAACGTCCACGTTCACCAGCCGCCCGCCGCGCGCCGTCAGCCGCTCAACCGCGTGGATCAGGAACTGGTCCGAGGCCGCGCCCTTCCACTTCGGGTCGGTCGGCGGAAAGTGGTCGCCGATGTCGCCGTCGCCCATCGCTCCCAAAAGGGCGTCGGTCAGCGCGTGCAAGCCCGCATCCGCATCCGAATGTCCGATCAGGGTCTGATCGTGGGGGATTTCCACGCCGCACAGCCAGACCGCCTTGCCAGGTCCCCAACGATGGACATCGAAGCCGGTGCCGACGCGAATCTGACGGGGCAGCAGGGCCTCGGCCATTGCGAAATCCTCAGGATAGGTGAGCTTCATTAGGCGCTGATCGCCCTCGACCATGCGTACGACGCCGCCGTCGCGCTCGACCACGGCCGCTTCGTCGGTCGGCGTCTCGCCCGCGGGCCAGGCGGCGTAGGCGGCGCGAAGGCGGCCGAGTGGAAACGCCTGCGGCGTCTGGGCGCGCCACAGCCCGGCGCGGTCCACGGTCGTCTCGATCCGCTCGCCGCCGCGCTTCAGCGTGTCGGAGACGGGCAGGGCGGCGATCGCCCCGTCCGCTCCGGGCAAAGCCTCCAGAAGTCTACGGATCACGGCGTTGCTGAGCAGGGGGCGCGCCGCGTCATGTACCAGCACTGGCGTGTCCTCAGCCGCATTCAACGCCGTGAGCCCGGCGCGAACCGAGTCCGCCCGCTCGGCCCCGCCGGCGACGGCGATCCAGCCGTTCAGGCCGACCAGAGCCTCCTCGGCCCGTCCCAGACTGTCGCGCGCGACCACGACGACGACCGGTGAGGCTCCGGCTTTCAGCAGAGCGTCGACGGACCAGCGCACCACGGGCTTACCGCCCAGCGCCCGCCACTGCTTGTCGCCCCCAGCGCGCGAGCCCGAGCCCGCCGCCACCACCACGCCCGCGAATGTCATGCGCCGCCTTCTAGGGGCCATCTTGCAGGTTGACGAGAGGCGACGCTTGGCGACACGACGGCAGCGATGACGCAGACTCTTCAGATCGGAGATGTGACCATTCCGGGTCGCGTGCTGATGGCGCCCATGACCGGCGTCACTGACCTTCCGTTCCGACAGCTCGCCAGCCGTCTGGGCGCGGTCTACGTCGCCACCGAGATGGTTGCTTCGGCCGAGTTCGCGCGTGGTCGCCCCGACGTCGTCCGTCGTGCCGCCGTGGGCGAGGGCTTGCCGCTAACCGTCATCCAACTGGTCGGTCGAGACCCCGCCGCCATGGCTGAAGGGGCCCGCATGGCCGAAGCGGCGGGTGCCGACATTGTCGACCTCAACTTCGGCTGCCCGGCCAAGGAAGTCACCGGCGCGGCGTCCGGCTCGGCCCTGATGCGGACGCCGGATCTCGCGGGCCGCATCATGGCGGCAGCCGTCAATGCCACCACCCGCCCGGTCACCGTCAAGATGCGTCTCGGTTGGGACGACGCCAGCAAGAACGCCACCGATGTCGCCGCCAACGCCGAGGCGCTCGGCGTCAAGGCCGTCACCGTCCACGGCCGCACGCGCCAGCAGTTCTACACCGGCCGCGCCGACTGGGACGCTGTGGGCGACGTCAAGGCGGCGGTCTCCATCCCGGTCATCGTCAACGGCGACATCGTCACGGCGGAGGAGGCGAGGGAGGCGCTCGACCGCTCCGGTGCCGACGCCCTGATGCTGGGGCGTGGCGTCTATGGCCGTCCCTGGCTGGCCGCCCACCTGGAGGGGGCGCTCCGCGACGGGACCCGCCTCCAGGAGCCTGACCGCGAAGAACGCTGCACAATCGTCATCGAGCACATGCAGGCGTCGCTAGACTTCTATGGAAGGGGTTTGGGGCTGAAGATGTTCCGCAAACACCTTGGCTGGTACATCGAACAGGCCCCTTGGCCCGCCGATCCACTGGAGCGTCGCGCGGCCAAGGCCCGCCTTTGCCGTCTGGACGATCCCGCCGCAGTCGCCGAGGCGTTGGCCGTGCTGTGGGATGTGGCGTCTGCGTCACTGACGCTTCCTGGCAACTCCGCTGTTGAAAAAGCGCCACAGGTCGCCGAAGCTGTAGGCTGATGTCGGACACAGCGACCGCTGCCGAAGCCACAGAGGCCCGACCCACCCTGTGGGATCGGTTGGCCGCCGGTCGCGCCCGCGCCGCCTTCGTGGCGGCCTATGTCATCGCTGTCCTGATCACCGCCGCCGCCATCTGGATCGTCGCTGTGGCTCCCGAGGCGGGCGGTCAGGACGCCCAGGCCGCCGCGAGCCGGGCCGTGTTGGCCATCCTGTCGGCCAACCTCGTCCTGATCGCCGGCCTCGCCACCGTAGTCGGGCTGCAGGTCATGCAGCTGTCTCGTCGCCGTCGCGAGGACCCTGGCGCGCGCCTGCACCTGCGCTTCGTGACCATCTTCTCTCTGGTCGCTCTCGTCCCGGCCGTGGCGATCGCCCTGGTCTTCGGCGTCCTGGTCAACCGCGGCGTGGACCGCTGGTTCAGCGACAACGTCAGCTCCGCTGTCGAGAACGGCGCCCGGATTGGCGAGGCCTATGTGGCCGACGTGGGCGATGGCCTGAACGCCGACCTCGAGACTATGTCGATCGAGCTCGGCGGCATCCGCGACGCCTTCGGCAATCGGATCCAGTTCTCCCAGGCCCTCACCCAGATCGCCGGCTACTTCGGCTATCCGGCCGTCTATATTCTCAACGGCGAGGGCGAGGTTCTGGCCCAGGGCGTCATGGAGGGCGCGCCCGCCTACGTCGCCCCGCCGCGCGAGGCGCTGGAAACCGCCGCCGAAGGCGAAGAAGCCCCCGTAGCCGTCACCGAACGTCCAGACACGGTGCGAGCTCTCTATCCATTGCCGGACTACGGTGACGCCTACCTCTACGTCGTCCGTCCGCTGGCACCCGGCATCATCGCCCGCATGCGCAACGGCGTGGAATCCATCCAGTCGTACCAACTTGCCGAGCAGAGCCGTGCCCGCATCCAGGCCGCCTTCGCCCTGAGCTATCTGGAGACCGCGCTCCTGGTTCTGGTTGGTGCCGTGTGGCTCGGCATGTCGGCGGCCAGCGCCATCTCGGCGCCCATCGGCCGTCTGGTGAAGGCAGCGGATCAGGTCGCGGGCGGCGACCTGTCCGCTCGCGTGGATCCCGAAGGGGCACCCGGCGAGATCAAGACCCTGTCCGACGCCTTCAACCGAATGACCGGCGACCTCGAAACCCAACAGGCGGCGCTGAAGACGGCCAGCGAGGAGGCCCAGGACCGCAGCCGCTTCATCGAGACCGTCCTGTCGGGCGTCAGCGCCGGCGTTATCGGCCTGGACAAGCGCGGTCGTATCTCCGCCATCAACGACAGCGCATTGCAGCTGCTGTCGATCTCCGACCTCGATGTCCACGGCAAGTCGCTGGCCGCCATCGCGCCGGAACTGTCCGAACTTGTCGGCCGCGTCGAGGCTCACATCGAGGAGGATATCGACGTCGCCCGGGAAGGAGAGACCCGGCGCCTTCGCGTCCGCATCGAAGGCGGTGTCGGCGGCGAGATGGTGCTGACCTTCGACGACATCACTCGCCTGGTCACGGCCCAGAGGAACGCGGCCTGGCGCGACGTCGCCCGCCGCATCGCCCACGAAATCAAGAACCCCCTGACCCCCATCCAGCTCTCGGCCGAACGTCTGCGCCGCAAGTACAGGACCAAGGTCGACGACGTGGAGGTCTTCGATCGCTGCACCGAGACCATCATCCGCCAGGTCGGAGATATTGGCCGCATGGTCGATGAGTTCTCCTCCTTCGCCCGAATGCCGGCTCCACGTTTCGCTTTCGAAAATCCTGCGGAACTGCTGCGCGAGGCCGTATTCGCCCAGCGCGTCGCGGCCCCGAATTTGCCTGTCGAGCTGGTCGAACCCCTCCCGAAGGCCAAAATGAGATGCGACGGGCGCATGGTCGGACAGGCCCTGGCGAACATCCTGAAGAACGCGGGCGAGGCCGTGGCCGCCCGCCGGGCGACCGATCCCGACGACGCCTCGACCGCCATAATCGCTCGTCTCGAAGTCGAGGACGGCATTGCGACTTTCATCATCGAGGACGACGGAAAGGGCCTGCCGGTGCGGGATCGTGACCGTCTGACCGAGCCCTATGTCACCACGCGCGAGAAGGGCACGGGCCTGGGTCTCGCCATCGTCAAGCGCATTTGTGAGGACCATGGCGGCGAGCTCAAGTTGGCTGATGCTGAAAACCTCAACGGTGCCCGTGTGTGCCTCATCTTCCCCCTTTCACCCCCTGTCCGAACCGGCCAGTCCGAGCCCAAGGGCAACGGTCTGGCGGCTGCTGAATAGCGAGGCGATATGCGTTCCAACGGTGCCGACATTCTCGTCGTCGATGACGAGGCCGACATCCGCGATCTGGTCTCCGGCCTGCTGGAAGACGAGGGCCACTCCGTTCGCGTGGCCTCCAGTTCCGAGGAGGCTCTGGCCGCCATCCGGGCCCGGAAGCCCAGCCTGCTGGTCCTCGATATCTGGATGCAGGGCGGCGGCATGGACGGGCTGGAGCTGCTCGACATCGTCAAGACGCTGGACGCCGACCTGCCTGTCGTCATGATCTCCGGACACGGGAACATCGAGACGGCCGTAAGCGCCCTGAAGCGTGGCGCCTATGACTTCATCGAGAAGCCCTTCAAGTCCGACCGGCTTGTAGTCGTCATTGAGCGCGCCCTTGAAGCCGCCTCGCTCAAGCGCGAGAACCGTCGCCTGCGCGCTCAGGCCATGACGCCCACCGGCCTGATCGGCCGCTCCGCCGCCGCCCAGGCCCTGCGGACCACCATCCAGAAGGTCGCCCCGGCCAACAGCCGCGTCCTGATCTCCGGGCCTCCCGGCTGCGGCAAGGAGCTGGTCGCGCGCCAGATCCATGAGGCCAGTCCTCGCGCTCGCGCCGAGTTCGTCGCCATCTCCGCCGCCGGGATGACGCCCGAGCGGCTGGATCTGGAGCTGTTCGGCGAGGAGGGCCACGACGGCCGGCCGAGGAAGATTGGCGTGTTCGAACGCGCCCACGGCGGCACCTTGTATCTCGACGACGTCGGCGACATGCCGCGAGAGAGCCAGAGCCGTATCCTGCGCGTCCTGGTCGAACAGCGCTTCCGCCGCGTCGGCGGCGAGCAGGACGTCCAGGTCGACGTCCGCGTCGTCACCTCGACCTCGCGCGATCTCAAGACCGAGATCACCGAGGGCCGCTTCCGCGAGGACCTGTTCCACCGCCTGAATGTGGTACCGATCCGCGTGCCGCCCCTGTCGGAGCGCCGCGAAGACATCGCCGAACTGGTGGACTACTTCATCGAGACGCTGTCCGCGTCCCAGGGCCTGCCGAAACGACGCCTGGGCGAGGACGCCATCGCCGTGCTCCAGGTCCACCCCTGGCCCGGCAATGTGCGCCAGCTCAGGAACAACGTCGAACGCCTGCTGATCCTGGCGACCGGCGACCTGGACCAGCCGATTTCCGCCGACATGCTGCCGCAGGAGGTCGCGGCGACAGGCGGTTCGTCGATGGGTACAGAACGTACCATCGCGCTGCCGCTCCGCGAGGCCCGCGAGGTGTTCGAACGGGAGTATCTGGCCGCCCAGATCATGCGTTTCGGCGGAAACATCTCGCGCACGGCCTCCTTCATCGGAATGGAACGGTCGGCGCTGCACAGGAAGCTGAAGTCGTTGGGTGTTTCGCCCGCGCGCGGCGGCGAGGACGAAGACGGGAGCATCGACTGATGTCGCGCGTGGCTTATGTGAACGGCGTCTATCGCCCCCACCGCGAGGCGACGGTTCACGTCGAGGACCGGGGCTTCCAGTTCGCCGATGGCGTCTACGAGGTCTGGTCGGTCTTCGACGGCAGGATGGCCGATTTCGACGGCCACATGACGCGGCTGCACCGCAGCCTGAACGAGCTGCGTATCGACATCCCCATGACCCGCGACGCCCTGACCCGGGTGCTGAAGGAAACGATCCGGCGCAACCGCGTCCGCAACGGCATCGTCTACCTCCAGGTCACGCGCGGCACGGCACGGCGTGACCATCCGTATCCCGCGCCG
>JAIERG010000147.1 GCA_019747095.1 Caulobacteraceae bacterium | reverse complement strand
TCGACCCTGCCGATCACCGGCCTGGCCGAGGCCAGCGTGCGGCCCGAGGACTTCATCGGCATCCACTTCTTCTCGCCTGTCGACAAGATGATGCTGGTCGAGATCATCATGGGCGAGAAGACGGGTCAGGCCGCGCTCGCCAAGTCGCTGGACTATGTCCAGAAAATCAAGAAGACGCCGATCGTCGTGAACGACGGCCGGGGCTTCTACACCTCGCGCTGCTTCGGCACCTATGTGGCCGAGGGCCTGGCCATGCTGGAAGAGGGCTATGCGCCGGCCCTGATCGACAACATCGGCCGCATGACCGGCATGCCGCGCGGGCCGCTGGAAATGCACGACGACGTCGCGCTGGACCTGTCGGTCAAGGTGGCCAAGCAGACGGCCGAGGACCTGGGTGACGCCTATGTGCCCCTGCCCGGCTGGAAGATCGTGAAGACCATGGTCGAGGACCTGGGTCGCCTGGGCCGCAAGAACGGCAAGGGCTTCTACGACTACGACACCAAGCCCAAGACCCTGTGGAAGGGCCTGTCGGACCTGGCCCCGGTCACGATCAACGACTCCACGCCCGAGATGGTGGAGGACCAGAAGCGCCGCCTGATCTTCCGTCAGGTCGTCGAGGTCGCCCGTTGCTGGGAAGAGGGCGTGATCGACGATCCGCGCGAGGCCGACGTCGGGGCCATCCTGGCCTGGGGCTTCGCTCCCTGGACCGGTGGCCCGATCACCTACATCGACCAGTACGGCTTGAAGGCTTTCGTCGAGCAGGCGGACAAGTACGCCTCCCAGTATGGCGACCGTTTCACTCCGCCCCAACTGCTGCGCGACATGGCGGCCAAGGGCGAGACCTTCTACGGTCGGTTCACGGGGCAGAAGGCGGCGGCGTAAGGTCGTCGCCTCCCCCGTCTCTTCGCGGGGGAGGATTGGATTGAAAACACGCCATGTCCAGACCGACGGCCTGCGCCAGCAGGTTCTGGAGGCGGGTGACGGTCACCTCGTCCTGCTGATCCACGGCTTCCCGGAGTTGGGGATCAGCTGGCGGGCCCAGGTCGCGGCGCTGGCCGAGGCCGGCCATCGCGCGGTCGCGCCGGACATGCGTGGCTATGGCGGGACCGACCGGCCCGGGCGCACCGAGGAGCATACCATCCTGCATCTGGTCGGCGACATGGTCGATCTGGTCCGGGCGTTGGGGCATCAGACCTGCGTCGTCGTCGGCCATGACTGGGGCGCGCCGGTCGCGTGGCATTGCGCCCTGATACGGCCCGATGTGTTCACGGCGGTGGCGGGACTGTCGGTGCCGTTCCAGCCCCGCCGCGCCGGCGGACCACCGACCTCGGCGATGGCGGCGCTGTCCAAGCGTCTGGGCCGGGGCGAGCTCTATATGAACCAGTTCCAGGCCCCGGACGCCCACCGCATATTCGAGACCGATATCGCAGGGGGTCTACGGAAGGGCTTCTACTCCTATGACGGCGCGACACCGGATGAGCGGCAGTCGACGGGCTTCCTCGCGCCTGGCCACGACTTCCTGTCCGAGGTGCCCGACGACGCCACCCTGCCGCCGTGGATGAGCGAGGCGCACTTCGCGGAGTATGTGGAAGCCTTCACCGCCTCGGGGTTCAAGGGGCCGATCGACTGGTATCGGTGCCTGGATCTGAACTGGTCACTGACCGCCTTCCTGCAGGGCAAGCGGATCACCCAGCCGTCGATGTTCATGGTGGGAGAGCGCGATCCCGTGCGCCACTACGCCGGTCAGCACGAGGCGGGACTGAAAGACTGGCTGACCGATCTGCGGAGCCAGACCGTTCTGCCGGGGGCCGGGCACTGGCTGCAGCAGGAGCGGCCGAATGAGGTCAACACCGCCCTGGTCGCATTCCTGCGCTCGCTGTGAGTCCCCGCCCCCAGACCATTGATGTCGTCATCGTCGGTGCAGGCGCGGCCGGGATGATGTGCGCCATCGAGGCCGGGCGGCGGGGCCGTCGCGTGCTGGTGGTGGATCATGCGCGGGCTCCGGGAGAGAAGATCCGCATCAGTGGCGGCGGCCGGTGCAACTTCACCAATCTGGACGCCGGACGGACCGACCGGTTCCTGGGGGCCAACCCGCGGTTCGCGGCCTCGGCGCTGGGACGCTACACGCCCGCCGACTTCATCGCCCGGGTGAATAAGGCGGGTATCGCCTGGCACGAAAAGACACTGGGTCAGCTGTTCTGCGACGACAGCGCCAGGCAGATCATCCGTATGCTGACCGACCACATGCGGGAGGCGGGCGCGGAGCTGCGGCTCGGGACGGCGGTGGAGACCTATGGACGATCCGGCGAGCGGTTCGACCTGACTCTATCGGACGGATCGGCCGTATCAGCGACGTCGCTGGTTGTGGCGTCCGGCGGCAAGTCGATCCCAAAGATGGGGGCCACCGGCTGGGGCTATGAGGTGGCGCGTCATTTCGGTCTGACGGTGACGGAAACCCGGCCCGCGCTGGTGCCCCTGACGTTCGAGCAGGGTCTGCTGGAACAGACGACACCCTTGGCCGGAGTGGCGGTCGATGCGGTCGTCAGTCACGGCAAGACCCGCTTCGAGGAAGCCATGCTGTTCACCCATCGCGGCCTGTCCGGCCCGGCGATCCTGCAGATCAGCAGTTACTGGCGCGAGGGCGATCCGATCACCGTGCAGATGGCGCCGGGCGTGCCGGTGCTGGAGCGGCTGAAGGCTAGGAAGGCCGAGAACGGCGGCAAGCAGGCGGTGCACACCGCCCTGTCCGAGATCGGGCCCCGCCGTCTGGCCGAGACCCTGGCCACCCGCGAAGGCGCGACCGGGAAGCTGGCCGAGGTGGGGGACAAGGTGCTGGCCCGGCTGGAAACCGCCGTGAACGCCTGGACGGTCAAGCCGGTCGGGTCGGAGGGCTATCGCACCGCCGAGGTGACCCTGGGCGGCGTCGCGACGGATCAACTCGACCAGAAGACAATGGGGGCGAAGTCCGTGCCGAGCCTCTACTTCATCGGTGAGGTCGTCGACATCACCGGCTGGCTGGGCGGCTATAACTTCCAGTGGGCCTGGAGCTCGGGGTGGGCGGCGGGACAGGTATGCTAGGCTTTCGCGAGTCCTGCTCAACCGTAGGGAAGCCGCTTCATGCCAAAAGGACCGTCGTATCTTCTGATACTGCTGATGGTCGGCACCGTTCTGGCGATCGGCAGCGCAGCGATGCTGTGGGAGCGATATAGCCCGGATGCCTATATCACTCAGGTCGAACCCTTTCGGCCCGGCCAAGAAAACTCCCTGAGACAGGCCGTTTTCGCCTCGGATCGTCTCTGGCTGCTTTCTGACGCAGGACAACTCTGGACGGTCGATGAAGCGACGCGAAACGTCGGTCGTTCCGAAGTCCCCGAGCCGGTTGTCGGGCTATGCGCGAACCATCTCGGTGTTGCGACCGTTCAAGACCACCGGGCTGGATCACAGGCCTGGGCCATCCATCGACAGATCGGACAGGACTGGCACTTGGTCGCGGAGGTCGAAAAGATGGGCGAGGGTCTGGTGGGCCTCGTCTGCGACCAATCCGCCTTGATCCTGATTACGTCCGGCCGCCTTGTCTCGGTCAATGCGCAACATCGGACGACGCTCAGGCTTGGGACCAGGATACCTGCACGTCCAACAAACACGATTCTATCGACGCCCACTAAACTGTTCGTCGGGCTGAGCGAGGGCGAGTTCGGTGGCGGGCTCATGGTCATTGACCGGCAGACCGGGGCTGTTCGTGAAGTGAGCAGCAACACCTCAGGAGAGCTTTGCGGCGGCCCCTTGAACCCAGATTGTGATCCGGTAAATGGCCTGACGATATCGCCGTGGCGCGCTGACTGTGTCGTCGCTGCAATCGGCCTTCTTCATTTGGGTGCACACGGCCGGCTGATCGAGGTTTGCGACGACCAGGTGACCCGGATTTACGTCGGCCCCTGCCTTGTCGAAACAGATGGGCGAGTCTACGCGGATGGCGAGCCGTACTGCACAGAGCCGATGTTTGGCGCGGTGGCGATCGGGTCATCGGTCATCGCAGTTGGATACAGCGGTGTTATGGCCGTTGACGGGCGCGGTGTGGCCCAGCTTCAAGGCGAGCCTCGTTACCAGCGATATGGCCCATTCGAGGTAGACTTCGGTTCGGACCTGATCTTCATCATGTCCTCGGCCAACCGACGGACGTCCCTCGGGCCTGCCACGCCAATGCTGATTGCCAGAAGGTAACGACCGCCCGGCTAGATCAGTGCGCTTCCGACGCCCGCGCCGCCGGGTCGTGGTACTCGTTCTCCGGACGGCCCTTGCCCGCGAGCACGAAGCGGCGGTCGCAATAGCCGCACTCGACGAAGTCGTCCTCGCCCATGTCCATGTAGACGAGCGGGTGACCCAGAGCGCCGCCGCCGCCGTCGCAGGCCACGCGCTTGGAGGTCACGACGATCTCTTCGGGCGGGGGAACGAACGTCTCAGGGTGGCGGGGCGGCATGAAGGTGTCCGTGGTCTTGGCGCAAAGGCTACGGGCGCATAACTAGACCCCACGGCGCGTCGCCGAAAGCCCCTGATCCGCCCGAAAGCCCGCATGACCGATACCGCCGCCCTGCCCGTCAACGCCATCGAGGTGCGCGGGCTGGAGAAGACCTATGCGGGCTCCAAGAAAGCCCCGCCCAAGGTCGCGCTGAAGGGCGTCGACCTGGTCATTCCGCGCGGGTCGATGTTCGGCCTGCTGGGCCCGAACGGCGCGGGAAAGTCCACGTTGATCAACATCCTTGCGGGCGTGGTCAACAAGACGGCGGGCAAGGCCTCGATCTGGGGCCGCGACGTCGACGAGCGGCCTCGGGACGCGCGCGCCGCTCTGGGTGTCGTGCCGCAGGAAATCGTCGCCGATGTCTTCTTCACCCCGCGCGAGGCGCTGGAGGTTCAGGCCGGCTTCTATGGCGTGCCGGCCAATGAGCGGCGTTCGGACGAGCTGCTGGCGGCGCTGGGCCTGTCGGACAAGGCCAACGCCTATGTGCGCGCGCTTTCAGGCGGCATGAAGCGACGCCTGATGGTGGCCAAGGCCCTGGTGCACAATCCGCCGGTCCTGATCCTGGACGAGCCCACAGCGGGCGTGGACGTCGAGCTGCGTCGCCAGCTTTGGGAATACGTCCGCAAAATCAACGCCGAGGGCGTGACCATTCTCCTGACCACCCACTATCTGGAGGAGGCGCAGGAGCTGTGTGACACCATCGCCATCATGAACCGGGGCGAGGTGGTGGCCTGCGAACTGACGCCCCAGCTGCTGCGTCGGCTAGATACCAGAAACGTCGTGGTGACACCCGAGGGAGACCTGGCCGCGCCGCCGGTGCTGCAGGGCTTCGAGGTGGCGGCCCGCGCGAACGGTGCCTTTGCCGTCACCTATCGCAAGGGTCAGTCCTCGGTGGAGCAGGTGCTGGCCGCTGTGCGCGCGGCGGGGGTCACCATCGCCGACATCACCACCGAAGACCCGGACCTCGAAGACGTCTTCGTCGCCCTGACTTACGGCGATCCGAACGCGGCCAATCCCGTCAAGGATTGACGTCGGGCGAAGGCGCGCCAGTCTGGTCCCATGTGGAAGCGGATCGCCCTGTATGGAGGCTTGCTGGCCGTCAGCGCGGCGGCCCTGCAGTGGCTGGACTATCAGCGGTTGGCGCGCGCCTGGACGTCCGAAATCTACATCGGCCTGATCGCGGTCGGGTTTCTGGCCCTAGGACTTTGGCTGGGCCGGGCCCTGTTTGTGCGCGAGCCCCTCCCGTTCGACGGCAACCCCCAGGCCCGGGCGGCGCTGGGCATGACGCCCCGCGAGCTGGGCGTGCTCAAGGAACTCGCCGAGGGGCGGTCCAACAAGGAGATCGCGCGCCGTCTGGGCATCTCGCCAGAAACCGTGAAGACGCATCTGGCGCGGCTGTACGAACGGCTGGGCGCGCGGCGGCGCACCGAGGCGGTGCTGAAAGCGCGCGAGCTCGGCCTGATCCCCTGACCGGAGGAATTCGCCCAAATCCCCCG